>JBMFUY010000062.1:0-11529 GCA_049966275.1 bacterium
GTTTTAGAATTATTGGTTTGGACAGATGTGATTGGAGATAAGAAAGAATGTCAGCGTCGCTTACGCTCCGATAGGGATGGCAGAATTGGATTGTAATCAGTGGCAACTTTGAATTGAAACAGGTGGCAGAATTGAGTGAAATACACACATCCGTAAATCTTTTGTGTATTTGAGTCATAATCTAAAGCCTCCTTTTTGGTTTTAGGCTATAACTCTTAGGTGTGCACTTTTAATTTTTATTTGACACTGTTATGATAGTTGTTGACAATTCATAAAGTATAACTATACTTAATGTATTCCCATCATAGATGGACAAAGAAAGGAGGGTCGAGATTTGATGGCAAGTGGTAAAGTAAAATGGTTCAATGATGCCAAAGGTTATGGCTTTATTGAACAGGATAATGGACAGGATATTTTTGTTCATTATTCAGCAATCCAGGGAGACGGATATAAGTCTCTAAAGCCAGGAGATCAGGTGAGTTTTGAAGTCGTATCAGGTCCAAAAGGACCTCAAGCTTCAAAGGTTACAAAAGCTTAATTAGCAGTTTAGATTTCATCGGCTTTTTTAGTCGTATTCCTCAGTTCTTCTAATAGAACTGAGGAAATTTTATTTTAAGGGCCATTTTAAGATTCACTTTTGATATCAGGTGGGGTAGGGATCTCTCCCTTTCTGAATTTGTAATTGATGATATTCCTTGATATGCCAAGTACCTTCGCTGCCCTTGTAACATTCCATTGTGTTTTCTCAAGAGCTTTTAATATAAGCGTATTTTCTATTTCAGAGATCACTTTTGGAAGTGGCTCCTTGATCTCAAGTACTGCTTTTGCAACATTATCAAGGTATGTGTGTTTAAAATGAGTGCCAGTATCTTTAGGCAACAAGATCTGTTCTTTATTGATAATCTCAGTATCCGTTAACATGATGGCACGTTCTATTACATTTTTAAGTTCTCTGATGTTGCCAGGCCAATCATAATTCAATAATATATCAAGTGCCTCTTTACTTATACCGCTTACATTTTTTTGCATTGCTGTACTCAGAGATCGTATAAAATCGTTAACAAGTATTGGTATGTCCTCTTTCCGTTCTCTCAATGGTGGAAGTTTGATGGGCATAACTGATATACGGTAGTAAAGATCATCTCTGAATAAGCCCTTATTCACAAGTTCTTTCAGATTTTTATTGGTCGCAACAATAAACCTTATATCACATCGTATCTCCTTATCACCACCAAGCCTCATGAAGCTTTTTGTTTCTATAACCCTCAATAGTTTCGCCTGAAGCAATGGAGAAAGTTCTGCTATTTCATCAAGGAAAACAACCCCACCATCCGCGAGCTCAAGTAGCCCCTTTTTTCTTTTCTTTGCATCCGTAAATGCACCTGGTTCATATCCAAAAAACTCTTCCTCAAGCAACTGTTCTGGTATGGCAGCACAGTTTATACCCAGAAAGGGTCTATTTGCCCTTTTTGATGTTTTATGGATGAAGTTTGCCAGAAGCTCCTTCCCTGTTCCACTTTCACCTTCAATAAGTACTATAGCCTGTTCTGCCTGGGCAATCCTCATTGCAAGGGCATAGGCTTCTTTAATCTGTGGTGATGTCCCAACATAGTAATTCAGCTTTACCTCTGCATCCTTACTCTTGAGTATATTGAGCTCTCTTTTAAGCCTGATCTTTTCAGCCACCCTATTTATGGTGACCTCAAGCTCCTCAAGTTCAAATGGCTTTACTAAATAATCTTCAGCCCCCATCTTGACTGCGGTTATTGAATCCCTGATGGAGCTGTGGGCTGTTATTATGATCACCTCATAAGATTCATCAAGAGATTTTATTTCCTTCAGTAACACAAGTCCATTTTTATCCGGCAGCATAATATCAAGCAGTATAATATCTATGTTCTCTTTCTGGATAATATTCAACCCTTCTTCTGCTGTGTATGCTACAAATACGTTATACTTCTGCAGTTTTAATGCATCAGCAATGAAGCTTACCAATATCTTTTCATCATCAATGATGAGTATGTTCATAGGATGATCCCTTTCTTGTACACTTCACAATTTATGCATTTAATTCCACAACATCCAGTAAAGAGTTCTCTATATTTGAAACATCTGTATGTGTCTCCTCTTAAATACGCCTCACATTTTTCTCTTTCTTCAGGAGGACAATTTATCACCTCAAAGCATTTTTTTCTTCTGCCTTTTAAAAACAATAGGCTGAAAGTTGTACCTTTATCTTTAATGCTGTTTACACTTATCTTCGCCATATTCTCTTCCACTATGTTTTTTACAATGCTGAGCCCAAGCCCTGTTCCCTGTGCCTTTGTAGAAAAGAATGGGGTGTATATCTTATCAAGATAGGCATTTTCAATACCCTTACCTGTATCCTGTATGTCTATCCTTAACAGGTCCTGTTCTGGATATTCAAATTTAGTTCCCTGCTCTATTATAAATTTTCCTGGCATTTTCTGATGAGTTATACTTACGGTGAGGGTGCCTCCTTTTGGCATAGCATCTATGGCATTGTTAACTATATTCATTATAGCCTGGTGTATGGCTATCTCATCCGCAATAATTTCTGTTTCCATGTTATCAGTAATAATTAGTTCTGATTTTATATTGTAGCGTTCTAATTGAGGTGAAAGGATATTAAGAACATTCTTTATTACCTCTGCCACATTGACAACTGTCATATGAGGAACGGATGATTTTGAATATGTTAGAAGATCCTTGACAAGGTCATCTATCCTCTGAATTTCATAAATGATCATATCAAGGTACCTTGTATCCGCCTCATTGGGATATTTTTTCTTGAACAGTTGAATACCTATAATGATACTTGCAAGTGGATTCTTGATCTCGTGAGCAAGCCTTGCAGACATCTCGCCTATCATTGCAAGATGGGACATACGCCGTTGTTCTTCCTCCATCCTTTTTACCTGAGTTAGATCTGCGAATATTGCAATAACGCCTTCAACATTGTTGAGGGTATCCTTTATAGGGGCTATTGTGAAACCGAAATATATCTCTCTGCCATCCGGTAAAACACCAAAACTGTTCATCCTCTTTTTCACAACAGCATTCTTTACAACGTCCTGATAGTCAAAGCCCGTTAATTTTATCCTGTTTATAAATTCATTTATTGGTTTATTTATGATCTCATCAGCTTTTATACCTGTTATCTGTTCCATAGCAGTGTTAAAAAGCAATATCCTGCCATTTGTATCCATATAGATAACACCGGAAGGTAGATCCTGAATGATATTTTCAACAATTCTTTTGTTGTAGAATTCCTTTTTCACCTTGTGTGTTAACTGGTTGCTCTGTCTTATATATTCAACAATACCCCCAATATATCCTGTTATCTTTTCGAGAAACTCCCTATCAATATCATCTACTGGTTTTACCTTTTGACTCGCAATCGCAAGCACACCTATTGTAATATCCATAAACCTGATTGGAATCGCGATGAGAGTACCTACCCTATCCGGAATAATTGTGATAGCAGGATTATCTTTTATGTCTTTACTGTAGAACATAACAGAAGACTCATAAAATGCCTTCCCAGAAACGCCTTCATTTGGTAACAGGTTGCAAACAGATTTATAAATGTCGTCTGGTATGCCGATGGATTTTACAATCTCAAGCCTTCCTGTCTTTGTGTTGTATGCATGAATGGCTGCCATTTCCATTCCAGTGATGTTCAGGACACCACGAAGGAACACATCTATCACCTGTTCTGGTTCATTGATCTCAAACAACTGCAATCCTATCTGGTTGATCAATTCAATATATTTTTCATCATCCATTTTCATTATAACATTTATACTATATTTTAATATAGTGTGCAAAAAGTATACAACATAGAATATAAACCTTTTATAATAATTTTTTTTGATTTGCAACTATAACACATGTTAACAGGCTATGTATTCTCATTGGTGTTCTTGATGTATTAAAAATCGTTGCGACAATGATACGATCAGTGTGTTCCTGGATCTGTATGGCTTCTTAAGTAATCACCTATAATGTTCAAGCAGAGTATAGTTACAACAATACATATTCCTGATGCAAGCATCCATGGTCTTGTTGTTAATGCTTCTATATTTGTTGCCTCGCTTAACATATTGCCCCAGCTTACATCAGGTTCTCTTATGCCAAGTCCTAACATACTTAAAGCAGATTCACTTATAATATAGGCTGGTATGGATAATGTTATTGAAACAATGGTGTATGAAAGCAGGTTTGGGATAAGCTGTTTCCTTATGATACCCCATACGGTATCACCATAGGCTCTCGATGCACTGACAAAGTCCCTTTCTTTAAGGCTCAACACCATGCCTCTGATAACCCTGGCAAACCCTGCCCAACCTATAAAGCTTAATATAGCAATGATAAGCAAAAATGTAATTGAGGAGCTAACACCTGCTGGTATTATCACTGAGAGTGTTAGTAACAGATAAAAGGTTGGTAGTGACATTATAATTTCAGTGAGCCTCATTACAACAGTGTCTACAATCCCACCAATGTAACCAGACAATGTCCCTATGATAATCCCTATGCCGAAACTTATGCCAGCACCTATGAGCCCTATAAAAAGGCTGATCCTCGCACCATAAACAAGCCTTGAAAAGTAATCCCTTCCAAGCGCATCAGTCCCAAGCAGGTGTATGTATGCACCTTTAACGTAAAAAAGCTTTCCATGCGTGAAGAACTCTATAGGATATCGCTTATCTTTTAGCTCTTTATATGTCTCGCTGTGTATATCAGATAGGATGTATCTATAAACATAGGGTCTTACGATATGCGTTTTACCATGTTCATGAATGGTTATGTGGATAGATGTTGGAGGTTCATCAGGGAATTGCCTGTTCTGTAGTTTGTAAGAATAAGGTGCAACAAAAGGTGCAAACACAGCACTTAGATAAAAGATAAGGAGTATTATGCCTGCTGTTATAACAATGGGTTTCTCATGCATATTGCACCCGGTTATACCTGTGATTTGATGCGCGGATCAACATACAACAACACAATATCTGCCAGAAGATTACCTATCAACAACATACCAGCACCGATCAGTATATCACCCATGAGAAGAAATACATCCATGGACATTACTGCTTTTAAAAGTAAGGTTCCAAGCCCCTGAAGATTAAGTATAGCCTCGACAAGTGCGGTTCCGCCCAGCAAACTCCCAAAATCATACCCTGCCAGGGTTATAAATGGATTTATGGCATTCTTCAATATATGCACATAGATCACCCTGTTGTTTTTGACCCCTCTTGCCTTTGTAGCAGTGACAAATTCACTGTGTTTAACATCTATAATGTTTGTGCGAATAAGTCTTGCATAAGAGGCGATCTGTGGTACTGCAAGCGCGGTTACAGGCATGATAAGATGTATAAGTCTATCATAGAGTTTGTCCATTGGGCTCAACAGATTGTAAAGTGGACTCGTTGTGCCGCCGGTTGGTAAGATACCTGTTTTTGCAACAATAAGAAGCAGGATAAAAGCAAGGAAGAACGATGGTATGGAAATGCCAACATAGTTTATAAAGGATGTTATTCTATCAAATAGACTGCCTTCCTTTATACCTGAAGTAATACCAATGGGTAGCGCGAGAAGCCACGATACAAATATCGCACAAACAGATAAGATAAGTGTATTTTTTGCCCTTGAAAGTATAAGCTCAAGTACAGGTGCATGATAATATATGCTGTTGCCAAGGTTTAAATGTAGTACCTGCCATAGCCATAAACCATATCTTTCAAGTAATGGTTTGTTAAGCCCGTATGCCTGCTCCATCATTTCGATAGTTTTTTGAGATATGTACGGGTTCATTTTAAGGGATGTCAGTATATTACCTGGTGCAAGGGAGATTATAAGGAAGGAGATGAACGTGATACCTATCATAACAGGTATCATCATTAAAAGCCTTTTTATGATAAATTTTAAAAGCATGATGTGTTGTACGTTTTGCAAAACAAGGTAATAGACATTTTAGATATAGTCAAGTGGTACCATGTGATGTAAAGTACTATTTCAAAAACTATTACATATTACACAATAGGGGTTGTATTAGAAGTATTTGACATAATCTTAATTTCTTTGATTATATAAGAAAGGGAGGTGTTTTATGAAAAAAAAGAATATGGATCTGTTTGGAGGGGTTACATTGAGTGATGTGCTGGCAAAGCTTATATCGGCAAAGAATATTCAGCCTATGCTGGATAAAACCTTTGAACAGATGATGAAGGTAAAATCAAGGCTTGACGCTATTATGCCAATGGCACTTGGTATGTTTAGTTTACCGTCTGCAGAAGATATAAAAAAGCTGAATAATGAAGTTACAAAATTAGACGCAAAGCTTGAGATGCTGGCAAAGTTGCTATCAGAGAAAAAGAAGGCTAAAAAGAAACCCACCAGAAAAACAAAACCTGCTTCTAAACCATCAGCAGAACAGGCCAAACATACTACAGTAAACAATACAGAGGAAACAAAAGAGGTTTCCTCATCTTGAACTTCTTAAAACATGATTGTATCTCTCTAACATTTTAAGAAAATATGAGAGTGTAGAACATCTGATATCCTGGTATAAACATCTCGTTTTTTTCCATCAGTGCTTCAAAAGTAAGGAAATAAGGTAGAAGATGATACTTAACGCAATACTTATCAGGATACTGGTACTTAATGGAAAATAGAAGCTGAAGTTCTTTTTCTTTATGTATATATCTCCTGGTAGTCTACCAAACCATTGCAGGTTTAACTTTCCGACAAGTATGAACAACACACCTATGATCAGTATAACCATGCCTGATATGATCAACAGCTTGCCTATATTGTGGAACACTGGCATATTATATAACCTCACCTACAAAATCAGCGCCAATAGCATCTGTGATCCTGACCTTTTTAAATACCCCTGCTTTGAGGTTAATCTTGTTGTTTGATGGATTTAGCACAGCATACCCGTTGCCGGTAACAGCCTTCTGACCGGATGAATCAGGATATACCATTACATAACCATCTATTTCAGGGGCTAAAAACCATGTCCTTAATAGTAATATGGATGGATCATCAGGATCAGTGCCATCCATAATAGCATCATACGTTTTATCTATGAACCTTGATGACAGACTATGCATAAGTTCATTGGAGAATTCGCTGAGTTGATTGAACCTTTTTACAACAGTATCTTTAGAAACCTGATTTTTTAGTCTGGAAGCAGGAGCTGGTTCTTCTTTAGAATACTGGAATACGCCAATGCGATGGAATGGATACTCATCAAAAAATTTTAATAACAGATCAAAATCCTGTTCACTTTCACCTGGAAAGCCAACAATAACAGTTGTTCTCAAAAACGGGTCTTTTATCTTTTTGTGTAATGTTTCTATAAGCTGTCTTATATCCTTTGATGTGGTTTTCCTGTTCATAAGTCTTAATATGCGATCAGATATGTGTTGAATGGGTATGTCAAAGTACTTAACGATCTTATCGCTGTCTGCTATAAAAGAAATTATGTCATCTGTGAGATGGGATGGATATAAATAGTTTAATCTTATCCATTTAATTCCATCTATCTTCTCAAGACCTGATAATAGCTCAATGAACTGATTCTTTCCTCTATCAATACCAAAATTCAAGGTGTCCTGAGCAATAAGGTTAACTTCTACTGCCCCATTATCCACCAATGCTCTTGCCTCTTCAAGAATGTTCTGTATACTTCTGCTTTTTAACCCTCCTTTTATAAATGGTATAACACAGTAAGAGCACCTATTATTACAACCATCTGCTATCTTTACATAAACAGAATGATTTCCTTTTAATGGGACTCTTCTGTGTTTTTCTGGATAAGCAGTAAATGGGGTGTCTGATATTAATGTTTGAACATTGCTATTATTTATCAATGACGGAAGGCTTTCAAAACCATTTACTCCTAAAAATAGATCTACATCCTTTAATTTCGATGTAAGTTGTTTACCAAATCGTTGAGCAAGACAACCGGTAACTATTACCTTTTTTACCTGCCCCTGTTTTTTCGCGAGTATTGAGGACATAATAGCATCAAGGGATTCATCTATTGCATCCTTTATAAATCCGCATGTGTTGATAATAACCGCTTCTCCCTTTAAGGCATTCCATTCTATATTGTATCCAGCATCTTTAAATGCCCCTGCGATCAACTCACTATCAACATCATTTTTCGGACAGCCAAGTGGTATAATAGAAATGCATTTTTTTTCATTCATATAAAAAATATATCAGGGCTTATACAAATTTCAATGGATGTTTTTTTATCCATTGTAAAAAATCTTGTCAAAAATAGTTAATAAGTGTTAGCAATTGAACATTAAATTCATGATAGTAGTAAATATTGTTTAAGGTAAAAGAATGAAAAAAACACAATGGACGCTTGGTATTGACATAGGCGGAACAAAGATAGAAGTTGCTGGGGTTAAAAGCAACGGCACAGTTTTTAAACATATAAGGCGTGGTGTAAGGCATGGAGCAAAGGTTGTTGATATTGAAAAAGACATAATAGATATGGCACAGGAATTGATTGTTAATATAGGGCATAAACCCGATGCAATAGGAATTGGTATGGCAGGGCAGATTGATCCCGGGGAGGGCAGGGTTATATTTTCACCAAACCTGAACTGGCATAATGTGCCACTCAAACATGACATTAACAAACGCCTCAATATACCGGTTGCAATCACGAATGATGTGAGGGCAGCTACACTCGGTGAATGGAAGTATGGCGCAGGTAAAGGGTATGATGATATTGTATGCGTATTTGTTGGTACAGGGATCGGAGGAGGCATAGTGAGTAAAGGAAAGCTTCTTGAGGGCTGCACGAATACAGCAGGAGAGATAGGGCACATCACAGTTGAGATTGACGGTCCTCAGTGCACATGTCACAACAGGGGATGTCTTGAAGCAATTGCAAGTGGATGGGCAATAAAAAGGGATGCAAAGGAAAAGGTTTTAGCTGATCCAGTTTCAGGAGCAAGGTTGCTCAGGTTAGCAGGTGGTGATCCAGAGAAAATCACAGCAGAGATTGTAGCTATTTCAGCACATAAAAGAGATCCACTTGCAAAAAATATTATAGAAAGGGTATCACGTGCACTTATAGCTGGTATGGTCAGTCTGATAAATGCATTTAACCCATGCATAATGATCCTCGGTGGTGGAATTATAGAGGGATTACCAGAGCTTGTGGATAGAGTTGATAAGGGTGTACACAGGTACGCTATTAAATCTGCAGTCTCACACCTTAAGGTTGTTAAATCAAAATTAGGACATCATGCAGTGGTAATTGGTGCTGCAGTTTTTGCTAATTATACCTTTAAAGACAAAGGAGATAGTTTATGAAAAAAACAGCTAAATTAAAAGATGCTGTTTCACTGGATGAACTATGTATAAATACCATTAGATTTTTATCTATAGATGCAATTGAAAAGGCTAAAAGTGGCCATCCAGGGATGGTAATGGGTGCAGCACCCATGGCGTACGTTCTATGGACGCATTTTCTCAAGCACAATCCATTAAATCCAGATTGGTTTAACAGGGATAGATTTATACTTTCAGCAGGTCATGGTTCAATGCTCCTTTACAGTCTGTTATATCTTACCGGGTATGATATCCCACTCGATCAGATCAAAAGGTTCAGACAATGGGGTAGTATAACCCCAGGGCATCCTGAAAGGGGTGTTGTTCCGGGTGTTGAAGTTACCACAGGCCCTCTTGGTCAGGGATTTGCAAATGGGGTTGGTATGGCAATAACAGAAGCCTATCTCTCAGCACGATACAACAAACCAGGGTTTAAGATCATAGATCATTATACTTATGCAATCGTTGGAGACGGTGATTTAATGGAAGGTGTTGCAGCAGAAGCTGCATCCTTTGCCGGACATTTAGGACTGGGTAAACTTATTTACCTTTATGACGATAATCATGTTTCACTCGCATCTTCCACAGATGTTACATTTACAGAAGACAGAATAAAGAGGTTTGAGGCTTATGGATGGCACACCCAGGTTGTAAAAGATGGGAATGATATAAATGCTATAAAAAGGGCTATACTTATTGCAAAACAGGAGAAATATAAACCATCGTTAATAGCCATCAGGACCCATATAGGATATGGCTCTCCTGGCAAACAGGATTCATTTGAAGCACACGGAGCACCACTTGGTAAAGAGGAGGTAGAGCTTGTAAAAAAGGCACTCAACTGGCAGGATAAACCAGAGTTTTATATTCCTGAAAAGGTAGTTTCTCGCTTTAGAAAGGCTATAGATAAGGGTAAAAAAGCAGAGCAGGATTGGAATGATAAGTTTAAGAAGTACTCAGAGGTATTCCCTGAACTTGCAAAGGAATTAACCATGTTGATCAACGGTACCCTGCCTGATAACTGGGATAAAGAAATACCATTCTTTCCTCCGGATACAAAGGGTATTGCAACCAGAGTTGCATCAGGTAAGATCCTGAATGCTATAGCACCTAAACTTCCCCATCTAGTAGGGGGGTCATGTGATCTTAATCCTTCAACGCACACGGTCCTGCTGCACATGGGAGACTTTGGTAACCCTAAAATTGTCCCATCGGATCCTCAGGGATTGGTGGGTGATAAGTGGGGTTTTGAAGGTAGGAATATCCATTTTGGTGTACGCGAGCACGCAATGGGTGCAATACTGAATGGTATGTCCGCACACAGGGGTGTTATCCCTTTTGGTTCTACATTCCTTGTTTTTTCAGATTATATGAGGCCAGCTATACGACTCGCAGCCCTTATGAAACTAAAGGTTATATACGTGTTTACACATGACAGTATAGGTGTTGGTGAGGATGGTCCGACCCATCAACCAATAGAACATTTGACCAGTTTACGAGCAATCCCTGGTTTGATAGTTATAAGACCATGTGATGCAAACGAAACTGCAGAGGCATGGCGGGTTGCTATTGAAATCAAGGATCATCCTGTTGCCCTTATCCTTACACGACAGAATCTACCTGTGTTTGACAGATCAAAGGTTGCAAGTGCATCAGGCTTGAGAAAAGGGGCTTACATACTTTCTGATGCAGAGAATGGAAAACCCGATCTCATCATTATAGCAACTGGTTCAGAGGTTCAACTTGCAATGGAGACCAAACATCGCCTTCTATCTGATGGTATACAGACCAGGGTTGTGTCCATGCCAAGCTGGGAACTTTTTGAGTCTCAACCAAAGGAATACAGGGATCATGTGCTGCCAGTAACAATAAGGAAAAGGCTTACCATTGAGGCTGGTTCAACACATGGATGGCAAAAGTATGCAGGGGATAATGGTGTATGTATAGGTATAGATAAGTTTGGTGCATCAGCACCCGGGCATGTTGTAATGAAGGAGTATGGATTTGATGTTGATAACGTTTATAACATGGCATTAGAGCTTCTGAACAGAGGATTGGCTTAACCCGAAAAATGCATTTGCGAAATAGGGAAGTTTGTGTAATGAGTGATAACCCCGCGTCAAATATAGGTATTCT
>JBMFUY010000063.1:0-11495 GCA_049966275.1 bacterium
CCCTTCCCTTCGGGTGGGTACCCCATCACTCATTACACAAGCTTCCCTATTTCGCAAATGCATTTTTCGGGTTAAATAAAATAAGAAATTCTCAATATTGGTTTTACTGATTAAAACGGATACAGGGTAAACGATACAAGTTGCGTATTGTCTTTTTGGTGTTCCACATCACCAACAAAAGTATAAGCAAGCGTAAATCTTGGAGCATCCCAGGCAATGCCTGCTGAATATGTTTTTGTGTTTTCAGCAGTTTCCCATGCATATCCACCACGGAAAGCTACCTGATGAGCAATAACGATCTCTCCTCCTGCATGGTAATCCATACTTTTATCAGCATCAACATCCAGATTTTTCACAGCATCAAACGCAATGGTAAATATACCGTGCAATAACATTGAAATACCTGTATCTATAACCCGGGGTGATAGTTGTTCTCTATTTCCTTTTATCCTCGTAAGATTGAGTCCGGCAAGAGAGATATTTAAAAAAGGTACCCCTGGTGAGAAGATAATGCCATAACCAAGTGTTTCTGCCTGTCCTGATAATCCATGTGTGAATTGATCAAGTCTACCTGTAATTCCAGCACTGAAAATTCCTGGCTCTCCCATGGAAAGGGCTAAAGCATATACGTTCTTCTGTATTTTTAAAGACGATTCATTATAACTTTCTCTATAATAACCAAACCCTGCACCTACAGGGGATGTTACACTATCAACTACTGATAAATCCAATCTGCTACCTGTATAAGGATTTGTATTTAAATATCCCACCTCTGCACCGTATCTCTTTGTAGCACTTATACCGGCTGGATTTATAATTATAGCACCATTGTCGTTTGCCAGAGAGCCAAAGGCTCCACCCATACCAGCAGACCCAGGCGTTGTTGTTAAAAGTAATGAATCTGCATAACAGAAATGAGAAAAAATAATTATTAAAAGTGCACTTGAAAATATAAGACGTATTATCCTCAAGTTTTAGTCACCTGTGATTTTAAAAGTTTATACGTATACGTTATTTTAGCTGTCTTACCAAGCATCGTAGAGGCTGAACAGAACTTATGCTGTGAAAGCTCTATAGCCCTTTCCACATCTTTTTCTTCCATGTCACCTTCAATTATATATTCTAATCTTATATCTGTATAGACCTTTGGATGTTCCGTTGCCCTTTCTGCTGTAATGTTCAACCTGAAATTATTTATTTGTTTTCGCATCTTCTTTAATATAGCCACCACATCCATGCCCGTACATCCACCAAGTCCAACAAGTAGAAGCTCCATAGGCCTTGGTCCTGCATCCGTACCATTATGTTCTTTTTCTGCATCCATAACAACCGTGTGCCCTGAGTCCGGCACAGCATCAAACCTCATTCCATCCTTCCATGTGATCTCAACCCTATTCATAATTTTAAACCTTCTTCAATGTTTCATTTGCCGCTACCAGCAGAGGATCCCACACAGGTGCAAATGGTGGTGCATAGCTGAGATCCAACCTTGAAAGTTCATCCACTGTCATACCCTTGTACAACCCTGCGACTACAATATCTATCCTTTTTGCCACGCCCTCGCCACCTACCATTTGAGCTCCAAGTAATCTGCCAGTTTTTTTCTCTACCACAAGCTTTATAGTGATGGGCTTACCACCAGGATAATAGTGAGCCCTTGTCTTTGCAGTTATAACATTTGAAACAGCATTGAATCTATTCTCCAATGCCTCCCTTTCAGTTAAACCTGTTCTGGCAACCTCAAGATCAAATATTTTAACAACAGCGGTTCCCACCACACCTTTAAAAGATTCGTTTGCACCCGCAATATTTGCACCAGCTACTCTTCCCTGCTTGTTAGCCGTTGTACCCATAGGAATAAACATATCCTTTTTCAAAAGTATATGTCTTACTGTTGCACAATCACCAGCAGAATAAATATTGGGTATATTTGTTTCCATCCTCTCGTTGACAAGGATTGCGTCATGTGCGCCTGTAATAATGCCCGCTGATTTTGCAATCTGCGAATTTGGTTTAACACCTATGGATAGGATTACAAGCTCAACATCAAAACTGCCATTTGTTGTATCTATCCTGATAATTTCATTATCTTTTTTCTCAAATGATTTAACCTCTGTTGACTTCAATAGCTTAACACCATTGCTCTCAAGTGTCTTCTCAACAACAGCAGTGATCTCTTCATCCATTGTCCCTAATATGCCGGGTAACTTTTCTATTACAATTACCTCCAAACCAAGCCATTTCAAAGCCTCTGCCATCTCCATTCCTATATATCCTGCTCCGATAATAGCTGCCCTTTTTAATGAATGGGATTTTACATAGCCTTTTATGGCAATACCATCATCCAGAGTTCTTAACTGAAAGATACCGGGTGTATCAATCCCGGGTATGGGAGGTTTTACTGCTGATGCACCTGTTGTTATAGCCAGAAAATCATAGGGGAAAACTGTATCCTTTTTTTCATTATGGTCTATCGCATGCACTTTACCAGCTTTTGGATCTATACTGACAACCTCTACCTTTGTTAACACATCAATGTTTCGTTGAGATTTAAACTGCTCTTTTGTAATAGCAACAAGATCCGTATGCTTTTTGGTGAGATCCATTATATAGTAAGGTAAACCACATGAGCCATATGAAACAAATTCACTCTTCTCAAGTACAGTAACATTTAATGATGGTTTTCTTCTTTTAGCCTGACTCGCTGCACTCATTCCTGCTGCAACGCCACCTATAACAACAACGTTATCTGCCATCAGCACAACCTCCGTCTTATTCAGTAAAAAACTTACTTATTTGTTCTGATCCAGTACAGATATTACTCCATCAACGAATTGATCCTCTGGCAAAGCACCAACAAACTCAACATCATCATTTACTATTGTTTTGGGCACTGCCTGAACACCATACCTGTCACTTATCTCCGGGAACTCAGTTGCCTCAACCATATCAGCAGTTACAAGATCACTCTCAATGGCAATCTTATGCGCTGTCCTTACAGCTCTTGGGCAGTAAGGGCAACTCGGTGTTACAAAAACCTGTATCCTGATAGGCTTATTTATTGCCTTTAATTTCTTTTTTGATTCTGGCGAAAGATTACTCTTACCCTCAGATACATCCATAATATCCTCAATCACAGAAGCAAACTCATAGCCTGCAGGTATTCCGTAATATCTTATTCCATAGTCCTTTGCTCCTTCTATGACGAGAGCTGGATACTTATCAACCTTGTATTGTTCCCTCTTATCGAGTTGTTTGCTGAAATCATAGTATTCAACCTTGATCTTGTCAGAAAGTGAACTCAACTCATCTAAAAGTATCTTTTCGTCATTACAATAGGTACAATCTTCTTCCTGTGTAAAAAGGATCAATTTTACAGGATTTGTTAGTTTCGAAAACTCGTTTCTCAAATACTCTTTGTCTTTTTCTTGCAATAAACCCATGTTACCTCCATTTATTTTTTTACCATTTCTAATCTTTCTATATATTTCTGTGCAGATGATCCAGCAATAGCTCCATCACCTACTGCTGTTGCAACCTGTCTTACTGTTTTTGACCTTATATCACCAGCAGCAAATATTCCAGGCTGGTTTGTCTCCATCTCTTCATTTGTAATAATATAACCATTTTCATCAAGTGCTATAATGTCCTTTACAAAAGCTGTATTGGGTTTGGTACCTATAAATATAAATACCCCATCAATCTTTTTATCGTAAGTCTCGCCAGTCTTGAGATTCTTGATCGTAACAGCTTCTACTGTTTTCTTACCCTTTATCTCTGTAACAATGGAATCCCATATAAACTCTATTGTGGGTATGCTGAATGCACGTTCCTGAAGTATTTTCTCTGCTCTTAACTTATCCCTTCTGTGAACCACGTATACCTTCCTTGCAAACCTTGTCAGGAAAATAGCATCACCTATCGCTGTATCTCCACCACCGACAACTATTATTTCCCTGTCTCTAAAGAATGCACCATCACATTGAGCACAGTATGAAACACCTCTGCCTGTAAAACGTTTTTCTCCAGGTACATTCAGTTTAACATTCTCTGTTCCTGCTGCTATGATTATAGTTTTTGCTGTAATCCTTCTTTCATCCGTTGTGTTTACAATCCTATTGTCACCATCAAGCTCTATGCTTTTAGCTCCGATCTCACAAATTTCTGTTCCAAAGGAGCGTGCCTGCTCTTCCATGGCAGATGTCAGATCCGCACCTGATATCCCTTTTGGAAAGCCTGGATAGTTTTCCACTATATCTGCCACCACTATCTCTCCACCGATCGCCTTCTCTTCCAGCAATAAAGTTTTAAGTTTAGCCCTACCTGTGTAGATAGCTGCTGTCATACCAGCAGGACCACCACCAATTATCACACAATCATATGAATCACACTGAGGTGCTTTTTCACTTTTTTCAATTGTTAAGTCTGATAATAGCATTTTCTATAAACCTCCCATAATCAGATATTTTAGTGGCTCCAACAAGCCTTTCAACTGAATTGCCCTGATAGTAAATAACCAATGTAGGTAGACTTGTTATTTGATAAGTAGAAACCAGATTGGGACATGCATCAGCATTTACCCTGTAAAAAGCGATCTTGTTTTTATATTTTTCCGCCAGTTTCTCTAATATAGGCTTTATGGTATGGCATGATGCACACCACTCTGCCCAGAAATCCACCACAACAAGCCTTTCAGATTTCAAAACATGGCTATAAAATTCTTCGCAGGTAATGTTTATCAGAAACTTGGAACTATCATCTATTTTTTTATCTTTTACTGTCTCTGTTTTTACCATTAAATCCTACACCCCTTTATCCTAAAACCTTCATCACCATTTTTTCTATGTTTGTTTTCGGTACTGCACCTACTATCTGGTCAACAACCTTTCCATCCTTAAATAGGATCAAGGTTGGTATACCCATTATATTGTACTTTGTGGGTATACGAGGATTTTCATCTGTATTAAGTCTACCAAATTTTATTTTATCACTGTATTGCTCTGATAATGCTTTAAAAGCTGGTTCTATCATCCTACACGGGACGCACCATTCTGCCCAGAAGTCCACTAAAACCGGCTTATCTGATGACAAAACCTCCTTTTCAAAATTGTCATCTGTAACAACCATCATGTTTCCACCCATATCTGGTTCCTCCTTCTTTCTCCATAATAATATAATCACAGAGGCAAGACTATCTACTTTCCAAAAACCACTTAAATGTTTTTTCTATTCCGATCTTTGTCTCTGTGAAAGGTTTCCAACCAAGCGATAAAGCTTTTTTATTGGATAATATATCAATCTGATCATTGTGTTTCAATATTTCAAGGGGAATATCCTTTTTGCCTGAGATCTGTTTGAATATATCCAATAGTTCTGAGATCTTCAAGCCTTTACCAGAACTTATATTCACGATTTCATTGTTCCACTTATGATCCATAGACATTACAAGTGCATTGACAGCATCTTCTATAAAGAGAAAATCATAAATAGAACCAGGGCTATCATAAAGTTTAACACTGTTGTTGTGTATAATACCATAAGCCATATCAAAAACAGGGTTACGCTCCATATAAGGTCCATAAAGACGGGAAAATCTTAGTATCGTAAAATCTACAGAGAACTTTTTTTTATAAATATTTATCATGTTCTCAGCTGTCCATTTTGTAAACCCATAATAACCATTTGCAGGAACTGGATCTGTCTCTGCCGCGTTATCAGGGTTCATGTAAACAGCACCAGAAGAGGAAAATATTATCTTTTTTATCTTTGCCCTTCGTGTCATTTCAAGCACATTAACAGTACCAAGGACATTAACTTTAAAACATCCCAATGGCTCTTCAGTAGCCTTTCTTTCAGATGATACACTGGCAAGATGAAAAACATACTCAACATCCTTGAGAGGATGTTCAAGATCCTCGAATTTGGTAACATCACCAGGAAAGAATTTGAATAAACTGTTGTGTATTATTGTATCAATGGATGGTCTTTTTGCTCTGGCTATTCCATGAACCTCGTACCCATTATCTACCAATGTCTTTGCCAGATGAGAACCCAGCAGGCTTGTTACCCCTGTTATCCCTATCTTCATTTATGCCTCAAGCAATTCTATTATAAAGGCTGTTAACAGCGGAAACATAATCTCGTGATGACCTGTTATGGCAAACCCCTGACCACCGGTTTTGGTTGGCCTTTCCACCACATTCTTAAGTGGTCTGTAATGCTGAATCATATCCATATTTATAGCAGTGAAATTTTTCACATCGTAACCAATGTTTCGAGCAACAGACAATGCCTTAAGAAATACCTCTGGTAAGATTACAGCAGAGCCTATATTAATAATAACACCTTCCTCTAACATGGTAACAATTGTTGTGAATTTCCTGAAATCAATCTCTGTTGCCTTGCCTATTGCAGCACCATCTGCCTTTGGATGCATATGTATAATATCTGTCCCATATGCAACATGCACTGTCAATGGTATTCCAAGTTTATAAGCATTGTATGTAACACTCAGATCTTTATAAGGAGGAGATATCTCATTTAATGTCCTGCCAGCAGATTCTCCTAAACCTAAATTTTTTTCAACCCCTGATTTAATAGCATCATTCAATATAGAACCTGTTTCTTCTGCCATACCAAAACTTCCATCCTTTATTGTAACTGCAACATCCTCAGAGGTCTCACCTATAAGGGCTATCTCTGTATCATGTATTACGCCAGCACCCTGCATTGCTATGGCAGTAATGATATTTTTTTCCATCAATTCTATAACAAGGGGAGAAAGCCCTACTTTTATAACACTATCTCCCATTGCAAAAATAACCTGTTTGTTATTTTTTCTCGCGTTTACTATTGCATGAGCTGAAGCCCTGATCTCCTCTGCTTTAAGTATTTTAGGAAGACTGTCCATGAATTCTCTTACACTTGATCCACGCTGATACGTTTTAGCAAAATCTTTTATATTAACCTTGTTTTTCCGCGTTTTTATAGAACTCGTTTTAACCCTTTTAAGATCTATTGGCTCTATCTTCATTGTTATTTTCCTTTCTTCATTTCCACAAGTTTATCTGCCTCCCATTTTAATTGTAATGGCTTTCTTTTCTTATAGCTTTTCCCCTGCAGTACAGCACCGACCAACAAAGGCATCCCAATCGTAGATTCTACTGTAATCTGGACTTTATCTGCCTCTTTATGAATCTTTCCCCATGATTGAGCTTCTTCAAAAGTACAACCACTCAACCCTCCCCATTGCGGCGCATCTGTTGTTATCTGAATTGCATATCTGTACCCATTTTCCTCAGCACCGAGCACCTCTGATATAACCTCCATCTGCTGTATATAGTTCTTGGGCGTTCCTCCACCTATGTAGATCACACCAGCTGTTTTAGATTTCATCTTGATCTGAGCAAGTTCATAGTTGTCCCGTATTGGATTTATAATGATCTTTTCTTTGTTTTTACTGTAATGCTTTGTTAAACCAATACCTATTGAACTATCATTGAGGGCTGGACAGAACACTGGAACACCTTTCCTCGCAGCAGTATAAAGAATCGAATTCTTATCATTAATGTGTTTCCCAAGTATTTCTAAAAATTCCCTGCTTGAGTATTCTCTTTTATCTAACCCCTCGGCTATCTTAGCTATAGCATCATCCGTTTCTCTAAACTTTTCTTCATCAACAAGCGTATCGTATATTCTATCTATAAAGTACTTTCTCAAGAGCAGATCATCCATATTAGGAGAACCTATGTAATGGCTGAAACCGCGTGCCACATAAAAATCCTGGTAGAGATTTGCACCGGTAGAAACAAGCACATCCACAAGCCCATACTCAATCATATCCCTTATAACCTTTCTCATACCACCAGGCACCATAGGACCTGCAAGCCCCATAAAAATGGTAGGTCTTGTTGGATCAGAAAGCATTCTTTCATATATTCTCAATGCCTTTCCTAAATTTCTACTCTGAATGGAAGTGTATTGAAAGGCTAAGACCAGATCTCTTACAGTTTTTATCTTTTCAAGATCCAGATACCTTACCTTCTCTGACAACAATTCGCTTTTACCAAAAATTTTCATTTAACCTCCTTTTAACTTAAATCTAAATTTCAACTCTACTACAGAGTACCATAACACGTACATTGTATGGTTGTATAGTTTCAAACTCTATATTTTAAAACTTACACATATTAAAAAAATTTGTTCAAGTTATCTTTGTACATTTTTATTCAGTCACACAATAATAAGATTTTTGCTATTATTTATTGTTTTGTCCATCTATAAACTCAATGAGCTTATGAAATACAAATATCACTCTTGTTTAAAGTTATTCTATAAGTATTATACAAGTCAACAAGTTGAATATCTTTAAAACACTCAAGGTTTATAAGACCAACAGAAAGGATATAGCCTTATGTAATGTAAAAACATCATTTATGATCCAGCTCATACAAAAAATAAAGTATGTGATTAAAATAGTGATATGCGATTAAAAGATATTCCATTCCCAAAAGAATATGGCTCATGGGGCATTTTGATCACCTCATGTTTAATAGGTATCTTCTTACCCAATGTCGTGTTTACTATAAAAAATCTGGCGTATATTTCAGGAATATCCTTGCTATTTATGACAAAAGCCCCAATCGCTCTCCTTATAAGAAGACGAAACAAATCAGGACTTATATTTACTCTGCTTTATTCTTCATTGGGTTTGTTTATACTTATTCCTCCTCTGCTTAACGTAAACACCAGAAGTCTTTTCATATTATTGCTTATCCCCTTACTAACAATATCCGTGTATGGCATTTTTACCTTCTTGCACAGAGAGCGAGCTTTCACAGTAGAGTTTTTTGCTATGGCAACTCTTAGCTCTCCTATCTTGTTTTTTTATGCAATCTACAACCGTAATATCACAGGTGATGTCATTCTAGTATGGCTTTTTTCTTTCCTTTATTTCTCTGCAAGTATATTTAAGGTAAAAATGTTGATCTTCGAAAAAAGTATTTACAGGGTTTCAAATATCGCTTACCTGATTCTGTTATTTATTTCTTTATTTCTACTTATTCATTTTAACAGAGCATCCTGGCTTATATACCTGCCATTTTTGCCATTGCTGGATAATGCTCTTCTCACATTCTTTCACTATCAGGAAAGAAAACATTTAAAACTTGTTGGAATATTAGAGCTAATCAAAGGTAGTGCGTTTGCCATCCTTCTTATAGTTATAACAAGAACTGCTTTAAAATTTTAGCATAACAACAAAAAAATCTTTTTTATATCTTGACAAAATATTTTACATCGTGTTAATTTATAAGTAATGATAGATTTAATAATTAAAAACAAAGGAGAAACACTATCGTTACTTTATTTAAAATGAAAGGTAATGTTTCTTCAGATGATGACAAATCTATTTTCTTAACTGATTCCAGTTTTATTCCTTTTAACCACTCATATTTTACCTATCCACCCCACAAAAAAAATGGTTCACATTGTTTGCTAGCACGAAAAGGAAAATCTGTTTTTCGTGTATGGTTAATAGTCATTATTTTTCTCTTTTTTGAAAAAAGCGTAAAACAATCTGTTAAAAATTGAAACAACCAATTTAGGAGGTGAAAAGTAATGGCAACCAAAAAGAAAGCAAAAAAAACATCAAAGAAGAAGAAATAACTGATGGCATAAGCTATCACATCTCTGGGCTGAACCTTTAAGAAGGTTCAGCCCCCTATTTTGCGGGTGAAAGGTACTTTTGTTCCTCTCAGGGTAAAATATAGTAAGAAACTAAATACACTGTCAACAAAATTTATCTCTAAAATAAAATCTATATTTATCAAATAGTTAGAGTGCATTCCTATTTCAAATATAGGCTTTGCGTGTTAGTATAAATAAAATAAAAAATTTTCCTCAAAGTGAACGATAAGAATTTCTCTTTAAAAAGAGGGTAGATTTTAAAAAATTAATCAGTTTTTCAATTAGTTGTATTTCCTGTTTGTCATCATCAATATATAGTGGTATATACGTTCCACTTAAGATTTAGATTCAGAACATTATTAGTGTGACGGACACATTATACAACAGGTATCAATCCATATAAAAGAAGTCTATTCATTATTGTAATAAATCGTTCCATGCTGATGTATCTGTTACCATGTCCGCGGTCCATTGAGCCATTGTTGTTCCATTAATGCTTAAGGTATAATATGTTGACAACTCAAGTACAGTATGCATACTCCCATCTACAAAAAAACGTTTAAAATTATTTGGGTGCGCATTGTGAATGTCATTGGTTACATCAAGTAATAGATTTTTAAAGTCAGAAGTATTCATACGAAGGAAAACAGAACCTATAATTATATCATTATAATAAGAAAAGAAGCCAAAATTCACATTTGTATCTTGATTTAATACCCAATCTACAAGATATGTCATCTGCTCATTACATTTTGGACAGTCTGGTGGAATGATATTTTTAATATTCCATGTTGTTAAAATATGTTGAAATAATGTTGTTACGCTTGGGTTAAACAAACCAACCCCAGAATCGTTTATAACATCAAGAGTTGTAAAAGGATATTGAGTCCGTGTTACAAAGTATCCCATAAAAGTGCCATACCCTCCTGCACTGCTACCGGAAACAACAAGATATTTTGGATTGATAAAGTTCTGTTTCATTAACGTAATTGCCGCGGACAGGTTTGCAAGGCCATGGAAATAGGTTGTTGCAGTTACTCCAGTTGTTGTATCTGTAAATACCACATCATTATCACCTGACCACACACTTCCATCACAATAAGATGCAAAAACTATACTGTAATCCGAAAAAGGATTGGCAGCATTGGTTGTGTCAAGAATACCATCTATTTTCACTGGATTTGCTGAGGATTTTGCCATACTTAATTTGTAACATGTATTATAATCCCAGCATGCCCCACCCCCTTCAAGATACAGTAGGACTTTTTTGGGGTCACCACGATGTAAAGAAACTATGTATTGATTGTCATTAAAACACCTTACAGGTGAAGAAGGATCATAATAATAAATCTCCCATATGCTATTATTTATTGTTTGTGTGGTCTCCATTGTAGGTTCTAACCCTATATATTTATCAATGCCCATCTGATATAATTTATCAATATAACTTTGGTATACGATCTTTGTATTCGTGGTGGTGGAACCACAATTTGAAAGTGTGATCAAAAATAATAGAGAAAACAAAAACATAAACCAACTACTGAGAGCTACATTATTCTGTTTCATTTTTCCCTCCTGTTATATCCAGTATAACACACGATCACAATAACTTTGTCAAGTCTTGTCATTTAAACCGTCAAATCACTCTTGTCCGCTAAAAATCTGTAAAAAAGCATGGAGCCTCCAATGGGGTGATGTACCCTATCTCTTGTAAATAATGATAAACAAAGGAGGCCCAAGCTATGAGTCAGCTTAACACAGTACTCAATGAATTGCTACAAATTGTACCGAGATACAAATTCGACTCC
>JBMFUY010000064.1:0-11457 GCA_049966275.1 bacterium
AAAAAGTCTTTGTATCTTAGGTGGATCGTGGGGTTGAACGAATGAGCAAACTTTCCTATTGCATTTTTCGGGTTAAGGATGAAAACCTTGGCAAACAGCTTGTAAAAGTGGGTTAGCAATTCACTGCAAGGTTGGCATGGCGAGCGAGAGCGGTGAAACAATCTATTATTGTATGTATAGGGATCATCCCGTTATGCTTTCAATTGCACAATGAGGCAGATCCTTTCCTGAGTTTTCAGATTCAGAATAAGATTCAAATATAGAAGATCAGGTTCAAACCAATGGTTAGATTGTCAAGGGGAGCAATATATTTACCATTCACTCTATAAAGATTCATACGTTTATATCTTAATTCCAATCCTAATGAAGAGTGTTCGGTTAAGTAAGTTTCTATACCAAGAATACCCTGTCCACCAAGTCCATAACCTTTATCCCTCCATTCACCTGAACCTATTTTCTGTTTGATCAAAAGGGTTGTCAGGTATATTGGACCTGCACCTGCATACATATTGAAACTGTTCATGGGGATCATAAGTAACATGTTTATGGAAATTGGAAACCCTGAATAGCTGTTCTCTATTGTTGTACCGGATATATTACTTGAAAGTAAACCGTATAAATAATCAATTTCGCCTGTGAGCATAAACTCTTCTGTAACCCCATATCGTGTAAAAATACCTGAATATCCTATGGAACCAGTTTGATTTGTTAAATCGTTTAAACCTTCGCTACTTATGCTATAAGAAGAGTATGCAATATTTGCTCCTATTGACCACACATTCTTCAGTGAACGTTCTCCAGTTATAGGAGAAACAGTTGTAGCCTCTGGTACCTGTATTTTTGTTTCAGAACTGGATGTACCCTGTGTGAAACCTGTTACCTCATCAGCTTTTAAAGGTAATACTAACACCACAAAAGAAACTATAATCAGCAAACATACCACGCCTGCATATTTAACAATATTCATTAGAACTTTTCTCCATTCTTTTCTCTTATATGACTGCCTATAGGTTTGATCCTATCCCATATATTTATAAAAAATAATATCATACCCAACAGTTCTCCCCAGGAACCAATCTCTACTGTCCAACCAATTCCATTGTTAAGCATAAACCCATACAACACCTCACCTATTGCACGCAGCAGTATTGAAACAAACATTACATAAAAAGAAATCTCTGCAAGTAAAGGACTGTAGAATACCTTTTCTCTGGGTCTTGGAAACAACCACAATGCAACTCCCATGATAAGCATCATAACAAATCCAACAAGGATCAAGTGCGTATGCGCTGTTATCAAAGGCTGAGGAACCCCTAAATTCAGGATATAAATTCTATATGAAATATATCCTCCTAATAGCAATCCTAAAATTAAAAAAAGAATTGCTGATTTTACAAAGTATCTTGCAAGGGTAAACATAAATTTACTTTAGAACTTTATTGTTATTTTAAGCTCATACTGTGATTTATCTTCATCTACAGCTATTACCGGAACTATAATTGTACTATCACTCAAAACCTCTGGTTTACCTACTTCAAGCACATTTAAAGACTTTCGTGTCTGGACAGCAGGTGTGTTTTTTATCTGGGCCTGAACCTGTGACTGAACGCGGGTTTTTTCAATCTTCTGAGACTCTGCTTCCTCTGTTATAACTTCTTTTGCCTTGGCTTGAACTTTACTCTGCTGTTCATTCTGGGCTTGTTCTAATTGTATTTCTTTTAATTCTTTCTCCTGCGATTTATCAGCCTCAGCTATTGTTGTCTGGGTTTTCAACCTATGAACAACCAGCTTTGTAATTCCTGTAAGGGTCTGCAATACTCCAACACCAGTACTGGCTGATGCTTCAAAATACGGAACATTGTATTTATTTAGCTCTTTTTGCATCTCTTCAACAGTGTACACATTGGGCAAATCCATTTTATTGTACTGAATTACAAGTGGTATATCGCTGAGTTTTCTGCCATAATGCTGAATATTTTCTTCAAGGTTTTTAAAACTTTCTATGTTATCATACATTTTGTCTTTCTCTGCTGTTGCGACAAATACTATTCCATCAACATTTTTAAGTACCAATCTACGTGTTGCATTATAAAAAACCTGTCCTGGAACAGTGTACAGTTGAAACCTCACCTTCATTCCTTTTATCTCTCCAAGTTCTACTGGCAGGAAATCAAAAAACAATGTTCTATCAGTTTGCGTGGCAAGGGTCATTAATTTGCCTTTATGTTCTGGCTTCAATTTCTTATAAATATATTGAATGTTTGTCGTCTTACCTGACAGGCCAGGGCCATAGTAAACTATCTTCGCATTAATTTCCTTTTTATTGGAGTTTAATAGAGCCATTATTTATTGTCCCCCACTAATCGTTTTGCTGTAGTAGCTACTACAGTTGACACATTTTTATTGTTACTTAAGTTCTTTAAATCCTGTTTTGATAAAGTTTCAAGTAATTTTAAAGCAATGGGCACAGGTGTCTTCGGGTTTGAAACAAGGGCATGTCTTATTCTATAATTCTTCTGCCATTCCCTATTCGAAGCGATCATCCTTAAAATATCCTCACTTATGTTACGGGAATTCGTAATACTTATAATTTCACCATCAGTTATACGTGGACTCTTGATAACTGACTCCACAACGATCCTGTTTGAATCCCTTAAAAGTATACTTCTGGCTTCTTTATTACCAAGCAGAGCGAGTTTTATTTTTTGAGAAACAGTCATCTTTTGTATTCTCTGATAAAGTGTTAATTTGGTACCCTCATCAAGGTTTTCATCCTGCTCCTGTATGAGCTCTGATGGAAGTCCCTCTCTTAAAAGCTCTGTGGGGAGGTTATCCAACGCATCCATAGGTAATTCAAGATTTCTCTCAGAAGGCAATTGGGCTTCAATCTGGCTTGGTAACATAGCTGCGTCTGCTGGAAGATCCGCATTCTTTATAAAAGACGGCAAACCTGCTTTCTGGAGTTCTGATGGTAGATCCGAAGGTGTATTAACATGTTTTTGCAATGATTGCTCATTGACTGTACCCTTCTTTTCAGACTCTATGTTTAACTTCTTAAGTTCTTTGCTTGCTACAAAACTAAAGAACTCCATCAACTGATCTTTCAAAATCTTTGGAAGATGTGGGTTGGTAATCAATGTATCAAAGATCTTATCGTTCTTAAGAATACGCATTTGATTTTTGGTGAGCAATTCAAGTATTGATTCATCGTTTGTTTTAGCCAGTTCTATAAACACGTTATCTGAAAGGTTCTTGTTTGTTATTAAAGAATACAGGGCGTTTTGAGATAAAGGATAATTTTTATAAATAAAGTCAAGCACAAAATCAGGCACATCGTCTTTTACCACGGATTCTATTATATCAGGCGGTAAAGTTTTTATAGTATTCAGGGCCTCTTTTTTTAAAGGCTCATCACACCGTTCAAAGTGATAAGCTATCAAGATCAAAAGTTCTTTAGGCTCGAGTGGTATAGTTCCTTTAACGAGTGCAGAAAGAAGTTGTTTTGGAATTGATTCTTTTAGATACAGCCGTGCACTATCAGATAATGTATCTAACATCTTATTTTACTTCCTCAAATGTTACCTTTGCTGCAAATGTTTTCACTCTGGTTTGATAGAGTTCTGCCTCTTTTGCTGATTTAAAAGGATAAACTTTAAGATCGTAAGTCAAAACTATATTGGGGGTTTCTTTCACAAGTCCCTCCAAACCTGCTGATTTTATATCATTGATCTTAGACATTGCCTTTGCCTTTGAATCATATTTACCTATCAGAATCCTGTATCCTCCATCAGCCTTTATAATAGATGCATTTGAAATATTGACAACCATTAACTTCAAATTGTCTGCTGTTGCTTCACCTTCTGAAGGATAAATCTTATCGACAAACAGGCTATACATCGGTATGGATTTTTTGTTTTCTGTAACATCAAACTTAAGTGAATTGTTGATTGTTTCTCCTATATGCTTTGCATTATTTAACATCCTCTTTGATTTAATACCTTCAAGTATAACCTCATATTGCTTTGTTAGCTCAGTAACTGGCTGAGGTGCTGCAACTGGTGGTATGTTTTCTGTAATCTGCTTATTAGAAAGCTGAGGCGTACTGGCCTGTTCTGCTACTTTACCGGGTGTTGCTGGCTGTGATTGTTGAGGTGGTTGAGGTTGCTGTGGTGGTTGAGATTGTTCAGCAGGCTTCTGTTCAATCGGTGCAGTTTTTGTAACCCCTTCTTCAGGATGCTGTATCTCTACATGTTGAGCCCCAACCACAACTACTTCTTTTGGTTTTAACTTTGAATAATGCAGATACACATACACTAAACCAACTATCAACAAGGCAAGTACTCCACTTAAAGTGGCTATAACTATCTTGAGTTTATTCCCAGCCCTCCCTGTATCAGTGGCAACCAAAACCTGTGGAGTGGATGGCTGAACAGTTCTGGGTTGCTCAACAGACGACAACGAAGCTGTATCCTTGATTGGTTCTACTGTAGGTTCAGGAGATATCTCTGTTGGCGATTTTAGAAAATCTTCTTCAAATAAAAGATCGCTTTTCTCACCCTCATCTTTCTCTGCCTCTTTTGATGGAGTTTTAACTTCTTCTACAGAAGACTCCTCAAGCACATCCTCTATTGGTGGCTTAAAAAAATTATCCTCTAACAGTTCATCTGTTAGTGTTTTTTTAGGTGTTTTATCCTTTTCAGGCATATTATACCTTCACCTCTTTTTTATTTTTATTTATGATCTTTTCTGCTATGTGTGCAGGTACCTCCTCATAACCAACAAACTGTATGTCAAATGTTCCTAAACCCTTTGTTATAGATCTTAATTCATCACCATAAGTTTGGACCTCTGCTAATGGAACATGTGCTTTTATTATCTGTTTTTTGCTTTCATCGTGTTCCATACCCAATATCTTTGCCCTTTTTGAATTCAGTATGCCTATTACATCACCTGTAAATGATTCTGGCACTGTAACTGTAATCAACATTATTGGCTCAAGTAACACTGGATTTGCATTCTCCATACATTTTTTAAACGCAAATGAGCCAGCTATTTTAAATGCCAGTTCTGATGAATCCACCACATGGTATGAACCATCATACACTGTTGCTGAAAAATCTACAACCGGATAACCAGCAAGGAAGCCTTCAGATGCAGCCTCTCTTACTCCTTTTTCAATAGCTGGAATGTATTGCTTTGGAATAGCTCCACCAAATATACTATCTATAAACTCTATTCCTTTACCCCTGGGTAAAGGCTCAAGTCTTAACCAAACATCACCATACTGTCCCCTGCCACCTGATTGTTTCTTATATTTACCCTGAGCCTCTGCCTTTGTCTTTATCGTCTCTTTATAAGGAATACCCGGAAGAGCAAGTTCAAGCTCTACACCATACTTTCTTTTTGCTTTATGCATCACTATTTCCAATTGCTCTTTGGATACGCCTTCTATGATCAGTTCCTTCAATTGAGCATCCCTTCTGACAGATAGAGACGTATCCTCCTCCTGGATCTTACCAAGTGTTTGCGTGATCTTATCTTCATCACTCTTACCTTTAGGTTTTACAGCATAAGCTACAAGTTTCTTTGCCTTGTAAGCAACAGGTATACAAAAACCATCCTTTGTACCTTTAAGCGTATCTCCAGTTTTAGTTGCCTGAAGTTTTGCAAGTGCAATAATATCACCGCTGCTGGCTATGTTTATCAGCTTACTCTTTTTACCTATCATGGAATAAATGTGATTGGTTTTTTCCTCTGCCCCGGTTTGTGCATTGTACAGCACACTATCCTGAGTTATCTGGCCAGAAAACACCCTTGCATAACTCATTTTTCCTGCATAGGGATCAATAGAGGTTTTAAATATAAACAAAACTGGTTTTTCTGTATTTAATTTTTTAATCTCTAACTTTTGCTCTCCATCGATACTCTTTAAGACTACTTTATCACTCAATAGGTTCGGATGAGGCAACCAGTTGACGCACAACTCTAAAAGTTTATCAATACCTATATTTAGCAGTGCAGAACCCGGTATAACCGGAAAAAGGGTTCTTGATAAAACCGCATTTTTGATTGCGTCTGTCAACTCTTTTACGTCCAGCTTAACATTGTTCAAATATTTCTCTAACAACTCATCATTGCTTTCTGCTACAGATTCTACTAAAACCTTCTCAGAATCCTCTGCCTCCACCGAAACGTTATTTGAACCCGATTTTGGACGACCGGATCCGTCCTTTGGATAGATATATGCCTTTTTATCTATCAGACTATAAATCCCTTCAAACGTATTTGCACCACCTAAAGGAACAGCAACTGGCGTTAATTTTATATTTAGATGTTTACTGTACTCTTCTATTGATTTATAAAAATCTGCATTTTCTGCATCCATTTTATTGATAAAAAATATGATAGGAAGATTAAACAATTTTGCATGCTTTAACAATAGCTCTATGTCCTGCCTGATATCTATCTGAGCACTTACAACAAAGATTATCCCATCAACAGATTGCATTGCATTGATTGTTTCACCCAGAAAGCCATCCTGACTTGGTGTATCTATGAAATTGAATTTAATACCTTCAAACTCAACCGAGGCAAGCGAACACGTTATTGTAGTAAGATGCTCAAACTCTTCTTGCTCTAAAACCATGTTGGATGTTTTATCTATAACCCTACCTATATTCTGAACAGCCTTTGTGTTGAAAAGAATTGTATCTGCAAGCTGGGTTTTGCCGCTTGCTCCAAAACCTATGATAGCTATGTTTCTAATTTTATCATTATATTCAGTCATCTCTCCCCCTTTACCAATCTTAGAAATGAGCTTCTTAATTTACCTGCTACCTTATTAACAGGATTGTCGCGTCTCAAAAATGGAAATACAGGCTTACGCCTTATACCCAGTTCTTTTATCAAGCTTATAATTTCTTGATTCGTATTGTCAATCTTTAATCCTCCATGCAGAAGTTTTAAAGCCATATTTTTATTATTAACCAGAATATACAATTTAGCAAGATACAGATAAAAATCTGTATGAAAAGCCTCTTTTTTTAAGGCTTCATTGCACAGATCTATTGCACGTTTATAATTGTGATCCACTATGCCTGTAAGATACCCATAGTAAAACAAATATCTTGGCTCTACCTCGTAGATGGAAGAATCCGTATTTTCAACAAGTTCTTTTATAATATTGAATGCCTCACGAATTTTGCCTTTTCTAAAAAGCCCTATAGCTTTATCAAACAGTGCTTCACGTTCGTAAGTCATTCAGCCACCATTTTATCTATTTTTAGGAACATTCTTGGTATATATTATCTGTAAGCCTTTTAATGTCAAGAATTCATCCACCTCATCAATCAGTTTACAGGCACTTCCTATCAATTCCGCAAAACCACCTGTAGCAATGATCTTTATTTCTTCCTCATTCATTTCTTTAGAAATGAGCCTTATAATCCCCTCTACAAGAGATACATATCCGTAAAATATACCGGATTGCATACTATTTACAGTGTTTTTCCCTATCACTGTTTGTGGAGCTATTATATCTACCCTTGGTAATTTGGAGGCATGCGTGAATAGAGCATCAAGGGATATGCCAATACCCGGTGCTATTACACCTCCAAGGTACTCACCTTTTCTGCTAACACAATCAAATGTTGTCGCTGTTCCAAAATCCACAATTATCAGTGCTTTTCTATGCCTATCATAACCGGCAACAGCATTAACAATCCTATCAGCCCCCACTTCCTTTGGATTATCATAAAGTATGCTTATACCTGTCTTAATGCCAGGACCTATTACTATAGGGTTTATGCCAAACAAATCTATACATGCCTTTTCAAGATAGGAGATCACCGGTGGAACCACACATGAAATTGCTATTCCATCAACATGTTTAATAGATAACTTATCAAGTTCAAAGAACTCTTTTAACAATAATTTATATTCATCAACTGTTCTTTCCCTTGCCGTCACTATTCTCCAGTGGGTGACCAATTTATCTTTATCAAATACCCCAAATACTATGTTTGTATTCCCAACATCAATTGCTAAAAGCATCTACCAACCTTTCTATTTTACATTATATGAACATCTCCGGAATTGATATTCATTAACTTACCATCATCCTTTTCGAGAACCAATCTTCCATACTCATCTATATCCCTTACAGTTCCTGTTATTGTCTCGTCCCTGTTGATTATTTTAACATACCTGTTGAGCATCTCAAACCTCTGCATGTATTGTTCTTTAATGCTATTAAATCCATCATTAGCACAGTATACATTGTACCATTTATAAAATGTTGAGTAAAGATATACAAGTATCTCCACCCTGTCATAGGGTTTATTGGTTAATGTCATCATTGATGTGGCAAGTTGTGAAAGCTGATCCGGATAATCTTTTACATCTGAGTTTACATTTATTCCTATTCCAACAACAACACCATGCTTCTCGTACAAATTGTTAAAAAGTTCAAGCAGTATGCCGCTTATCTTTTTTTTATTTACAAGCACATCATTGGGCCATTTTAAAGTTGGTTGCATACCTGTAAAATGCTCTATGGTAAAAGCAACAATAAGTCCTGCAAGAAGACTTAATGAAGGAATGTGTTTATAAGAAATATTGGGTTTTACAATCAACGATGTGTATATATTAACGCCAGGTGGTGAGTACCAATTTCTGTTCTGTCTTCCTTTTCCCTTACTTTGAGTATCAGCTACTATAACTGTCCATTCATCATAGCCTTTTAAGGCAAGTTCAGAAGCCTTTGTGTTTGTGGATTCAATAGAAGAAAAATATATTATCTCCTTCAAAAAGTTAAGAGAACCAAGCCTATGTTTTAGTTCATGCTCGTAATTGTACATTATAATTATACATAATGCTTGAAAACATTTATTATTGATTGAAAGAAATGACCGATACTATTTTCGAGATTGTCGAGCTTGATCACCTCAGACGATACAAATAGAAATGTCAGAATAAATAAAAACATAAAAACATAGTATGCATAATAAAAAAATGACTCTGTAAAAGAATAAATATCTATCCTGCTCAGGGCTGCTTTGAGTATGCTCGTCAAGCTATCATTCCTGCCTGGTTTAAAAAGCTCATCGTCGTTATAGAATTCATCGTCCGTTTCCTGTACCATATCAGTGGTATTGTCTTTTAACTCCTCTGTTGTACTGGATTTGACATCAGTACCACTAATAGATTCAGCACCGACAATCATTTTATTGTCCATATTAGATCTATATTCCGCGTCTGACTGCTCATGCTTTTTATAAGGAGTATTGTTTGAATGGGCTTTTATAGTGATCGGGTTTTTACAAACAGGGCACCTAACAGTATAAGTACTCTGCATATGAGCATCCACCTTCACGAAGAACTCATTGTTACATTTATCGCATTTTATTTTCATGTTTTCTCTTTAATAATCTGATTTTTTGCCAATGTGGTTATAATATCAAGTCCGGTTTTTGGATCCGGGTTTAGCAAAAATGAGGATGTTAACAAATCATTTTTCCCGTTGAATATTCTCATCAACTCATCTTTTTCATCCTCTGTGGCAAATCTATGTGAGGTGTTTACAATGTATCGCTTTTTAAAACTACCAAACACTGGCTCAAGCCTTTTTAGTTCATCCAGTATCCGCAGTCCTTCCATAAGTAATGTTTGAGTATCCACAGAAATTCTTGGCTCTCCCACCACATCTTTAAACCTTATATCAAATTCACCCTCTGTAAGTAAAATGATCCTGTAAACAGCACTCTCTCTTGTAAGATCCCCATAATAAGCATCAATTATCCTGCCTTTATCAAACAGTAACCATCCAATCTCATTTGTATCGTTTATCTGTATTGTACCGGACTTTCTATTCAGCTCAAGCATCTGGATAAGCTCTACAATAGAAACATCCTGTAAGTTTCCTGTAAACCTTGTCTTTTTACTCGCTTCAGCGCTAAGGTTTGATACACTGATAGGAATATTTTTTTTGTCTTCATTCACAGTGCCAAACCTGATAAATCTTAACAGATATAGCGTATAGATAAATTTATATACAGAATCATGAGGTAAACCACTTTTACCAATTAATTCATAAACGGTTCTTTTACCATTTATGAGAGTCATAAGCCTGTTAAAAGAATGTGGGAACCTGAAGTCTTCTATGTTGAAGATATTATCTGGATTAAAACTTATTACCTCTCCTTTTGATTCTAATTTGTTTTTTACATAGTTAATATCCAATTCCCTATTTACTCCTTCAAATAGAATAACAGGGAAGGTTTCCCTTATGGATATTAGTTCTTTTATTCCGGCTATGTTTTCTTCTTTTGTGTACCGAATATTCTTCCATGAAAACATGTTAAGAATAATAGCTTTCATGTTATCAGAAATAGCCCTTTCCAGATCTTCTTCACTTATAACTCCGAGCATTATGAGCGCATCACCAAGCCTTTTCCCCCTTTTATTCATTATATCATAAGCTGGTTTTAAAACGTTTTCCGATATAAGCTTTTTATTTAATAACCATTTATCAAGCCTTTCATTTTCATTGTTACTAATTGCAAATACAGGGTTTCCACCATACCAATAAATTTCCTTTACTGTATCATCATCTCCATAACAGGTTAATTTACCAGTCCATAAGGAATAGGCTAAATCAGCAAAAAGCTCTTCACAGCACTCCACTGTATGAACTTCCAGCTTTTCGCTCGGCAGATCATAAGCTTCAGCTTCTCGTAAGCTCGTTAGAAGTTCATCAATATCAATAGGCTTTTTAAGCAATTTATGTATACCCCATCTTTTTTCTACCGCTGGTATTTTGTCTGGCTGGATATTATTCATGAACACTATAAACCTTGCATACTTACCATGTGGTGTTTCCTGCAGGCGTTTAACCAATTGATAACCATTTACCCCTGGTAATAAACTATCCAGAATAACAACCTTATATGGGTATTTACCAATGGCATCAATTGCCTCTATTGGGGTAGTTACACTATCAAAATTATATTTGTTATTCTTTAAAGAAGTCTCAACGCTATCTTTAACGTCAGACAGCCATGTAACCAATAATAACTGATGTTGTTTCATAAAAACACATAATACACAAATTACAAAAAAAATACAACTAAAAATTGTTGATGTTCAACTCTCTTATCTAAACAGGCTGTCCGACAATGTTATTGTGACAATGTCGCTGCGAGGAATGAAACGACGAAGCAATCTACCTGTAGAAAGAGATTGCCTGACCCAGCTTCGCTGTGTGCCACCCTCTGGTCACTCAGAATGACAGAAAATACCCCGTCCTGCCTTCGGCAGTCCACCACTTTATTAACCCAAAAAATGCATTTAAAAATAAGGAAGTTTGTGTAATGAGTGATGGGGTACCCACCCGAAGGGAAGGGTCACGCGTCAATATAGGTATTCTTCGAATATTAGAAAAAAAGAAACGGAATGTGA
>JBMFUY010000065.1:0-11425 GCA_049966275.1 bacterium
CGTGACCCTTCCCTTCGGGTGGGTACCCCATCACTCATTACACAAACTTCCCTATTTTGCAAACGCATTTTTCGGGTTAATCTTTTTTGAAACGCTCTGGGCAAGCGTTTGTCTGTAATCTATCAATTTTTTGTGCAATGATTCATCCTGCAGAGCAAGTATCTCTACTGCAAGCAATGCCGCATTCTTCGCACCTGCTTCACCTATAGCAACCGTGGCAACAGGTATACCACCTGGCATCTGTACTGTAGATAAAAGTGCATCCATACCAGACAGATAAGAGGATGGTAATGGCACACCTATAACAGGCAACACAGTTTCAGACGCAATAACACCTGCAAGATGTGCAGCACCACCAGCGCCTGCTATAATAACGCTGTACCCATTATCCTTTGCCTCAACCGCGAGTTTCCTTGTTTTATCAGGTGTCCTGTGAGCAGAAGAAACAACCATATCATAACTCACAGAAAAACTATCCAATACCTTTGCACATTCTGACATAAACTTCTCGTCAGAACTACTGCCCATAACAATTAAAACCTTTTTTGTATTCATAGAGGAATTAGGTACCACATACAGATTTGCTGATCAAGTTTTTTTATTGTTTAAAGTATGATTATCTTATACGTGTTTTATAATGTTTCCTTGATACACTACCAATCATGGCTGATAATCCAAAGGCTGCAATTATGATCATATAAGGTAATACAGGGAGCCTGAACCTTGGCTCTGCCTCAGGCCCTGCTGACACAACAACAAAATAAGCAATAATAAACAAAAGGGTGAAAACCTCCCTTATAAAACCTTCTCCAGTAAGAACAAAAATGCCTATAAGTATGAACAAACCAAGAAACAGGGTAAATAGGAGTTGATAAATAACAACAGTGGATACAATGAAGGGATCAGACAGCAACATCTTTATTGCTTCATGCACACTACGCCCCTGCCACATAACCCCAAGGAATCTTGGTTTAATACCCGCTAACTTAAATACTGCATACCTTTCAGGTGCGATAAGCATATTAATACTGCCCTTAAACATCAGTTCTGGGTAATTATAAAGATGATGTGTTATAATACGGATAGCCTTATCCCTCATAAACTGATATTGATTTGCGAGTGAAAGCCCTGATGGAATAGCCTCTTTGAACCTATCCTGTATTTCTTTTAAAGGTGTATGTTCTCTGTCAGAGATGATGCCTGCTGCTCTGTAATAATACAGATTTACATCCTGAATGGAGCAAAAGCCTTTATACTGATCAACGATGTAATTTCTTACAATCCATGGCAGGACAGTCAGTCCAGCTATAACCATAATACCCAGTGCATACTTTATCCTGTCTTTGAATGATAGCCATGAAATGGTTATGTACATAAATGCATATACAAAAGGTAAATAGAGAATAACAGGTCTAAGATATGCACCTATGCCCATTGTTATTGCGGACATAACAAGTGCATATGTTTTTTTCTGTTTCATAGACTTTATGAAGAAATAAGTGCTTAAAAGCAAAAAGATTACGAATAAGGTTTCCGCCAATAAAATATTTGAATAGATAATACTTACAGGTTCAAATATGGAGATCACAGCTGCTATTTGTGCAACCTTTTTTGAAAACAATAACTCTGCGTTTTTGTAGAGCAATACAGGAATAAAACCGGAAAGTATGATCTGTAAAAACAGGGCAATAGCTGGTTTAACACCAAAGAACCTATATACAATTGCAAGATAAAATGGATAACCAGGTGATCTTCTAAGCCCTGGTTCACCTCCATTCTGTGTATAATAACCATGTTGTGCTATGTTTGCGCCAAGAAGACTATATTCATAAGAATCAAGCAGAAAGAATCTGCCTGTGTTATCAAATGTAAAGAAAAATGGGACAAGCCTGACAGCTACATAGAATATAAAAACAAAAAACAAAAAAATTGTATCTTTTCTCATAATCCTGATGGCTTGAAGTCAGGCTGTCCCATTTCTATACCCTTGCTATAAATTATGTTTTTTCTGCTTTAAATACAATATGAACATAAATGGTATTGCACTTATAAGCAGAGCAAATGCTATGTCTGAAAGGTTCGTCTTACCTGTTATATCACATGAACACCCGCCTGAGGAACCTGAAGAAGCCGAGTAAGGTGCTTTCCAAAGATATAGATATCCTTCCCTTGTAGCAACAGCTATAGCAAGTTTCCCATTCCTTACAGGCAACTGGGTTTGATAGTTACCCGTATGCCATAGATCGTGATGAAAATCAGCCCATTGCACAGCATTTGGTGCTCCGCTGTTACTCTGCGTTTCAACATTTCCCACAGCAGCAGAAGCAAGTATCCATCCACCGGTAAATTTAGGCCAACCTGGTGGCACGGTTCCATTTGCATCCCATGCCCATAACTGGTAACCAGCACTACCTTCTATTACATCTGGCATGCCATCTCCAGTAATGTCTGCTATTGCCGGGCTATTAAGCATCTGCCAATCTTCTATTGTAATAGGGAAATGCGAGGCGTATGCATCATTGTTAACATCCCATAAAGAAACAAGGTGATCAAAAGGTTCACGTAATGAAGGATTAGCTTCCATATTCAGTATATTCAATCCAACTGCACCATAAGCTAACTGCACATCTCCATTAGAGAGTGAACCAACAGCCATATTTGATATTAAAGTAACCTCCCCTGTTTCAGATGTATTGGCATCCTTGGGGAATAATCCTGCTACACGTTCAAATATTGTTCCATTTGGGTTGTATATAAAAGGCTCTGTTGACACTGGATTAAATGCAACCTTCAACCCCGGATCACTTCCATATTTGAACAGAACAGGAGATGTAGGCATACCTATCCCTACATATGGGAGTATAGCCGCGTAAAAACCAGGGATCTGCTGTGGCCAACCTGGTGCATACGTACCATCAAGGTTCATAACATACGCCTGTGCATAACTTCCATACAACTCATTTGTACCAAGTGCGATCTGTACACCACCATTCCCAAGTATATCTCCAACAGCAGGTGTTGATAGTATCCGTGTATACTGTCTGTAATAAGGTAGATTTTTGTTATACACTGCAAAATCTGTAATCAATGCGCCTGTCCCATCCCAGATATAAACATGTTGATCCTCTGCTGCTACAATGATATCAAGCCCTTTACCCGTTATTGGATATAACACAGGTGATGATAATATTGCATGATCAGGGATATCTTCTTGAGGATTGGGTGAACACTTTGGATCCGAACTTGTTGAACAATTTAACGATTGGAGAATGTTGTTCCTTAGTGTTGTATTTGTAAATAGATCTGAATACCCATAATCTATATGAACAGGAAATCCAGGCAGCAGATTGCCCTTATTATCCCATGCATATACATGGCCATCCATGGTTGTTGCAACAATATCTGTAATACCATTGCCAAGCAAATCTCCTACAGCCACTGTTCCAAGTATAGCAGGTGATGCTGGTGAAATTTCACCGCTTTTATAAGCAGGCGAGTTTAAATGATTTGCAGGATTTTTAGGGTCAAACACATCAAGCACATTGGTTGTAAGTGGAAATCCTGGTAATGGGTTTCCATCTTTATCAAATCCATAAACCCTGCCGTCAGACCCTCCTATCAACAGTACGTCCTTCCCTGTTCCATAAAGATCTGCGAGTACTGGAGAGGATTCGAGGGATGTACCCAGGTATATAGGATAATTGGGATAAAGGTCTGGATCATGATGTATAAAGATCTCCCTTCTATCCTCACCATAAAGCCTTTTATCACCCGTTGATAATATGGGCAGTTCATATTGATTCTGGTGCTGGTTATCGAATACACGGATACGTATGGTTACCGCGTAATCATTAGCACCACCTTCTGTCCACGTCTCCACCTTATTTATGGGACCCTCATACACTGGAATATTTGAAACATTGATTGTGCATAGTTTTCCGGAAATAGGTGTTGTTAATCCCTTTTGTTCACATACTGTTATAAATGTGGAAGGGGTTATGCCAACACCGTACTGTACTTCATAATCATAAGAACCTGCCCAACGTGCATTTACATAACCATAAACATCAAGGTCTGGAGTAGATACTGGATCTACAGTCTGGAACCAGTTTGGTGAGGTTATATAAACCTCCGGAGGAATGGCTGTTGTTGTAACAGATAAAACTGCCTTAAATAGATTTGCCCTGCCATAACCAAAGTATTGATCCCATCCTGGCAAAGACTCATAAAGCGTTGGATCGTAGTTTGTAGAACCTGGTACTGAATTGGGAATATTTATATCATCTGCTGTAAGTGTCAATATCTGTTTTACCTCATTTGCAGTAAGCGTAATGCCCCTTGCAAGTGCCATTGATTCAATGATACCTGCCATACCGGATGTTTTTCCTGTTGCCTCTGAAGAGCAGCTGTCCCCTGGTGTTGAAAGTACAAGATGCGCACCATAATTTGTACAGTTGTTGAATGCTAAAAACGATGTAAGAGGTTGGTTCTCATGTCCCCTATTATTTGGTGCAATGGCGTGTACCATAATAACATGGTTGCCATTGGCAGGATAATTATGATGCATACTATCCTCATCTGCTGCAGAAGCTATAATTACAACATTATGATTAAATGCATAATCAATTGCCTGCTGAGCAAAATGCGTCATATTAAGTGTTCCAAGAGCCTCCTGGATAACCTTTGCACCAGAATCTGTCGCAAACAAAACCCCTTCAGCAAAATGATTTGAATCAGCTACAAAGCTATCACCCACCCTTACTGGCATGAACATACACTTTGGACATACACCTGGTTCCCAGACAGATGGATCGTTTGCAGGTGCAGAAGAATCTTCTGCTTCACCTGTGCCATGACCAAAGCCATTAATATCCCAGGGATCATTGTTATTGTCTCTAAAGTTCCAGCCTGCTATATCCCGTGCATACCCATTGCCATCTGCATCAACACCATCCTGTCCAAATAAAAGAATCAGGTCCTCAGGATCTATAATACCATTACCGTTCTGGTCTGTTATCTGGATTTGTGCACCGGTCGGATATTTGGGATCTGTAAACCATGCATAACCAGCGCCTCCTTTAGAAGGATCATAATCTGCTATATTGAAGACACCATCCTGATTCCAATCATAACAAGAAAGATTGTAATATCCGCCATTTGCAACACAGGCAGTAGTTGCTGGTATATCTGTACCTGATGCTGTGTGGCATGTGCAACCTGTTACAAACCCACCTGTACTCGGTATTATCGAAGGGTTATACGGCGGAGGTAATTCTCTATAGTTTAAATGTATCTTATCTACAAGTGTTTTATTGTTCCATTCTATACCTGAATCCAGCACAGCTATTAAGACACGCGGATCACCTGTTGTATACTGCCATGCCTTATCAGCACTAATACCACTTACACCGTATAATTGCTCTGGTGTGTTAAGGGCAGCAGTGCCCTGTACTGAGTACGGCTCAAAACTAAAGTAATTCCATGCCTCATTGTAAATAGTACTACCTTGTTTATAATAACTACCAGAAGGACCAAACCCTGGCTCTGCCTGAGCATAGCCTGGATTCCATGGCAGATAAGGCACCCAATCAGAACTCTTTATAGAAGTTTGAGTCGGAGTACCAGGGGTTCCTGGCCAATTGGGATTACCGCCCTGTGCAAACACCCTGATGCTTACAAAAACACCCAATGCAAGAATCAACATCAGCAAGGTTTTATTACCTTTCATACTTACCCCCTTATTGAGATTAATTATATCGTTAACGCCAATTCAAATCCCTGGCGTATTGCATCAATAGCCTTTGCCGGTTTATTAGCATCTCCAATAACATGGATACGCTTATCTTTTATATTTGAAAATGGATTGTTTGAAGTTACACCTGTTGCAAGGATAATCAATCCAGCATCAAATACCTGTGTCTGTCCATTACTTTCTGTATAAACCCTTCCATCCTCAACCTTTGTAACCTTTGTATTTGTATACATCTTTACCCCCCGGCGCTTCAATTGTTGCATAATAGGCCATCTCGTGGACCTACCTATATCCTTGCCGACTTTATCAAGCATTTCAAGTATGATGATCTTTCTTGTAGATTGTTTCAAAAGCTGTTGAACAAGCAGAGGGTCCTCTGCATCATTTTCCAGTAAAAATCTTGCTACCTTTTCATTGATCGTTCCGTCCTGACTGAGGTACAGGGCAACATCGCATCCAACAGCACCTCCGCCTATGATTACTATGTTCTCAGATATACCCTGAAAGTCATTGTATAGTACATACCATGCAGGCACAACATAACCATCCTCAATACCTTCTTCAATGCCTTCTATTTTAGGTAAAAGAGGCATAGCTCCTGTTGCAACAACGATCTCATCTGCTTTTAAACTTGAGAGTGCCTTCTCATTTATAGCTGTTTTAAGATGAAGCTTTACCCCGGTATGTTCAATCTGGTTGGCATAGTACAACAGAAGATTGTAAAATCCTTCTTTATCAGGCACAACACTTGCAAGATTAAATTGGCCACCAATGTATTCTTCCTGCTCGTACAGATCAACCTTATGTCCTCTTCTGGCAAGTGTTATAGCACATTCCAGGCCTGCCGGGCCAGCACCTATAACTGCAACATGTTTAGACTCCTCTGCCTTTGAAATCTTTATCTCATGTTCTCGTCCAACAATGGGATTTACAAGGCATGTTGCAGGAAGTCCATTGAAGATGTTGTCAAAACACCCCTGATTACAGGCTATGCATGAATTTATTTCGTGAAGATTGCCTTTTCTTGCTTTATCCGGAAACATTGGATCTGCAATCAAAGCCCTACCCATAACAACCATATCAGCCCAGCCATCATTTATAAGCCTTTCTGCAAGCTTTGGATTGTTTATTCTATTGGAGGCAATAACAGGCACATTTACAGTTTGTTTTACCTTTAATGCTAAATATGAAAAAGCACCTTCAGGAACAGAAAACGTCAATTGCGGAACATGGGTTTCATGCCAGCCACCAGTGATATTGAAACCATCTATACCTAACTGTTCCAATCTTCTTGCAAATTCTACTGTTTCATTTATCGTGTTACTTCCTTTAACAAAATCACTGCCAGAGAGCCTCATTGTTATAGGAAAATCATCACCAACAGCCTCTCTTATCTTTTTATAAACCTCTATACCAAACCGCATCCTATTCTCAAATGTACCTCCGTACTCATCTGTTCTCTGATTTGTCAATGGGGATAGAAACTGACAGATCAAATAGCCTGCTGATGCAAGGATCTCTATACCGTCCATATCAGCCTTCTTTGCTCGTAATGATGCATCAACATAGTATTGTTGAATCTGTTTTATCTCATCTATTGTTAAAGGCTTTGGTGTTTCATTCGTAAGCCTTGAAGGAACAGCAGATGCTGAAACAGGTGTTTTACCATTGATCATCCATGAAGCAACGTATCTGCCTGCATGATAAAGTTGCGCAAAAACCTTTGTGTTATAAGAATGAAGCGTATTTGCAAGGTCAGCCATACCAGGAATAAAGTCATCTGTATCAAGCCTGACCATAAAATGACCACCCCCAACCTCATCAATTGTACATCCACCAACCACAATCAAACCAACTCCGCCTTTAGCCCTTGTTTCATAAAAAGCCTTCATCTGATCTGTAATATAACCTTCAGGGGTGTAATTCAGATGCATTGCAGGAAACACAATCCTATTTTTTATTTCCAATTTGTTTATCTTTATAGGGCTAAACAACGTTTTAAAATATGTTCTATTCATCTGTTCCTCCATAATTTGATCATGTCTTAACCTTACTACCAAATAACACAATCTTTTATTTGAGGGTTATACATCATTGAACAACCAATGTCTATAAAAACATACATTAAGAAGAATACTACTATCAATTTATGATCCGTTTTATTATACTATTGAATAGCTGAATTCAATCTCTCACCTCTTGCAGTGATATTTTTAATTGACTTTAAACATAAAATATTATTTAACAATAAGCGATGCCTGGGTGGCGGAACTGGTAGACGCAAGGGACTTAAAATCCCTCGGAGCTCAAACTCCATGCCGGTTCGATCCCGGCCCCAGGCAATTATCCTTTAAAAAGGAGGTTCATATGAAGAATAAGATTACATGGCTTGGACATGCCAGTTTCAGAATAACCAATGGTAAGATCATTTATATAGACCCATGGCAGGTAAAGAAACCAGACCCAAAGGCTGATATTATCCTTATAACCCATGACCATTTTGATCACCTGTCTGTAGAGGATGTAAAAAAATTATCCAAACAGGATACTGTAATTATAACAACACCGTCAGCCAAATCACACCTTTCTGGCGATGTCAGGGTTGTTAAACCAGGGGACAGGATCAATATAAAAGATATAGATATACAGGCTGTCCCGGCATACAACCCTTCCAAGCAATTTCATCCCAAACAAGCAGGTAATGTTGGATTTATTATAACCATGAATGGTGAAAGTATCTATCATACAGGTGATACAGAATTCATAGAGGAGATGAGATCTATAAAGGTTGATATTCTGCTTGTTCCGGTTGGTGGCAAATATACTTCTGATGCAGAAGACGCTGCAAAGATCGCCAACACCATCAATCCTAAAGTCGCAATACCAATGCACTGGGGAACATTGAATGACGTTGGTGGCAGGGAATCTGCTGAGAGATTCAAGAAACTTGTTAAAACACAGGTTGAAATCCTTGAACAGGAAAAATAGACTTTCAATTTTCAGGATCCATGCAGTATTTATACGCATGATTTAACACTAATTTAAATAATAAAATTTAAGTGAAATAAAAAAGGAGGTTTTGTAATGAAAAAGTATCAGATGTTTATCAATGGTAAGTGGGTGGATGCAAAGTCAGGCAAGACCATGAAGATCATAAATCCAGGTAATGAGGAGGTGGTCGCGGAGGTTCCAGCAGCGGATGTTGAAGATGTAAGAGACGCGATAAAGGCAGCAAGAAATGCATTTGACAGCGGTGTATGGACAAGACTTGAACAGAAGAAACGTTCAGAACTGATGTTAAAGGTTGTTGATGGACTTATAGCTAAACAGAACGAGCTTGCAGAGCTTGAGTCTTTAAGCTCTGGAGCAACGATAAGGAAATCATCCATGATAGATACGCCACTTGCAGTGGAGCACTTTCGTCATTTTGCAGAGCTTGCTTACAAGAAGGACCTGTATGAACCATTACCGTGGATAAACTTTCCATCAGTGAGCTGGAATTTCGTGGTACGTGAACCCATAGGTGTTGCAGGGCAGATCATTCCATGGAATTTCCCTCTTCTTATGGCAGTATGGAAGATAGCACCTGCCCTGGCAGCAGGCAACTGTGTGGTATTGAAGCCAGCGAGCTACACGCCTGTTACAGCATTAGAGCTTGCAAAAATCATTCAGGAAGCAGGTATACCTGATGGTGTTGTAAACGTTGTGACAGGTGCTGGTGGAGTGGTAGGAGAGGAGCTTGCAAGCAATCCAATGATAGACAAGGTCGCATTAACAGGTTCAACAGAGGTAGGAAGGCGGGTAATGGAGTTAGCATCAAAGACAGTAAAAAAGGTGACCCTTGAGTTAGGGGGCAAATCAGCGAACATAGTACTTTCGGATGCAATCATTGACGAGGCAGTGGATGGGGCATTATTTGGGACATTTTTACACGCAGGACAGGTATGTGAATCAGGGACAAGGCTACTGGTGGATGAGAAGATCTACGATAAGTTTATGGATAAGCTTATAGCAAGAGCAAAGGGGATAAAGGTAGGGTACCAGATGGATTATGAGACCACAATGGGGCCTGTGGTATCAGCAAAGCAGAGGGAGACAGTAGAGGGATACATTAAGGCAGGGCTTGATGAAGGTGCAAAGTTATTGCTTGGTGGAAAGAGGCCAGAGGGATTGAAGAAGGGATTTTATATAGAGCCAACGATATTTGTTGATGTGGACAACAAGATGAAGATTGCACAGGAGGAGATATTTGGTCCTGTGTTATCCGTTATAAAGTTTAAGACAGTGGAAGAGGCGATAAAGATAGCGAATGACAGTATGTATGGTCTTGCAGGTGGTGTATGGTCAACAGATATACCAAGGGCAATAGAGGTGGCAAAGGCAATTCGAACAGGGACAGTATGGATCAATGACTACCATTTGATCAATGCCATAGCACCGTTTGGTGGGTACAAGCAGAGTGGTATAGGCAGGGAGTTAGGCACATACGGGTTTGACGAGTATACACAGATCAAGCATATACACGTTGCAGTTGCTCCACGTAAAGCAAAGTTCTGGTATGATCTTGTACTGGATTAGGTAAATCACTGTATGATGCTTAAAGCATGGTAGGAAAGATTATAGAAACAAAAGCACGTGTTGCTGATCCTAATGTCTTTCCTACCATTTGTCAGACGATAAAATGGGTTTCTCCTTATGTTTATCTAAAATCTAAAAGGTATTGAAATTCAAAGGATTGTCTATGAAAAAGCCCAATATAAGTTTTAAAGGATTAAAGAGCATAGAGGAGATTCCATTTAAGGATATAGATTTTTCCCTGTCAGAAAATGAATTGATGCGCCAGCTCAATGAAAAAAAAGGGTATAGTTTATACCTTGGCGTTTTTACCAGAAAAGAGGTGGAAAGGATACTCAGAAAATCACTCGTGTTACAAAAGATCTATGAGAAAGGTTTTACCAGCCTGCTACTTGATATAAACACTGATGATCCGCATAAACATATACTGAGAGTTTACTTTGATAAAAAGGATAAATCCCATCTGCTTGTAGAGATTATATTGTCAGAAAGTATATTTAAACCAAAGATTAAATACCTGACGTCGTTCAATTATGGCTCTTATAATATGATCGTTATAGAGTGGCTTATTCTACAAAACCCATTAGCAGTATTCACAAAGGAACGGCCACAATTGCCTGATCAACAATACCCCGGGCTTGGCATAGCAAGGCAGGTGGCAAATATGTTGATCAAAGTGGCTAATTACCTGAAAAAGGATGGTATATTAAACTTTCCCCAGTACTATCATAATGCTGTAATATATTCAGAGCTTTTTAAATTTTACAATCCATATATGCAGGGGATCCTTAAAGCGCTGGAAAGATCACTTTCAAAGTATAGTCTCGCAGATGCTTCGTATGCTGTGTCTATGGATTGTGTGAAAAACCTGAAGGATGGTGATATTTTTAAGTGGAAAGCAGAGGAACTGATCCTTCCCCTATCTCCAGAACTAAAGCAATATTTTGAATCAAAAGAGTATAAAACAATCTTCACCAACACCATGAATGAATATTCCTTTGAGATTGACTGGGCATTATACAGAGCAAAGGTTAATCGCCAACAGGGGTAACAGTAAAGGCATCAGTAGATGGATCATAAGACAATTTATATTTTTGT
>JBMFUY010000066.1:0-11319 GCA_049966275.1 bacterium
AAAAAGTCTTTGTATCTTAGGTGGATCGTGGGGTTGAACGAATGAGCAAACTTTCCTATTGCATTTTTCGGGTTAAAGCACAATACCTGTATATATCATTACATCATTGACTTACCACACTTCCATCATTATAATGTGCCTAAATTGGATAGAGTGGCATTTCAATATGCCTTATTTTAGGTAGAACAGTGTTGCTCTCAGGTATTCCCTGTTATGATAAACTTTAATCAGGAACAACAGTACTCCTTATGTGTTAAATGTGGTAAGTGCAGGTCTGTATGTCCTGTGTTCCAGGAACTGAACGAAGAAGGAGCAGCTCCAAGGGGTAAGGTAGCACTTATTCAGGCATTACTGACGAGAAACTTATCGCCTTCTTCACGCTCAAAAAATCTTCTCTCTGAATGCCTTCTATGCACCGCATGTGTGGAGGTGTGTCCTAACAATGTAAGAACAGATCTGCTGATCATGTCTACCCGAGAAAGGCTCATAAACTATCCGGATAACAGAATGATAGAATCTACCCTAACAAATGTCTTTATTTCAAGAATAGATCTGAGTTTTAAACTTGGTTATATTGTAGAACATACACTCGGAAGAAAGGTAGAAAGTGAAACAGACCTTTTTTACAGGCTTCCTGCCAATCACATGGTGCCTGAGATCAAAGAAAGATTCTCGCGCTCAAAAAAGAATACATATACCATGGAAACAAAAACAGGATTCTTTCTTGGTTGCCTTATAGATTTTATCAGTCACGATGTTGCAGAAGATGCAATAACACTGCTTAAGCTGACAGGTATAACACCGTATATTCCTGAAGAGCAATCATGCTGTGGCTTACCCGCATTAAGCATAGGTAACACAAAAAGAGCAAAAAAGCAGGCAATGGCTACAATAACCTTGTTCAAAAACGTTGATACTGTTGTAACAGCCTGCGGCTCATGTGGATCAATGATGAAAAATTATTATAAGCTTTTATTCGATACACCAGAAGATATAGAACAGGCTGATCAGTTTGCAAGAAAGATAAAGGATATTACAGAGGTGTTACCCCCTGACATGTTTGATGCCAGCACATTTGATAAAATAATTACATATCATGACTCATGTCATCTCAAAAGAGGCATGGGTATATCAGAAACACCACGAATACTTTTAAAAAAGGCAGGGTACAAAATTGTAGAGATGAAAACCCCGGATAAATGCTGTGGCCTTGGTGGTAGCTTTAATATAAAGCATCATAAGCTATCCATTGCTATAACAAAGCAAAAGGTAGATGATATCTATTCAACAAACGCAGAGGTTGTTGCAACAGGGTGCCCGGGATGCATGGCGAATATTTCAGGAATGCTTTTTCTGGACAAAAGTAATGTAAAAGTAATGCATACAGTTAATCTTCTTGCTATGTCCATTGCTAAAAACAGGCATAACAAACACACATAGATCTCTTATGCACCGGTAATAGATATAATTGCCTTTTCTACTGCAGAAAGCAGGTGTTCAATTTGGCTAGTTGTTATGGATAATGGTGGCATCAAAACAACAACATCACCAAGTGGCCTCAGTATAACACCGTATTTTCTTACCTCATAACACACCTTTGCACCCATTCTTTGTTCAAACGGATAGGGCTGTTTTGTTTCTTTGTCTTTAACAAGCTCTATACCTATCATCATACCAAGCTGTCTTACCTGACCAACATGTTCAAGCTGTTCAATCCTCTTAAGCCCCTTTGATAATTGCTTTATCTTAGGTTGAATTTTTTCAATGATCTTTTCTTTTTTGAATATTTCAAGGTTTGCTATGGAAGCAGCCACTGCAAGTGGGTTCGCTGTGTATGTATGACCATGATAAAAGGTTTTCTTCTCAGCATATTCACCCAGGAAAGCCCTGTATATCTTCTCTGTTGTAAATGTCGCTGCAATAGGAAGATAACCACCACTTAGCCCCTTTGCCACAGTCATGATGTCTGGCTTAACATGTTCATGTTCACACGCGAACATCTTCCCGGTTCTACCAAAGCCAGTTGCAACCTCGTCAAGGATCAATAAAACATCATGTTTTTTTGCTATGTTACTTATTGCCTGAAGATAACCCTTAGGTGATACTATAAAACCTCCTGCTGCCTGGACCATAGGTTCAAGCACCAATCCTGCAACCTTATCCCTGTTTTTGCTTAAAAGCTCATCAACCTTTTTAGCACACGCAAGCTCACAAGAGGGGTATTCAAGGCCAAGTTCACACCTGTAACAATAAGGAGACGGAGCTTTTATCGTCCTGAACAAAAGGGGTTTGTATGTAGAATGAAACAATCCTATCCCCCCCACACTCACAGAGCCTATTGTATCCCCATGATACGCATTGTTCAATGAAACAAATATATATCTTTGTGGTTTACCGATATTGAACCAGTATTGAAGCGCTATCTTTATTGCTATTTCAACTGCAGTGGCACCATTGTCAGAATAAAAGACCCTTTTTAGACTATCGGGTATTATATCCATCAACATCTTTGATAGTATAATGGCTCCAGGATGGCTTAATCCAAGAAATGTTGAATGCGCGATCATTTTCAATTGTTGTGTTATTGCACGATCTATTTTTTTATTTCTATGGCCATGAACATTTGCCCATAAGGATGACACACCATCCAAATACTTTCTGCCATTTACATCTATAAGGTAATTGCCCTGTCCTTTTTCAACAATGATGATCTCTTCCTTTTCCCAGAGCTTCATCTGGGTAAAAGGATGCCATATATACTTTTTATCTATGTTTGAAAGTTGTTTATAGGTATATAGTTTCAATTAAATCCGTATTCCTTCCAGTTTTTTGTAACAAGTAATTTTATCTCTTCAGGCATTTCTATCACAGGTGGCCAGGGACGATCATGCCCTTCCTCCGGAAGTTTCCTGGTTGCATCAATACCCATCTTTGAACCAAAACCTGTTTCAGGCGACGCATGATTTAATATATCTACAGGACCCTGCTGGATTATTACATCTCGCTGGGGATCCACATTGTTACCAAGCCTCCAGAGAACCTCTTTTATGTTTTGTACATCCACATCCTTATCAAAAACAACTATGAACTTTGTGAACATAAACTGTCCAAGCCCCCATAGTGCATTAATTACCTTTCGTGCATGTCCTGGTATGGATTTGTCTATACTCACAAATGCAAGGTTATGGAAAACACCTTCTATCGGTAGATTTATATCAACAATCTCTGGCAGGATCTTCTGTATCAAAGGCAGAAACATCCTTTCTGTAGCCTTGCCAAGAAAACAATCCTCCATGGGTGGTTTTCCTACAATTGTTGCCGGGTATATTGCACCCTTTCTATGGGTTATTGTTGTTACATGAAACACCGGGTATTGGTCTTCCATGGAATAATAACCAGTGTGATCCCCAAATGGTCCCTCTGTCCTCATCTCATTCGGGTCAATGTATCCCTCAAGCACAAATTCAGCGTACGCAGGCACCTCTATGTCAGAATTAAGGCATTTTACAAGCTCAACAGGTTCTTCTCTGAGAAAACCTGCAAAGATCATCTCATCAACATCATCTGGTAAAGGTGCTGTTGCTGCGTACAATGTTTGAGGGTCAATACCGATTGCAACAGCGACATCCATTCTTTTACCAAGCTGTTTGTACCTTCTGAAATGCATTGCCCCATGTTTATGAATGTGCCAGTGCATGCCTGTTGTCCTGCCATCGTAAACCTGCATCCTGTACATACCAACATTCCTGATGCCTGTAACAGGATCCTTTGTGATAACAAGTGGTAATGTAATAAACTTGCCTCCATCAAGTGGCCATGTTTTTACAATGGGTAGCATGTTTAGATCAGGGTTGTCTTTTATAATCACCTCATGGCATGGACCATCAGACAGCACCTTTGGTAACATATCAGAGAGTTGTTTTAATTTTGGCAACATTTTAAGCTTTTCCCATAAACCATCCGGCGGTTTCTGATCCAGCAGTTTTCTCATCCTATCCTGTAGATCGTTCAATGTGTTTACACCAAGGGAGAAGGCTGTTCTTGATTCTGTGCCAAACATATTCATCAAAAGAGGGAACGAACTGCCTTTCACATTTTTAAAAAGAAGTGCAGGACCACCTGATTTGATCATTCTATCCGCAATCTCTGCAACCTCAAGGACAGGTGAGACCTCTTTGTTTATAGTTTTAAGTTCCCCCCTTGTTTCAAGGGCAGATAGATAAGCTCTTAGATCCTTAAAGAACATCTTATAAAACGTTCAGATGTAAAGCCTGCGCAGACTTTATAACACCATTCTTTAGCTGGGAAAGATAACTCATATAATCTTTATTGAGTTTCTGCCATCTTTTTATAATATGGTTCGCCACAAACTTAATAGCTAAAGTGGAATCCAGATATGGCTTATTATTTATAGCGCTCACTATCTTGCCAATAGTCTTATCGTATACAGCGTTCAGCGATTCATTCAATAACCGCGTGTATGAATAAAACTCTTCAAAGGACCTCAGCATACCCTGCTGTAGCTCAAAAGGGGTCATATTCTTGGGTTGAAAAACCGCGTGTAACCCATCGTAGTAGTGCCACATCTTGTGCAGAATCCGTCCTTCTGATTCAAGCTTTTGATAGGTTTCTGTTCCTGGCAACGGAGTCAGGATCATGTATTGAACAGTATCTATCTTGTTTCTCACAGAAAACCTTACAGTCTCTTCAAAAATAGATTTATCATCCTCATCACCACCAAATATAAACATTCCATGTATACGTATGCCGTTACCATGAAATACATCTATTGCTCGCTGTATATCATCGATGGTCTGATGTTTACTAAGACTGTTTAATGTTGCATTACTTACAGATTCAAAACCGATATACACTGTATTGCATCCTGCTTTCCTCATATCCTTGACAAGCTCAGGATACCTTGTAATATCGGTTCTTACCTGGGCAGACCATTCGAACCTGAATCTCTCTTTAGCAATACGCTCCATCAGCTCGTGTGTTCGGTTGATATTGGCTGTTAGATTATCATCGTAGAAGAAAACAAAATCTGTTTTAACCTGTTTTAACTCTTCTATCACCCTGTCTACAGAAAATGTTCTGTATCCCTGACCAAACATCTTTGTTACAGAACAAAAATTACAATTATAAGGACAACCTCTTGAGGTCATAACAGGAATGATATCCATTTTCTTGCTGTTAACAAGCAAATTAAAATCCGGTACTGGAATGTTATCAAGCTTTGGAAGCAATTTACCATGGATTACCCGCTGGTCAGTACCATACTTCAAAAGGTCAACAATTAGATCCTCGCCCTCACCTGTTACTACATGATCCACATACCTGCTTGCCTCTTCTGTTAAAAATGTTGCATGGATCCCTCCCATGATCACTATTGACCTTGGATTTTTTTGTTTAAACTGTCTTGCAAGCTCATACGCTCTCTCAGATGTTGATGTTAAGGAAGTTAGAAGAAGAATATCCCCTTCCAGCTCATTCATTGTTAACTTTCTTCCAAGCAAATTCTCGTTTACCACTGTAACATCAAAACCTGCATTTTTTAAAATGGTTCCAAGATACAATGGTCCCATCAATGGTAGATTCATATATTTAGCAAACACATTTGCTTCCACTGCCTTTGGTTCTACAAACAAAACCTTTTTCATGTTTTATTAAACTCCTTTATCAATAAAATACTTATTCCAAATAATACTAATGAAATTGGCCAGAGTCTATAGTCTACTGAAAAGATAAGGAAGAACACCACACACAGACCAATTAAAAAAACAGCAAGGTGAAAAAATATAATGCCTTTACCCGTACTTATATAAACAGATAAGAACGAGACACCAAGAAATCCCACAAAAAGGGGCCATAGATGAACCATGCTTGACCAGGATGTATAATTTTCATAGAAGGCTAAGATGCTGAACTGTATAAGGTATACCCCCATCCCAAGAACAACTGCATCTTTTTTCCCTCTATCCGAATAGAGCAGATAAAGCCCTATGCCAAGCACAAGAGGAAAAACAGGCCAGAGATTATATACACCTTTTATATACCCATAATTTTCAAGTATAAGCAATACACCTATAACAATGCATAAAGATGCAAAAACACTGTATCTACTTTTTTCCATAACTGTTTCCATCACATCATCAATATAATATTATTTCTTTAAATTGTAAACGACTTTGCAAATCAAACCAGCCTTCTTATTGGTGGTTATAGGCTTGTTTTATGAATGCCTCTGCAGCTGATTTTGTGGGTTCTATTGTGCCTTCAAGAATAGCATCAACAATTGCCTTTTTTATCTCCCCTATTTTGGGGCCCGGCGGAATATTTAATAATTTCTGAATTTCATTCCCGTTTAAAGGAGATTTCAATCTACTTATCTGCTCAACATGTTGCTGGTTAATCCTATTCGTAAGTTCATCAACCATACTCAATGCCTTTGAAGGATCAGCGAGTGAAGAAGCATCTGCTCTATACAGTGCAAGTAAATAATCAAGTATATTGTGATTGTGTTTTATAAACTTTCTTATTGTTGAATCCTTCCAATCAGGGGTATAATTGATCATATGCCTTTTTATTAGAGCCTCTACAGTATCAGAAATATGGTTTGGTATCTTAAGCCTGCTGGAAAATGTCCTGAAAAGTTCAGCGCTTTTATCCTGATGCCCATAGTATGTAACCTTTTCGCCTGTTTGTTGTGTTGAGAATGGCTTTCCTGTGTCATGAAACAACGCGGAAAGCCTTGTCTCTATCCAGGCCGGGGTATTATCCATAACACGCAGGCTATGAGTAAAAAGTTCGTCTTTGTGATATGGGGATCTTTGATCAAAGCCAATCATGGGCAATACCTCAGGCATGATGATATCTAATATTCCCAGGTCTTTCATCAACAGCATTCCCCTGGAAGGGGTATTTGATAACAGTATTATAAACAATTCATCACGAATACGTTCCACTGCAACATCTTTCAATAGATGTGCAAGTGCCTTTGATGCTGATTTTAACGCAGGATCAAGCTGCATACCAATGGTACAAAAAAATCTTACAGCTCGCATAATCCTTAAAGGATCATCCTTTATTGTAATTTCAGGCTCAACCGGGGTTTGAAGAACCTTTTCTCTGAGTGCGTTCAAAGCCTTACCAAGGATGTCATTTATCTCATATTGATGCTCACCTGCAGGGATCATGATCATGGTATTGATGGTAAAATCCCTCAATAAAAGATCCTTTTCTACAGTGTCTGCCCTTATTGGAATAAATTCCATCTCAAGCTCGTGTGTGCCTTTGATGCCGGTTCTGTATGTACCAAACTTCTCAAACAGCACTGGATAAAAAAAATCATGATTTGTGTGAAGCATGAGTGGAACAGTTTGTGGATTCCCTTTTAATACAAGAAAATCAATATCCTTTGGTTTCCTACCAAGCATGATCTCCCTTGGAGCCCCACCCACAATCACAAGTTCTATACCCTGATCCCGGGCAATAGAGTAAACAAGCTTTGTATAATAATTAAATGTATGATCTTCAACAGTAACGATCAGCCTATTCCTGCTCATCGCCATTCTTATCCTCATCGTTGAGTAATCCTAAGAAATGTTTCTTATAAAAATAACGATCATACGATGTATGATAGCTTGTCCAATCACTTTCAACGTTAGCCTCCTTTTTGATCAGCGATTTAATGCCTGCCACTTTGGAATCCATGTCCTCAACATAGTGTAATATGATCGCCTCAAGTGTTTTGGGCCTTTTTGGAGAGCCATACTCTAATTCTCCATGATGACTCAGAATGTTATGCTTCAATAGTAATATAAGGTCGGGTGGAAAATCTTTTATTCTGGATGCAAGTTTATCAACTATCTCTGCACCTATTACTATATGACCTATCAACCTTCCCTCATCTGTATACTCTGTTGTTAATTCTCCACCAAGCTCTCTTATCTTGCCAATATCATGGAAAAGGGCTGATGTTAAAAGTAATGACCTGTCAACGCCCTCATATAGGCTTACAATCATATCACAGAGCTTCACCACATTCAGGGTGTGCTCGAGCAAACCTCCAACATAAGCATGGTGTATGGATTTTGCAGCACTTGATGTTTTAAACAGATTCACCATCTCCTCATCAGAAAAGAACAGGTCAACGAGTTTTTTAAGATACTCATTATCTATGGTTGACATTAACATCTTTAACTCATAAAGCATATCATCAGGTCGCCGGACAGATGTAACAACATAATCAGATAGATCAACAGACGCCCTATCTATCCATCTTATCTCATCTATTGAGATCTGAAGTTTGCCTCTATAGTTGTTAACCCTCCCTCTTATCTGTACAATATTGTTAACATTGATCATGGAGTCTATATCCTTTGCATTATCCCATACCCTTGCTTCTATCTCTCCTGACTTATCTCCAATAATTAGCGTAAGATAATCTTTTCCTGTTTTGCCAGTACCAAAGGTCTTCTCTTTTATTAGAAAGGTACTATCCACAACCATGCCCTCTTTTAATTCACTTATCATAGTTTTTTTCATATATTTATCCTTCCGTCATTTTTATAGCCTTTATAGCCTTTGCCTTCACATACATTGTGGAATATCCCACTATTGAAACAGCAAGTAGATACAAAAGAGAGATCCAGACATAATCATAAAGATGAAGTCGTAAGGAATGTGTAAATACCTTCATCACTCTATACGTTGGTACAGCCTCCACCATGAGCACGATCATTGTTGTGCTGAGGCTTGTTATCATAAATACAAGCCCACCAAAACCCATGGATATGTCAGCTACATTTTCATAATGGTATTTTGGATAGATCGCTCCAAAACTAACACCCATGTTTGTAATAGCAACAGTGAGTAATACCATGGTTATGATAGAAAGATACATGATATAACTGAACACACCGAGTACGTGGTTGGTAAAGTATATCAGGGCTATTCCCATGATGATCAATGGTACGAGGTTATACACGATCTTTGCCCTTATAAGTTCTGCTATATCATTGGGTGAAACCTTTATGAGCCATAGTGCCCTGCCCTCAAGGCTCACTGATGGGAAGGCAAACCTTGCAGATATGGCAGTGATCACAAATGCTGCAAGCCCAAGGTTTAAGAATGCGATAATATTTTTAAGATACAGGGTTGGGAATGGTATGTTCTTGAGTGGTAGGGCTGTGAAATTGTATACATAAACAATGATCAGCGCTCCAAGCAATAATAATTGAGACCATTGAGAAGCATCCCTGAAAAAACTTAATACATCTTTCTTTATAATAGCCCTTACGAATATAGAGCCTCTGTTCGTAAGTATTTCAAGTAACCTGTAAAACCTGCCCTTTTTATTAAGGTTTGCATTCTTTGATTCCTGCGCCTTTGTAAATCCGTTTCTATAAAAGAGATATGTCCCAAACATACCAACAACCGTAATGCCCATGGCTGTACTGAGCAATGGTAAAAACATATACAGTGCATCTATGTATAAATGGGAAATACACATCATCAATGTTGAACTAAACCATGTACTTGGTAGAAGTAATGATTGTGAAGAACGAAGTGTTGCAAGATAACCCATGACATTTTCAAACCTCTGTGGATTTAAAAATCTTTCAGGTCTGATCACCCTGAAGCCAATGTATATGCCTATAAACACCATTATAGATATAAAAAGCATGAGTTCCCTGAACCTTCTCGCTGGTAGAATATATGTTACGATTATGGTAAATAAAATGCCTGTAGATGAGGCGATAAAGATAAAAGCCAATAAGCCCACAAGCATAATTAGATAATACACAAAACCACCGTGCAGTATAATCCCGTATGCTATATAAATAGGTAAACCAAAAAGTACTATCATCCATGAGCTTTTTATCACAGTTTGTATCCATCTGTTATAAAAGAATTCTTCCAATGTTATTGGGGCACTCAGAATAAGTGGAATATCGTCTGCTGTATAATAGGTAGAAATGGATGTTATTATGTTACTGAAAACGAGCATGGCAAAGAAAATAAAGTTTGCCATGTAAAGCATCTTTTCTATTAACAATTGACCTATAAGCTCTGTTTCAGAAAAGTAAACAAGCATTCTTGCTATGAATAGATACTCTGCTGTAAAGAAACCTGCTGCTAAAACAAACAAACCAATAATTCTGATCCTGTTCTTCTTTGTACCACTGAGGAATGTTCTTTTTATAGACAGCAAAGATGGATTAAGCAATCTTGTCATAGCTCTACTTCTTCAATTATATCTTCATGCGTTAGCTTTAGGAAGACCTTTTCAAGATCCCCACCCTTTATACCTGCTTGTTCTTTCAGTTGCTGGGCTGTTCCTAATGCTATCATCCTTCCTTCATTTATAATCCCTATTCTGTCAGACAGCTGCTCTGCTATGTAGAGGTCATGAGTGGACATAAGTATGGTTTTGCCTCTTTTTTTCATGCCCCGGAATATAGCCTTTAACAGGGTAATGCCACGTGGATCTAAACCAACCATTGGCTCATCCACGATAAGATACTTTGGATCATGGATCATAGCAGATGCAAACACCAGTCTTTGTTTCATACCGTGTGAATATCCTTCTATAATCTCATTCGCAAAGTTTGTGAGCGAGAATAATTCCAGCAATTCTTTTGCCCTCTTTTCTGTGTTAATACCATCAAGATTGTACATATTCGCAACAAACAAAATATACTCAAAGCCCGTTAGTTTCTCATACACAAAAGGTCTATCAGGTATAAAGCCCATTAATCTTTTCGCAGATATAGGCTCTTTGAGAATGCTATGACCATCAATAACAACATCTCCTGATGTTGGATTCAAGAGCCCGACTATGATCTTCATCAGGGTTGTCTTACCTGCGCCATTGGGACCAAGCAGTGAGAAAAGTTCTCCTTCTTTTATTTCAAGGCTCACATTGTCAACTGCTTTAAGGTTTGTATAAATCTTTGTTAAAGATTTGATCTCTATCATAGTATAAATTAAACAGTTATTCTGTAAAAAAGCAACTACCCTCACTCTCTAAAGACATTGTTAACAATACACATAGATCATACATTTTTAATTCGAAAACCTGTTACCTGCAGGATATTCGACAATTGTCAGACAACCTATTAGAACTGAGGAATATTTTTTGATCTGTTCCGCTCAAAACCCTGATCCGCCGGAGACAAAACATAACAGGTAATTCCACTGCTGCCCAGAATAATCTGAACTCACAAATCCTTTTACCCAAAAAATGCGTTTGCGAAATAGGGAAGTTTGTGTAATGAGTGATGGGGTACCCACCCGAAGGGAAGGGTCACG
>JBMFUY010000067.1:0-11278 GCA_049966275.1 bacterium
ACCCTTCCCTTCGGGTGGGTACCCCATCACTCATTACACAAACTTCCCTATTTCGCAAATGCGTTTTTCGGGTTAAAACATTTCACTCTATAATTTTGTTTTACCTATGTAGATCCATATTATTTTTTATTTACGATTACAACATATCCCATATCTTTTAATTTTTCAGCCTCTATGTAAGTGGCAATCTGATCCTCAAATGGTCCAACAAGAACCCTATAGTATGTTTTCCCTCCAATTATATCCGTATCTACAATAATGTTATTGAATGATCTATAGAGCTCGTTTCTCATACGTTCTGCATTCTCCTTTACAGAGAACAAGCCTAACTGCAGGTAGTATGAACCAGGCGTAAACCTATTCTCCTGTGTTCCTATTCCCTCTCCTGGTTTAATTATTTCAAGCCTAACAGGTGCTGTGCCTGTCCCAATCATATCTATAGCTTTAGCGGCAGCATAGGATAGGTCTATTATCCTGTCTCCAACGTAGGGACCACGATCGTTGATCCTTACCACAACGCTTTTACCATTGTTGAGGTTTGTGACAAGCACTCGTGTATTAAATGGTAATGTTTTATTGGCTGCTGTAAGACTTTGTGATGTAAATATTTCGCCATTTGCTGTTTTTCTTCCTATGAATTTTCCGCCATACCATGAAGCAATGCCAGTAATTGTATTCCCGTATTTGTTGAATGATGTTGTTGTAGCGCAACCTGTAACTATAAGTATTATTAAAATTGCAATGATAGGTTTCACGTTTACTACGTATCAAAGTTTTTATTTATGTGCAAACATAGATGTTATAAAAGAAGACTATATTAACCTCAAGAATGCAATAATGTGATAGGGGCTTTAAATTTTAAGCCCATACTGGTTCGTTCGGTGTACCCATAACTCATTACACAAACTCCCATATTTCGCAAACGCATTTTTGGTTAAACTATAAAAGTTTTATTTAAATTTCATTGAACCACAGTGGTAATTAAGCTATACAGGTTATAGGGTAATTCACAAAAAAGAGGATTAAAGGGGGAGGTATGCCTGGTATAAAAGATTTCGAAAACAAAGTGGTGGTTATAACAGGAGCTGGTTCAGGAATTGGCAGAGCTACTGCTTTGGCTTTTGCAAGGGAAAAGGCGATTTTAGTGCTTGTGGATAAGGAGCTTAAAAGGCTGGAAATGGTGCAGAGTGAGGCGGAATCATCAGGTGTAAAGCCTTTTATAAAACAGGTGGATGTGTCCAATAAAGAAGAAGTAAAGATGCTTGCACAATTTGTTATAAATGAATTGGGCAGGGTTGATATTCTTCACAATAATGCAGGCGTTTCTGTTGGAGGCAGGATAGAAGATATACCAATAGAAGATTGGGAATGGCTTTTTGGTATTAATCTCTGGGGTGTAATCTACGGGGTACACTACTTCCTTCCATATATGATAAAACAACGATCCGGTCACATAGTTAATACATCCAGTATTCTTGGGCTTGCAGCTACACCGGCTACCGGGACTTATTCAACAGCTAAATTTGCCATTGTTGGATTTGGAGAGGCACTGAGGCCAGAGGTCAATAGATATAACATTGGTGTTACAACTGTATGCCCAGGTTTGATCAATACCCGCATCGTGGCAGATGGTAGAATAAAAACAGATGATAATAGCAAAAGCAGAAGAGAAAATGTGATTGCATATTTTAAGAATCACGGCAAACCTCCAGAATCTGTAGCTGAAGCTATTTTGAAAGCCATAAGGAAAAACAAGGCAATTGTCCTGGTAGGGCTTGATGCACATATAATCTGGTACATAAAACGCTTATCCCCGAACCTTTACAATATGCTTCTGAACCTTGCAGCACGGCACCTTGTATAATATTAGAATGCATTTTAAAATTAAAGCACCACCTTTTGATTAGGTGGTGCTGATGGGATTTTAAGTGTCAGTATGTTATTCAATCGCAGTTTCTAATATCACCTGCTCCTTGTTATCTTGCAAGAAACTCCTCTTCAAAATATTTGATCGCTTTCTCATCCATCCTGCCAAGCATGCCCTCTGTAAGGCAACCACCATCCTGACTTGTCTGGCCAACCTCGTATTGGAGTTCATCCTTTACATAGTGTAGATTTTCGCCAAATGCAAACTCTCTAAACCTTCTAATCTCTGCCTTTAACCATTCTACTGCATCTTCAGCGATCTTCATAACCTTAAGATTTGTTGCAAGGTTTGTAGGCTTTATGGACATTATCCAGCCACTGTTGTAAACACTCTTTGTTACTTCTTTTGGATTGGTAAGTATAAAGGTATTTATCCTTGTTATCTTTCCATCAACAGGCGCTCTAAAACTTATAGCTTTGTTGCCCACCTTTATTGTAAATGCCTTCTCACCCTGTTTTAATAACCTGCCTTCCTCTGGCACTTCAATTTCTTCAATTTCACCTACAACCTTTCTTACAAAGTCGTCTATGCCAACCCTGACTTCTCCATTCTCCAATATCTTTACCCATGTATGTCCAGGGTAAAAAAATGTGTTTTTAGGTACCTTAAAATCAGCAAAATTAAGTTTTGCTGGCTGTTGAATTTGTGCTTTTTTACCCCTTATATGTTGAATTACAAGATCCAGTATCACCAACCCTATAATTGTTAATGCAACCATTATCGCTACCATGTTATTATCCTCCTTTCATATTTTGTTCACTTGCAATACCAGTTCTTCTACTGGCTTTTGCATGCTTTACGTTGAGTGCTCTACTACCAGCTTCAATAAATTGAGGGCAATCAGAATAGCATTCAGAAAGGCACGCACATGCTGTTTTCATCTTTTCTACAGGGATCATCTTCTTTATCGGAAACAGTGAACAATAACCGCACAGCTCAATCTTCAGGAATGGACATCTTTTGTTGCTCCTCATTTTACTCTCCTTTCTCTATACATTGTATAATGCATACTTTATGCCAGCAGATGTGCCTTATGTGCATATTGATGTACAATATTGATTCTACTTTTAAATATGGAATACAAAACCTCTGAAACCATGAGGATAACGTTGCAAAGATATACATGGTGTAGATTTTTCCTACATATCCGATATGATAAACCTCAAAGTGTATTTGAATTACCCTAAAAAGTGCAATAGGAAAGTTTGCTCTTTCGTTCGGGGTACCCATCACTCATTACACAAACTTCCCTATTTCGCAAACGCATTTTTCGGGTTAAATGGGTGACCCCTATATGCTCTATATGCTTCTATGGACTTCTGCACTTGTTTGACCTGAGCTCGTTTTTCAATTATTATTCTGAACAGATACAGGAGATTATAATACTTTAACCTGAAAAGATATTTAAAAGTAAGGTAATGCTATTGAAAAAGAGCAACATACTGAAAGGCGAATATTATAGCAGAGGGAAGACTAAAAGTAGGGGGATAAAACGCCAGATTTTAAATTAAAAAATCAGACAGTATGAAAAAATATACATGGTTCATTTTATTTATTATTGTTCTGTTCTATGGATGTTCACGAACAATAGTTGAGCAGCAGATAAACCAGCCTGAAACAGTCTCACAGATGCTCGGAATAGCTACATTCCTTTCAACATGCTCAGACCCATCAAATGTTACAGCATACACAGCATGCAATTATCAGCTTGCCATGTGTGAAGAAGCTGGTATTACAAGCATAAGAATGGATTTTACATGGTCACAGATTGAGCCACAAAACGGTGTATTTGATTTTACAGGTTATGATAATATTGTTAATACTGTTTCAAATTATAACATAAATATCAATGCAATCCTTGATTATGGCAATACATGGGCAGATGCAAAAAATTCAAATAGCTATCCGCCTGATAACCCCCAAACCTTTGCCGATTTTGCATATAATGTTGCATTACATTTTAAGCACAGGGTGAAAAGCTATGAAATATGGAATGAAGAGAATACGCCTCTATTCTGGCAGCCAAAGGCAGATCCAGAAGCTTATGGAGCCCTTTTAAAAGCAGCATACACAGCGATCAAATCTGCTGATCCATCAGCACTTGTAGTGTTTGGTGGAGTATATATGTGGAACTGGGGCGGTTTAACAACGGGCGGAGCTACATTTCTTGATCAAGTATTAACTCTTTATCCTGATATAGGTAATTATATGGATATAATTGCATTTCATCCGTATGCTAATTATCCTCCATCCACAGCACCTGATTTTTCTTCAACAGCTCAGCAATCGCTTTTACAAATGATCCAGGATATAAAGGATGTGCTTAAAAAACATAATATATCAAAGCCATTATGGATAACAGAGATCGGATGGCCCACATACGAGCCTGTTGATGAATCCATGCAGGCAAGATGGCTTGCGCGAACATATCTTGAAAGTATAGATCAGGGTATTAATCGTATATACTGGTATACATACAGCGATGGCATAGGTTGTGGTGTTCCTGTTCAGGAATGTTATTTCGGCTTGTTTAATTATATCACTTCAGCATCTTATGCTACGCCGCCTAAACCTAAACAGGCTTTCTATGCGTTAAAGACTATTAAGGCATTGCTTGGTGATACATATTTTAAAAGGGATTTGAGTAATGCGTTTAATATACAAGACGGCAAGGCTTTATATTTTGTTACGCCTGATGGATCTAAAGCTGTCTGGGCTTTTTTTCTTTATCATGGGGCTATTCCAGAAATAATTTCTATCCCCACATCAAATCTTACTTTTTATGATATTTCTGGTACAACCTTTACACCTTCTTCATATAACTCTGGCTATACCTTAACAATAACAACATCGCCTGTTTACGCTGTTATGTACTAACTCAGTTTTATTTTGCCACAGAAGGTCTTTCAACGCTTAAAGCCATGCATGGTTCACAGGATGGCTGGATACGATATGGAGCGGATGCAGGGCTTGCAAGGCTCGGTGACGATGAAGCAACAAGAGAGCTTGTAGGAGGGCTTTCACATTATGATCCTGCAGTACGGATATTCTGTGCAGAAAGCCTTGCAGACATACACAATCCTGATGCAATACCTTATCTGGAACATGAATTTAACTCCAATGATCCTGATGAAAAATTTCACGGAGCAAAGTACCTTTATATCCTTGATAAAGACAGCAGGGCAAAGGCATATCTTGAACAGATTGCAAATTCAAACAGTACCCACAAAGACGAAGCAATCATTACACTTGCCCGGTAACCTTATAGTAGGGCATGTACAATTGTTAAACTTCTTAACCCGAAAAATGCAATAGGAAAGTTTGCTCTTTCGTTCGGGGTACCCATCACTCATTACACAAACTTCCCTATTTCGCAAACGCATTTTTCGGGTTAAGACCAGATGCCCCCCAATCTTAGGGTGTAAAGATCACGGAATTTCAACAGGTTAGCTTACTCATCCTTCACACCCCCCCTAATTTTAGGGATTGACAGGCATATGTAAAAGGGTAAAATAAATTAGAAAGGAGGGAAAGGTTATGAAACATTATAAACTATTTTCCTTAAAGGGATTTTATCTTGCAGGGTTGGTAGCTGCCTTATTTATTTCTGTTCCAATCATTCTTGGATGCGGTCAACCGTTGGTTTTTGTCGGCATAAATACAGAGCCAATAGCACTATTCACTGAGAACTCTCCAGATAAGATCCTACCTATAGAATGGGGGGAAAGTTATCACGGGGGTATAATGCCGGGAGATGTTTTATCACTTCATTCAGATATAGGGGAAAATCATATCCTTGAAGTTTATGATCCAACCATTGGGAATTATATAAGCATTAGTGGAAGTACAAGTAATCAATCTGCCACTGATATAAGAGACTATTATCTTGAGTTAGAGCCATCAATAGGGCTCAGCCAAAGACGGATGGCGGCATCATGGATCAGTGCTGATACAAGATACCCTGTTTATACAATCGTCACACCATCCGCATTTCCATTATATGTAGCACCCTTTACCCTGCTCAGGGTACACATAAAAGGTATAGTGCCAAGCAATGTAATAACCAATGTACCTGCAGGCTATAATGCCTATAACCTTCCGACAATAAGGGTTGTCGATGCGACAACCGGTCTTGAGGTCTGGCATATAGAAGAGAACGGAAGGGTTGCTTATGTAAGGATAGGAACATTATCTGATGCTAACGGCGCCAATGTAGTTGATATACACGGCATGTCACACATACCTACAAGTCCAAACAAGATTACAGGTTATCCAACAATCACCATAGAAACAGATGACGTCCCGGAGAATAGCCTTGGGTATGTTGTCGCAGCTCTGTACCCTGAAGACCCAACGAGGCCGGGATGTTATCTAAATAATCCTATAGGTGTCAAAACGAGTAACATAGTACGAGAGGTAGTATCACCTACTGATGTACCAACAGTATGTCCAAATGCCACTTCATCATGTGAGCACTGGACATACACGTTTCAACCCGTGAGCGCACTCACTCCAGGCACGGCGTATGCCCTGGTTATAGGTGTAAATGATCTTCATTATTTCGGTAATATTCCTCCGAATTACGATCGGTTGGTAAAGCTAACGCAGGATATGAGTGGTGTAGTGATTGCAGATACCCTCAACTATCCTATAGGACCAATAGATATAGGTAATGTGTGGTGTCAGTATGCTACTGGTATGATGGTATATCCATACTATTTTATTGATCCCGGTAGCAATGGTTCTGTGCCACCTATGCCATTGCCTGCAATACCTGTTGTAAATATTCATGCCTCTGTTAAGATAAAGCCAGAGGTAATGAAGCAAAACGACGGTGTATTTACTGCGTTTGTATCCTTCCCGGATGGCAGTGATGTATCAACCATTCAAGACGCATCATGCAGTGGTGCAACTGCAACAAAGATTATATATAGTTGCTCGGACCAAGATGACACAGATGATACACCAGGACTTGGATTTACAACAGATGCCTCCACACTCACATGCAATAAAAAATTTGCTATAATGAAATTCAAGAGATCGGACATCACTTATCCTGGCACATCCTTTATCTGCTGGGGGCATACGACAGATGGTAAACTCTGGGCAGGCTATGACATGATCAAACAATATATTCCGTAAAAGCAGATTACAAAAAGGCAGGTTCATGTCGGACCTGCCTTTTTGTTTGACAGGAGGTTTATAAATGAAAAGATATATACCAATTGGAGTAATAGCCATTGTTATCATAGCAGGTATTTATTACCTCTTTATAAAAGGTCATATGTATCAAAGCACTGCGTATGCAAAACAGATAAAGGCACATATTGCAATGTATCTTAAGGATTACGAACGCGGTAAATCCTCTATCAGTGTGATGGATAATGCGATTTTAAAAATAGAAAACTATGTGGACACACTTCCTACACCTCAGGCGAAAAGCCTTGCATGGCAGAGTGTGGCAGAGATTACACATATTCCTTATACCACGATTGAGCAGAGAAGGGCGGAGATAAACAGAAGGCTTGCAAATCCAGCTCCTGTATTATCCACACCTCCGAAACAACTTGATAGCTATGGACATGAGGCTACAGCAAGATATATAACATTGATGAATGAGCCAAGGATCAGTCAATCTGATGAAGCAAAACAGATTATAAGTAAGATGGACGCTTCATCGGATCAATCCTATCTTGAACAGCAGCTTAATTCCAAAGACCCGCTGATACGTATATACGCGGCATCTGCGCTGTTAAAGCAGGGGAACAATGCCGGTGTGAATATATTGAGAAAAGCATTAAATAACGATGCCAACTGGTATGTGCGTTTGTATGCAGCTTCATCACTTGCTGGTATCAATGATAAGGAGGCTATTGGTGTTGTTGAGGGATATCTTAAAGGTGGAGATATGAATTATAATAAGGTCATGACCGCTGAGATCTATGCTGGTAAATCTGGTAACAGCGTTTTTATACCCGTTCTTGTTAACCACACATCTGATAAAAACCCGTATGTAGCACTTGGTGCAAACATAGGGCTTGCTTATCTCGGAAACAGTAACGCAATTGGTTATCTGCAATCTGCATTAACGGACCCTGATGATGCGGTATCAAGCCTGTCGGCAAAAACACTCGCAGAGCTCGGCAATTCAGCACCTCTTTCGTATTTTAGAAAAGAGCTTGTATCAGATGATCAAATGATGAGGCTTGAAGGGGCAAAATACCTTGCCCTCATGGGGGACTATTCAGGCATGGATATATTGGAGCAGGCTATGAATTCATCTGACTATTCTGCGAGTCTTTACGCAACAGGTGCACTTATAGAGATCTCCGCAAGAAAAAGAGCAAGCCATTAGCCGCGAAGCATGCATCAGTGGCAGGTAATCCTATACCTTGTTGCGGTACTGATCTTTGTCTTTATTTCCCTGTATCTTGTAGCAACAGGATGTGAGAAACATGGCATTGCATCACCTCATGATGTATTCCATATCATTACATGGACAATAGTCTTGGGCTTTATCGGGGCAAGATTGGGCTATGTGCTTATTGAGTATAAAATTTACTTACACGAGCCACTGCAAACATTGATGCTCTGGAAAGGCGGATACTCAAGCATGGGCGCTGTGATCACAGGGGGAGGTATTGGGTTAATATTGCTTAAGAAAAAAAACATATCTATTTTGAGATTTGGCGATATTGTCTCACCATACATTGCATTGAGCATATTTTTTACAAGGGTTGGAGGCTTTATTCGTGGTTCATCATTCGGTAAGGTTACCTATCTCCCGTGGGCTGTGATATATTCAAGGGGTAGCCTTGTGTTTCAGGCACAGGTGGCAAAAGGTATTTTAAGCCCAACTGCCACACATGCCTTGCCGGTTCATCCTACAACGCTCTACGAGGCAGCAGGAGTAGTGATCGCTTTTATAATTGTGGTATATGTGTATCATCGCAGGCACAAGGATGGCGCTGTGATGTGGACATTGCTATTGGTATATTCAATAGAAAGATTTATAATTGATTATTTTAGAGGAGATATGAGCCCTGTTGTATTCAATATCCTCACACCATCTCAGTTAATAAGTGGGCTTATAGCAATAGGTTCTATCTATGCCTTGATAAGGTCATCCCCTAATTTTAGGATATTTTAAGAAGATCAAGATCACGGAATTTCAAGAGGTTAGCTCATCTGTTACACCCCTTAAAAAGAGGAGGATCTGGCATCATTGTCATCACGCTTTGCAGGCTATTCAACAATTGTCATTCTGGCGTAGCAAAAGAATCCGCACCACCCTGTCAGTCTGAGCCGAAGGCGAAGAATCTGCTTCCTGCGTATCATTCTGAGTCTTTGCCGAAGAATCTAAAGCCATAGACTCTTCGCTTTGCTCAGAGTGACATAGGATGGATTCTTCAGTCGCTCTAGCTCCTTCAGAATGACATGGTGGTGTAGATTTTTCACATTGCTTGAATGACAGTATAATGTGCTATCATTGAACAGGGGGTATCCAGATATTTAATTTTATATCAAACCAAGATCCAGCATGGCAGAGGCAACCCTTATGAATCCAGCTATATTGGCGCCCTGAACATAATCCCCCTTAATACCAAACTCTTCTGCTGTGCTGTAGCATACGTCGTGAATAGACTCCATAATTTCTTTTAACCTGTTGTTGGTATATTTAAAGCTCCATGAATCCCGTGAAGCATTTTGCTGCATCTCAAGGGCTGATGTGGCAACACCTCCTGCATTTGCAGCTTTACCTGGTCCAAAAAGCACATTTGATTCCTTGAAAACCTTTATTGCCTCTGGTGTAGATGGCATGTTTGCTCCCTCAGCTACAGCTACACATCCATTTTTTACCAGCATTTGAGCGTCTTTGCCATTAATTTCATTCTGGGTGGCACACGGTAAAGCCACCTTACAGGGTATCTCCCATATGTTGCCATGTTCCTTAAAATAAGCGTCTTTTTTGTAATTTATATAATCACTGATCCTTCCCCTATGATTTAACTTTATCTCCTTGAGAGTATCGAGGTCTATGCCATTTTTATCATATACATAACCACTCGAATCTGAACAGGCGATCACTTTGGCGCCTAAATGATGCAATTTTTCAATAGCAAAGATTGCCACATTACCAGAACCTGAAACAATGCATGTTAAACCATCTAAAGATATCTTTTTTGTCTGTAGCATTTTATCAAGAAAGTAAACAAGTCCATAACCAGTTGCCTCTGTTCTAACCAGTGAGCCGGTTGTATGAAGCCCTTTACCAGTTAATGTAGGTGATTCATATTTATTCGTTATTCTTTTGTATTGACCAAACAAATAATTGATCTCCCTTGTTCCAACGCCAATATCACCTGCGGGTACATCTGTATACTCACCCAAATATCTATACAGCTCTGTCATAAAACTCTGACAAAAGCGCATTATTTCATTTTCGGATTTCCCTTTTGGATCAAAATCTGACCCACCCTTACCCCCACCAAGTGGTAAACCAGTTAAAGCATTTTTAAAAATTTGCTCAAATCCCAAAAACTTGACCACGCTTAAAGATACGGATGGATGAAATCTCAGCCCTCCCTTATACGGTCCAAGAGCACTGTTAAACTCTACCCTGAAACCCCTGTTAATATTTATTGTACCTTTATCATCCTGCCATGGTACTCTGAATATAATCTGTCTTTCTGGTTCGCAGAGTCTCTCTAATATCTTATTTTCTGCAAACTCTGGATGTTTTACAAGCACCGGTGGAAGTGATGCTAAAACTTCACGCACAGCCTGATGAAATTCCTCCTCACCAGGATTGCGCCTTATTACTTCCTGATAAACACTATCAATAATTTCATTTGCCAATACCATATAACCTCCTCATAGATAGGTATTCTTGATCATTTATGCCTCAATTTAAATTTAACGTCAAGACACATCAGTTCAAAATAATAATTGAAAAAAAAGCATCTGGCAAGTAAAATTTAATTCAATAAATTTTAATTCAGGAAACAAACATAACCTGAAAGGAGGCTTCCTATGAATAAGTATAGCAGTATTTTTGGACAAATTCTACAGATATTTTCAAAGCATGAATTTTACGAGGCAGTGAAGGAGACAAGGGCTGATAAGGGGGTAAAGGGATTTATGGGAATGGCTCAATAAACCCTTTGAGAGCTTACCAATTGTGCCTGAGATTGAACAGCTTTCTTTAGGGGGTATTTAAGTTGGACAGCATTTTAAGGGATGGTAAACAAAAGGGGGTAACCTGATTTTAAAAATGTGGATTTACCCGTCCAAAATCCTTGTTTTATAAGGGTAAGATTTGTGAGTTTAGATTATTTTGGACAGCAGTGA
>JBMFUY010000068.1:0-11223 GCA_049966275.1 bacterium
CAGATGATGAAATGGAGCTCATAAGAATAGCAAGGGACATAAACAGGATGATGACCGAAATAGAAAAGAAGGAGAAAGAGGCAAACAAAACACTTGACCAGAACCAGATAATAAATTTAAAATCAGAGATAGCGGATATGAGGGTGCAAATGGAGGGCTTGATAGAGAAATATCAGAACAAGCAAATGGAACTTTTCAAAGCATGGGAAAATAAAGTGCAGAAAGAAGAGAAACAGATGCAACCAACGACTATGCCACAGCCAAAGGAAACACCTACTAAAGGCTTTATAGTCAGCAAGGGAGCAATAAGCTCCATAGCAAAGCAGTACAACATACCGAATGATATAGCCAACCTATACTTTATGCTGATTGACGGTCAGCTATATATCAAGCATCCCGGACTGCTCTATATTGCATCCAGAATAGGATATCAAAGAATAGAGGTTTCAAGCCAATATAATAATGAAACCAAGACTTGGGAGGCTACGGCAAAGGTATACCCAAAAATACCTATCAACCTATTGAATATCCTGAAAGATATACCAGAACCAGAGAGAATAGAAATTCTGCAATATTACATCCAACCAACTGTGGCAAACGGGACAGCGAATTTTGAAAACGTCAAAAATACAAGGATGTATCCATTTTTGAAGGAAATGGCAGAGACAAGAGCGATCAACAGAGCGTTGCGTCTTTTTACGGGCTATGGTGGAACAAGCTTTGAAGAGCTTCCAGACTCAGAGATAGAAAACGAATAAACAAAACTTTTTATATTTTTTGTGTATAAGAAAAATCGTATGGATCAGAAACAGGTATTTAGTTTAATCGGGAAAATCCGTAATATCACAACTCCTTATGAATATCGCATTTTTCCAAAAGTATTTGAGGCACAGCTCAAGCAGTTATCTCCTCAGGATTATGAGAATGTAATGAGGGAATATGATAGAAAAAAGAGTGTGCTGTCTCAAGAAAATATGCGGGCTGATAATGTATATCAGCTTGGTTTGTATCATTTGTATCAAGCGTTTTCTGACGATAAAAGGATTGTGCAGCTGGCCAATTCATTATTTTCAATCCTAAGCTATTATCAGGAAAAGGCAGACCAAAATAAAATATCTCTATACGCTGAATTAATGAGAGATGTATATAAATATGGATATTTTGTGCAATTATTCGGTTTTCCAATAGGTGCAAAAAAGAAGCCAGCTGTACAGATAGAAGAGAAAAAAGAGGAAGCACCAGCCGAAAAAAAGAGGGAGGAGTTGCCTGTCGTAGCACTCCCACCTGAAATATTTGATAGGATTTCGAATATAGAAGAAAAAACGGAAACAATACAGGAGACACTGCAAAGGCTGATGGACGAACTGAAAAGCATTAAGACACAGCAACCATCCCCACCACCACAGCCAGTAACTGCACCAGCTGAATCAAAACCATCAGCACCAAAGAGAGCCCCAAGGAAATTTCCTGTAGAAATAACAACATTATACGATATGTATATAGGAAGTAAAAGGACACCGATTAATCTTTCGGTTTTCGCAAAATTTCTGGAGAATCTCAAAAAGTATTATCCAGAGAAAACGGTTCAGATGAACGATCTAACTGGTCTGATGGATGAGGTTGACTGGAAGGAAATTAAACAGGCCATAGCAAGGAATAAGGGAATATCTGAGGCGTTCTCATCTGCACTGAATGATCTTTTCAGAAAGGTTCCTCCAGAAGTTATGCCAGAAAGCATGGAAGAAAAAAAGCTACAAAAAATAGAGGCAACATCAGAAATAGATGCAAAAGCAAAGATATATTCTGAGATGCTGTCTCAGGTGCTTGACCAGTATAGGACTGCGGAGGAAAACAATGACATTGACGAAATGAATGAAATAAAGACTGTACTGGCAAGGGTGTGGAATATTGGCACGGATGAGGAACTGGCTGAGGCAATGGCAGATCCATACGCATACATAATAAAGCATAAAGAGTACTTCTTTGGTGGTGTATAATGTTTGAAAATGAATGGGATAGGCTTCAGGATGAGACGATCTTTCAGGCAAAAGAACTTACGGATGAGCAGAAGAAATATTTAAATGACATAATAAATAATATAATTAATTCTATAAAATCATCTGTAGTGGTAATAGAGGATAAGGCCATTCCAGTTTCAAGTTTCAGAAACTATTTACTGCAGAAATTCTATCAGGGGGAGAGGCTGGAAAATATCAAATGGGTAACAATAGAACAGTATAGCAGAGGGCTGATAGCACAGAGAACCCTGACGGGTGGGATAGAGTATACCTTCAAAGTAGAGCATGAAAAGAGGGGCGAGAGCAAAGAAGCAGCAGGCTATTTCCCGCCCACCCAAAAGACAATAGAGGGGGAAATGAAGAGAAGAACTACGGTAAAGCAAGAATTCTTTGAACTGGAGCAAAAGTTCGTTGGACTGCCACAGCTGTATGAACATCAGGAAGAGGCACTTCAGGCTATTGCCAAGCAGAAAAGGGTAAGCATACAGTTGCCTACAGGAACTGGAAAGACCATGGTAGGCATAGAGGCAATAAAAAGGTTCGGGACACCTGCAATAGTGATAGTCCCTACCGTAATACTTTTACACCAATGGGAAAATGAGCTGAAAAAATATGGTCTAAAGCCCTCGGTTGTGTATGCCGAAGAAAAGAAGTTTGGCCCTTTAACAATAACAACATACCAGACCGCAAGGATGCCCAAACACTTACCAAATCTGAGGATGTATAGGGTGGTAATCCTTGATGAGGTTCATCACCTTTATGGAGATGTCACAAAAGCAATACTATATGAAATTATGGATACTGCAGAATACATAATAGGCTTGAGCGCCACGGTAAAACAGCCCGGAGAGAGGGGGTATAAAGAGCAGAAAACCTACCTTCCAGTCGCAGTAGAAAAGTATCCCGTGCATTTCAAAGGCACACCAATGGAGGTGCCTGTTACCATAGAATACATTTCAGTGATATTATCCAAAGAAGACATGGAGGAATATCAGAATGCGCAGATGACAATCACAAAAGCTCTCAGAACCATAGGCCCACCTGATAACTGGTCAAGGGTTGCTTCTGATCCGGCAAACCCATATTTCCTGCTCGCAAGAAGTGCCTTAAAAGCATTGCAGGATAGGAGGAGAGTTCTTTCCAATAATATGACAAAAATGCAAAAAGCACTGGAAATCATACAGTCCAACCCTGATTCACAGTTCATTGTCTTTCTTGAAACAATAGAATCCGCACAGACATTCAAGAGCATTCTGGACAGAAATGGTATTTCAAACGCTCTCATTACTGCGAATGTGAGGCTTGAAGATAGGTTCAAATACTTTGATGAATTTTCAAAAGGGAAAATAAAGGTTCTGCTTTCCGTATTTGCATTGGAAGAGGGTGTGAATCTACCGGATGTGGATAAGGCAATATGGCTGGCAACATCAAGAGATACACCGAGATATATGATCCAGAGGCTGGGCAGGATTACCAGACCAAAACCGGGAAAAACGGCAACACTATACTGGATATATGCTTTAAATACTGTAGAAGAGGAAAGGATAGGGAAATACGGTAGATTGCTATGAAATTCAAAATCAGGCTTGAAAACGGTGAAGAAGTCGAGGTTCAGTTCTGCAGAAACAAGAACGGCACAGTATATGTAAGGAGATTGCCATATACGGTAAAAAACCCCACACCGAAGCAGGAAGAGGTCAGGAACAGGTTCGCAAAAGCATCCTTTGAATCATTCAACAGGTCAAGGGAGGAGATGATAGAGAACATAAGAAGTGCATTCGCTGACTGGGAGAGTGCATCTGCAGAACAACGCAATGAAATAATGGAAGAGATCAAAAGGCTTTATCCCAGAGATGCAGAAATAATAATAAAATTCCTCCAACTCATTTTCTGAGCAATACCAAAAGATTTGTGAGAGTTTTCATTATCTTTTTTGAGATATGCCTAGCAAATATGTTGCCATATATTCCGCTTGCCAGCAACATAATGGATCCTATGAGTATTTCACCCCTGAGCAGTAAGACAAAACCAGTACCACCGATGAAGGTAAGTATGTTCAAGTGAATGGTAAGTTCTGTTCCTATTTTCATGGTCTCAGCCTCTCTGAAACCATTGCATTTTCATACAGATGCAGCATGGACAGGAGGAACTGTTCGTGGTTCTTGAATTTTTTTATCCTCTTTGCCTTCAGGTATGTATTAATGAACTGGAGATAAGTATCGTAATTGCAGTGTATTACGAGCGTATAATCCTTTTTGTTTGGTATCATTGGTGTCATATGTAACCTCCTTTTATTATTATACTAAAATAATATATATACTTTTTGGTAAAGGGTATTTGAGGTGACCTAAATGGCACTTTTAGAGGATTTGATGAGGAATGCGTGGAATAGTAAGAACGTGAACATAGACCTTGGAACATTGAGTGGCTGGATCAGGGCATCAACAGGAAGCGACATTGACCAGTACGAAAGTGCAATCGTACCATCACTGCCTTCAATCAAGGATGCAACGGTGACTGGAGCAGAACTATTCAAATTCCTGAATTTCTGGAAGAAGAACTTTACAGTCTTTATGCCAGAGAGGAACTTTGGAAGCGAATTCGAGGGCAAGCTTGTTGGCTCAACAGTTGCACTGCTCTACTCAAAGACTGCTTTCCAGAAAGAGTTTGGATCTGGCTTCTTCGCACAGCAGATAAGACCAGTTACGGTATATGCTCCCGGCGGAACGGTTGTCGAGAACTGGATAAAGACAAGCGTAACGGCTGGATGGAATTCTGGTGTATTCACGCTTAATCTTGGCTACAACTCATCAACAGCAGTGCTGAACCTGCATGACTATGTGACAATGTACATCTTCGGTATAGCGGATTTCGACCCAAGCGCAAAGGTAATAGAATACATGTTCTATACACCAACTGAAAAGTATGGTGTAAAGCAGATATATCAGTCATACTTCTCCAATGCAATATCGGTTGGTCTGCTTGAGCAGGATGTGCTTGCCCAGAAGAATGCGGTCAATCTTTCATTTGACCTGAACTATGCAACATCCGGAACTTCAATACCCGCATTAATCGGTGTTCAGTTCGTTACAAAAGACTACTACGTGCTCGAGTAAGGCTTTCTGAGGTGATTAAGAATGCAGAACAAATATATGCATAGATTCGAGAGTAATGCCGCAGCAATAACTACAAACGCCTCTGGGGCTGGAACATTCAGTTCTGGCTTCAGGCTTGTCAAAAATGCAACGCTTCAGGTTCCCGGATATGTTGCAGTGGTAACAGGAGTATCAGGAAACACAATCAGCTTCCAGTTATACCAGCAGAGTGCGGCAACAGGTGCATTGACAGCACCTGCAGCAGCCGTAACTATCCCAGCAGGAAGCCTGACCTCCAGCACTTGGGGTTTCTAAACCTTTTCTTTTTTTAGGTTTGACCCCACACAGACACACAAGATAGTGAGGTGAAAAAACAATGAATATGGATAGAATTAGGGATTACGTCCTGAAAGAGAATCAATATTTAGTAATATCCACAGGGCCCGGAACCTATTATGGGTTTAAGGTAATACGCAAGCAGAATTTAATATTGGCATACAACTTTGCCACAGAAACAACAAACAACACTGGGCCAATGGTTCCATATGGATCCACTGCTGTTCCAACTGGCTACCAGAGCTATTATGTGGAATTGAATAAACTGCCTCTTGCCAAAATACAGAACATAACGGATGTGTTCAAGACAGAGGATATAAACCAGATATATCAGGTATTTATGGGTATTTCACCATCTTATCTGAGGGTAGGACTGAGGCTGAACACAACATCAATAACAACCCTCAGCCAGAGCATTGCACCTTCGCAGTCCTTCCTTGATCTTTTTGCCATTGATGGTTTTGCCAGCCCATATGACGAACCATCACCAGAGAGCGAGTTTTATGTGCTGAAACCACTGACAATTGGCTTGACCCTGATGAACCCAGTTACTGTACCAATAAATCCCAGACTGCAGTTCTTCATAAACAGGATAATGGTAGAACCAATACCACAGAATTTGCATGCACCAATACTGAATAACGCAGTACCTGCAAAGAAAGTAAGCCTCGGGTCAATAAATCAGGGCATAGGCGGTTTCAGTGATTTTGCTGATTACCAGATGAAGGTAGGGGGTGTCTGAAATGGTCTACGATTATGATTTGTTTGTTCTTGAAACAAGCTTAAGTACAACTGCAGCATCTCTGGCATACTACGGCCAGAATGCGCCCGGGACAACAACACCGTGGTATGTTCCAACCCCCGGCTCATATGTACAGAAGGTTCATAAGTTCGTGATAACAAATACTGGGACTGGAACCGCAACAGTTACACTGACTGGAGCAAGCACGGTATCTGGCAACCCAACATTAACATTACTGACAATATCAGTACCTGCTGGTGCAACTGTAACGTATTCGGAAGAGGACTTTGATATCATCCTCCCAGAATCATACTATCTACAGGGAGTGATTTCTGCAGGTTCAGGGTATGCATTTGCCGAAGCATACTTCGTGAAAGGATAAACAGGTGAATAACAATGAAAAAGACGATAATCAATGGTTCAGAAATAGCGAGCGGAACAGCAAGTGCAGTCGGAAACCTGATAGTCATGGAACTCCTTGCATAAAAAGGGGATAACAATGTTTGAGCTACTGCCATTACTGAAGGGCTGGAAATATAAAGTGTCGTCAATAATTAACCCGGAGATATATACATCTAAGGTAATTAACATAATTGATGAAACAGACAAGGCTGGCTGGTTTCTGTCCGCAGAAATAATCTCTGATGACAAGCATCTGCATTTAAGTATGTGGCTGGATGGGCAGCTCGTTGCAACAAACTCCCCACAGGGCTTCTATGTTGGTGGTTCGAGACTTTTGATGGGTATTCCAAATACATTCATTTATGGTCAAATAATCCCGGGCACAAATCAGGAACTCTACGGAATGTCAATGTACACTACCACCGGCTACCCATACAACCAGAGCGTGAAAGTATCGGTTGAAACAACAAAAGATCAGCTTTTCGTTGAGAGCTATCAGGTGTTTATGATTGAAATCAATGATCCAGAACTGTTCAAAAAAAGCTTGCTTGAACTGCTCACGTCAAATAATTCAATCGCAGGGGTGTGATAAGCCATGGGCATAATAATTAATCTCCCGCTCCGTGGCGTGTGGGTACCTCTGGCAAACATTAACATTACTGACACAAAAACTCATACCTATCTCACGGATCCACCAAACGCCAGCGGTAATGGCATAGACATCATCCATATAGGTGAGAAGCTCGGGTCTGGGAATAACCCAATAAAGGCATTTGCCCTTTGGGTATTCAACAATGAAAACCAGACCGTAACGGTACAACCAATTGTTAATCTGGTTAATAATGGGTTATTGCCTGATATTGCACTTATACCAAGCTATACTGTTAATTCTGGTAGCGCCAATATTCAGGAATTCCCTTTTGATTCTTATGCAACTGAATATATATCCGTGCAACTCAGTTTTGGAACGGCGCCCACGGGCGCAAGCTCGTTTCCAACAAATATTCCAGCAGGTGTATATGCAGTGCTGTTCTTTTATTATGGGTGATAAAATATGACAGAACTGGGTAAGTATGTATCAAATGGTGCTGCTACTTTACCCGGATATCCAAACCCAAGCTATTTCTTGGGAAATTTCTCAACAGATCCAACCAATACATCTCCGGGCCAGTGGTGGTATAACACAACTACTGGACAAATAAAAGCCAATGTAAATGGTACCATAACTGTAATAAGTACCACAACACCTATAAAAACGGATGCCAATGGAAATGTACTAGCTAATATTAATGCTCAAAATATTGTTCCTAATGCAAATCCAACAAGTTATCCGAGTCCGGCATATTATTTAGGAGCTGTTTCTTCTGACCCAACCAATACATCATCGGGTCAGTGGTGGTACAATACCACAACAATGCAAATAAAACAGAATGTAAATGGGACAATACAAATATTAGGCGCATTCGCAGGTTCTTTCTCCTCAACCACCTATATTATAAACAATACCACAATTGGGGGTTCTGGGATAACTGTGAATTACATCAATCTCGTGATAACAAACAATGCAACACTCACCATAGCAGCTGGCTCAAACGTAAATGTTGCAGGTGCTCTGAATATAGCAGCTGGCTCTTCCCTTGTTATGCAGGGTGCAACACTAAACATTTACAATGCACTCCAGAATGCTGGAACTTTACAGTCAACATCATCCTCTGACAGCATTCAGGCCGTACAGGTACAGAATACAGGTAGTATGCAGATAAATGGAACTCTGTACTTACCGAGTGCTGGCTATAACCATATCTTGGCTGGTTCTATTTCAGGAACAGGAACACTGAATATACAGGGGACAGCTATAATACTTATAGGAGATATCTTGGAACTGTCTATTCCCACAGTGACTGGAAGTGGAACTTACCAAATACAGCAGAATGGTGTCTGCACAATAAACGGGAATACAATCTTCTCAATACCGATAGTATCAGGAGCAGGTACTCTTTCAGTTGCATCAGGATATACTTTAACATTGTCAAACTGCAACGTATCCGTCACGAATTTAGGTAATGGTAGTGTAATAACTACTGCCTCATCCACAACAAACACCATTCAGGGAGTATCAATACCAGCTGGATATACACTAACAGTTTATAATACTCAGACAATAACAACAGACCCTGCGAAAAATATTTTCATTCCATCTGGTCAGACAGTTACAGTAGGGGCATCGTTCACAACTTCATCATCTGATGCACTGTGGACAGGAACAGGAACACTTTCAGTTGCTTCAGGATATACTCTAACGATAGGAGCAAATGCAACGTTTTCAGTACCGACAATTTCGGGGGCAGGAACACTTTCAGTAGCATCAGGATATACTCTAACACAGGGAGCAGCAATGACAATATCAGTATCCAGCATATCGGTTGCTGGGACATGGGCAAATGCTGGCTATGGAATAACAATACCATCTGGAGCAACAGTATCATGGAATGTTTCTGGATCTATAACTACAGCTTCAACAGCAGGAACTTTAACCGTGAACGGAACATGTTACTGGATAGGTTCTAGTATAACAAATACAACAGGCAATGGACTGGCGACTTTTACTCTTAAGTTAGCCGGCACAGGCATATTTATAGGCGCACCCGCAGGCACGGGAACGGCAACAGCTACTATAACATTATCTGCAGCAGTAATTAATGCTAATAGTAATGATGGGTCTAAATCTGGTTCAGGTGGTATTCCATACTATTCATTTTCTTCACAAGCAATTCAAGGAAGTGCGGTTGGCAAATATACCATTGGGACATATGACAGTAACAACACCACTTATCAGAGTTTTGTACTCATATATATAGGCACTGCTAATACGAACTACACTGTTTCTGGTAATTTTGGATACACAAGTGCGGATAAATCAGGAGACACCATATACGCTTGGAATATGTCAGGTTCAGCAGGTACAATCACACTGACAGGAACATTATATGTATGAGGTGATAATATGATAATCCCGGTAAAAATAACAATAGAAATAGGCGGTTTCCATCTGAACTACAACATCAACCTAGAAGTGAACCCAGAAAATAAAAAAATAATAGATGTAATACCAGACCCTAACTATAAAGGTGAGAAGGATGAAGATTAAAAAACTGAAGGAAGATTACATAAGCGGATATAGTGAATATGCCACACTCCATAATAGACAGGCGCAGAAGAGCCTCTCACAGAACCAGACATATACGTTCACATACAATGGCGTGGGCGAGAACATTACAATCCTATACACGGGCAGTATAGCAATCACGAACATCACAGTAGACGGAAATACCCTCTTGAATGGGACAGTTCCGATAACAGCAAACCCAGCAATACTGTTGATTAGCTGGGATTCATCCATTTCAATAACTTTTCAGGCAACGGCAGCAGCTAATTTATTCATCCTGTTTTCAGGGACGTGAAAAATGTACCCCGGAAAAGCAAAGGAGATTGGCTGGTGCAGGGAATGCAAACAGCCAATATACGACTATGAACAGAATGTACTGAAGATGTATCATGTGAAATGTCTCCAATTGGTAAAAAACAAGAAAAAATATGTGATTTACAGGATCCCGAGCACAGGCGGAACAATAAAGCTGAAAAAATGAAAAACCTGAAAAGCCTCTGGAACCTGCACAAGCTGAAAAAGATGACCAAGAAGAACCACGACATTACCCTCTTCTTGGTCATCCTGATCTTTTTTCTTTTTTGGCACATTTCCCTGCGACGAATTTGAGGAAAAAGATAAATTCAAAAATATTATAATTGATATTAATAAAAAGTAATATTATAATAGGCTCTTGTAAAAATCGTTTTAAGCATTTTTTAACCCTCTTAGTATTATTTTACCCTTTTCACCTTTGAATGCATCTTATCCCCTGTTTTCGTGCCTGTTTTTGGCAATGTACTTGATATCCATTTTCCTTTTTCAAAAAACCAGATCACCCTTTTCCATTTTCCCCCGAGCTTATAATAGAACCATAGCTCAACGGAGACAATGGAAGAAAAGGAAAAAGGGAAGTTTTCCTCAATCTTTTTCTTGTGCTTGCTGAGTGAGGACTGCGACCCGGAGGTCACCTGAACGAACCTGACATCATCATCCTTTACGGCAATGAGGTCGAAGGAAAAGAAGAAGTCATTCTGTGCGGACAGCCATTTCCCACCCACCTTTACTGGCTTGAGCGTAGCCCTTGCAACAGCATATCCCTTTTCCTGAAGCTCGTGCATTGCCTTCAGTTCAAGATCCCGCCTGTTCATCCTTGATACCCCAGTCATTCATTATCCTATTTCTTACCGCAAGATATACTTCCGGGTGCTTGTACCTGAAATGCTTCAATATCTCGCCCTTTGTAAGAACCTCGTTACAGAGCGAGCATCTGCGCTCCAGACTGTGCAGGTCATTGCGGTTTACCAGATTGCGCCATAGATATGTTCTTATGGCAGCTCTCAGTCTCTTCTGCCCGAACTCATCTAGGGTTGTCATAGTATCTTCTCAAGCTTATCCCTTATGTCATGGTCTCTGACAGAATAGGCAATGAATGTGCCATTGCCGAGATCCATGTAATATGTAAACCAATCCACATCCACGAAT
>JBMFUY010000069.1:0-11157 GCA_049966275.1 bacterium
CTTAAACCTTCTTTATAACAAATCCCCCCTACCCCCTTTGCTAAAAGGGGGGTAGGGGGGTACAGGTGGATCGCACGCCCCATGCTCTGCATGGGTATCCCGAACGAATGAGCAAACTTCCCTGTTGCATTTTTCGGGATAAGGAAAATTTTTCATTCGTTCTTGGTACCCATCGTTCATTACAAAAATTCCCTTATTCTTCAAATGCATTTTTCAGGTTTAGAAAGAAGGGTTTGATCTTTTAAGAATTTTTTCATATAAGAAAAAGATACTAAATAAAAGGAGAATAGTATGAAGCTAAAGAGTGTTGCAGCTACAATAGCACTGCTGTTGCTGAGCAGTGTTATCGCTTATGGATACAAAAATGAAGCAGCTCTGAAGGAAAAGGTCATAGAGTATATACGTAAAGCCTTCAATGTACCTGCGGATATGAAGATATCCATGGGTAAGATCACACCTTCTGAAGTGCCTGGCTTAAACAAGGCGGTTATAGACCTTTCTATAGGGGAAAGAAAGCAAACACAGGAGGTTTACATCTCAAATAATGGTAAATACCTCATCCTTGGTAAGGTTTTCAATATTACAGAGGATCCATACAAAGAAACATGGAGTAAGATCAATCTACACGATTCACCCATAAGAGGGGCTGAGAATGCCAAGATTACAATAGTTGAGTTTACAGATTTTGAATGCCCATATTGTGGAAAGGCTTATAGCACTGTTGAGGATCTTTTACTTAGATACGCGGGCAAGGTTCGTTTGATCTACAAAAGTTTCCCTTTACCCATGCATCCATGGGCTATGAAGGCCGCTATTGGTGCTGACTGCGCATACGTACAGAACCATAACGCTTTCTGGTATTTCTATGATCATCTTTTCCAGGAGCAGGGAGCTATAACACCTGATAACCTTAACAGCAAGCTTAAAGATTATGCAAAGGCAACAAAACTCAATATGAGTAAATTTGATAAATGCCTTTCAAACGAACAAACCAAACCAATGGTTGAAAGGGATATAAAAGAGGGTGGTGATGTTGGTGTGGCAGTAACACCAACTTTTGTAATAAATGGAAGGATCCTTCAGGGTGCACAGCCTGAAGAGGCATTTGTCAGAATTATAGATGGAATACTGAAATAGAGAATTGCAGATACAAAAGGGATCCGGATAACAAGGGATCCCTTTTGTAAGGACAAACAAATATGAGAAAGAGGTCCAATGTAAAGCATTTAATGATAGCACCATCTCTTCTTGCGTCTGATTTTACAAGACTTGCAGATGAGATCAAGGCTATAGAAAAGGCAGGTGCAGATCTTTTACATATAGATGTAATGGATGGACGTTTTGTGCCAAACATCACGCTCGGTCAACCTGTTTTACGCTCTATCCGAAGGATAACAAGGTTGCCACTGGATGTACATCTCATGATAGAAAACCCCATGGCTCACATAAAAAGCTTTATCGAGGCTGGTGCTGATATATTAACAGTTCACCTTGAAGCATGCAGCCATTTGCATAGGGCAATAGCAATGATCAAAGATGCTGGAAAGAAAGCAGGTATATCATTAAATCCAGCAACACCTGTAGTAATGTTAAAGGATATAATAGAAGAGCTGAATCTTGTTCTTATTATGACTGTAAATCCTGGGTTTGGTGGACAGGAATTTATAAAATCCACTCTCAAAAAGATAAAGGAACTGAGTGACATAAAGCAGGAACAAAACCTAAATGTTTTGATAGAGGTAGATGGAGGTATAAATAACCAAACTGCTGGGCTGGTTGCAAAAAATGGAGCAGATATAATCGTTGCAGGTACCGCGATCTTTGGTTCAAAAGATTACAGGGAGGCTATAAGCAGATTAAGAGCCTCTGGCAATATGTAGCTCATGGATTACATCGTGTGAATTTATGAAGCAAAGAGGTCTGTTTATAACGTTTGAGGGCATAGATGGAGCTGGTAAAACAACACAGCTTGAACTACTGTACAGAGAATTACGCTTGAAAAATTTTAATGTGATAAGGTTACGCGAGCCCGGTGGCACTACTGTGGGAGAAAGGATAAGAGAGCTACTTGCAGATAAAACTCAAAAGGTTTTGCCATACACTGAACTATTATTGTTTTTTGCAAGCAGGGTGCAACTTTTAGAAGAGGTAATCAAACCAGAACTACAAAACGGTAAGATAATTCTGTGTGATAGATTTCATGACGCAACAGTGGCATATCAGGGGTATGGTAGAGGTTTAAATCTGGATACAGTTAAAATGCTGGAGAGAGAGTTTGTTTTACCATTAAAACCAGACAGAACCTTTCTGCTTGATTGTACTTATCATGTGGCAAGAAAAAGACTCTCAACAAGGGGCAATAAAACAAGAATAGAAGTTATGGATAAAGTGTTTTTTGAAAGGGTAAGACAGGGCTATCTATCCATAGCCAAACAGGATAAGGATAGGGTTGTAGTTATAGATGCCAGCAACAGTATTGATAAAATAAAAAAACAGATCAGGGATAGCTTTTATGAATGGGTTAAGAAGTTTAATATCTGAAGGGATGAAATAGGTTTTTAAGGACAAAAATGTCTTTACTTGAAATAAAAGGACAACAAAGGGCAATATCCATTATAAAAAGATTCATAGAACAAAATGGTATGAATACATCCTTTCTTTTTTTTGGAAACCAGGGTGTGGGTAAGCATTTAACAGCGTTAAATGTTGCAAAGGCATTGAACTGTACAGGCCCGAAAGCAGAGGTATGGTTATCCGACGACGCATGTGAAAGCTGTAAAAAGATAGATAACAATACACATCCTGATGTGTTACAGTTAAATGTACCCATGCCCAATGATGTCTCCCAAATGGATACCATGGTTCAAACCATAGATTGGCTTAATGCACCTTTGTTTGAAGGGAGACAAAAGGTACTGATAATTGATGATGCATCAGAGCTAAATATTCACGCGCAGAATGCCATCCTTAAAACGCTTGAAGAACCACCACAGTGGGCTACAGTCATCCTTATAACGTCATCGTACGCAAGATTACTTCCAACAGTCCAATCGAGAACAATGAAAATAGGGTTCAACAGACTATCTGTAGATGTTATAAAAGATATCCTTGCATCAAAGACAGCTCTCAATAAAGAACAAATAGAGTCTTTAGCCATTGCCTCAGATGGTGGTATAAAATCTTTTACACCGGATAGTATAAACGAAGGGATAGAAGAGATAGCACGCGCTCTTATTGAGATAGAAGACCCAGCATCCATAATTACATTCGCAGAGAGGTTCAAACAACCATTGTACAAAGAAAATTTTGAAAGGATTTCTTATATCCTACAATCTCTGCTTGTTGATAGTATTATTTTGCACTATCAACCAAACCTGATAAGAAACAAAGGATTAGAAAAAGTACTGGCATCAATCTCCAATAGGTTTAAACAGGATGCCCTGATAAATGCAAGCATATTACTTGAGGAGGCAAGAGCTGCCTTTGAGCTCAATGTAAATCCACAGATGATCATGGAGCATGTATTATTTCAACTCACAGGAGAACACTGATGCCTATTAAACAGGTTTGTAAAGTACTTCCGGAGTTTTCCAACGAACTTCAAACATACGATGCATCAAATCTGAAGTTACAGAGGAATCAAAAGGTAGTTATAGAAACGCAGAATGGTGTATCTGTTGGAAAGGTTAAGGTTGAGCCATTTCAGGTAGAACTGTCAGAAGAGGAAATAAAAACCCTTATGAAGGTTGTAAGAATATTCACTGTAGAAGATGCAGAAAAGGAGCAGATACTCATTCAGCGTGCAAAAGAAGCCAAGATCTATTGTCAGAATAAGGCAACAGAACTCGGGTTAAATCTTACTGTTGTTGATGTCAAATTCTTTTTTGATGGCAGTGGTGCTTTATTCTATTTTGTTTCAGAGACAAGGGTGGATTTCAGAGAACTGATAAAGGACCTCGCAAGGCGTTTTCACACCCATATAGAGATGCGGCAGATCGGTGCAAGGGATAGGGCAAAAATTATTTCTGGCATTGGCCCATGCGGACGGGAATTGTGCTGCAGTACATTTTTAAAGGCATTCAATCCAGTAACTATAAAACATGTTAAACCTCAGGGATTACCTCAAACACAGTACAAACTAACAGGGGTGTGCGGTAAGTTTATGTGCTGTCTGACATATGAGTACGATCTTTACGTTGAAGCACTTGATGTCCTTCCAAAGCTTAACAAAAAGGTGGTTACGCCACTTGGGAACGGTGAGGTTGTTGGTCATGATATAATTGGTATGAATGTAATTGTACTGCTTGAAAACGGCGAAAAGGTAAAGTTTAAACACACAGATGTAAAGGTAAAAGGGTTGTTTGGATAATGTGGTGATCCTGGATTTAAAATGCAAATACTGTTTACCGTGCTTGACAATATCAGAAGATTACGCATCTAAAATTAACATATGTTATACATAAATACCATCAGGCAGGGTGCAGTATGTTCTTTTGAGAGGAGAAAAAATGACTGAAAAGCAAATTTTAATTGAAAATAATAATAAAGGATTTTATATAACCACACCCATCTATTATGTTAATGACGTACCACATATAGGCCATGCCTACACAACTGTGGCGGCGGATGTGCTTGCAAGGTTCAAGCGGCTATGTGGAGACAGGGTGTTATTTGTTACAGGTACAGATGAACACGGTAAGAAGATACAGAGATCCGCACAGCAGCAGGGCATTACACCTATAGAGTTAGCCAACAGGGTTGTTGAGAGGTTTAAAGATGCATGGAGATTACTCAATATAAGTAATGATGATTTTATCAGGACTACAGAGCAAAGACATATAGATGTTGTGCAGGAGATATGGAGAAAGCTCAAATCCAATGGAGACATCTATCCTGGACTTTATGAAGACTGGTATTGTGTACCATGTGAATCATTCTGGACAGAGAAAGAGCTTGTGAATGGCAGGTGTCCAACCTGTGGAAGAGCTGTGGAAAAGATAAAAGAGCAGACCTATTTTTTCAGGTTATCCAAATATCAGGAGCAACTTTTAAAACATATTGATTCAAACCCTTATTTTATCCTTCCGATCTCAAGACGTAATGAGATATTGAGCTTTGTAAAAGAGGGCTTGAAGGATATCAGTATATCGAGAACAGGTTTTGATTGGGGTGTTAAGGTCCCTGATGATCCAGCGCATGTAATCTATGTATGGTTTGATGCTCTTATAAACTATTTAACGTGTGCTGGTTTTGGTTCGGACAATGAAAAGTTCTCACAATTCTGGCCACCGGACCTCCATGTTGTTGGCAAAGATATAATAAAGTTTCATGCTGTCTATTGGCCCGCTTTCCTTATCTCAGCGGGTCTACCCCTGCCAAGGCATATATTTGCACATGGCTGGTGGACAATAGGAGATGTAAAAATGAGTAAATCTCTTGGCAATGTTGTTTCACCGGAATCCCTGGTAAATGAGTATGGCACTGATGCCACAAGATACTTTCTAATGCGAGAGGTACCATTTGGTCTGGACGGTAATTTTTCTCACAGCGCAATACTTACAAGGATCAACAGCGATCTTGCAAATGACCTTGGAAACCTGCTTTCCCGTGCAACAGGTATGGTTGTAAGGTTTGCTGATGGGTTCATTCCAGCACCATCCTCTGATGATGATCAATTTGATATAGCGTTAAAACAAAAAGCAGGTATGCTGTATGATACTTATATAAAAGCCATGAACAATATTGAGTTTCATAATGCACTTTCTGCACTCTGGGAGTTCATTGCTGAAGCAAACAGGTATGTTGATACAACCAGGCCCTGGCAGGACGCAAAATCAGGTAACACAGAAAGGTTGCATAGAAGATTGTACAATATAATAGAGGCAACAAGGATCACAGCTGTTTATCTTTTACCATTCATGCCAGAAACAGCAAACAGGATGCTGAACACCATAGCTCAGAAGACAGCAGGCAATCTTGAACAACTATCTAGATGGGGTGTTTCCTTGCCAGGGCACAGGATCACCCAGGCTCAGCCGTTGTTTGAGAGAAGAACGGATAGGTTAACACCTGACCATCAAAAACCGGGTTCCAAGGATTCAGAATTGAATAAACAGAGCCTTAACGAAACAACAACCAGTATTACTCAGCAGCAAACTGCACCACTTATTTCAATAGATCAATTTAAGACTGTAGAGCTAAAGGCTGGAACAATAATTAATGCTCAAAGGGTAGAAGGTTCTCAAAAGCTTATTAAACTCGAGGTTGATGTTGGAGAGAAAAGGACTATTGTTGCTGGTATTGGTAAATCGTATAAACCAGAAGAACTTCCAGGCAAGCGCATCGTGGTAGTTACAAACCTGCAACCAGCTAAGTTGTTTGGTATTGAGTCTCAGGGAATGTTGCTTGCTGCTGGTGATGCAGAGCATCTCAGTCTGCTCACGCTTGACAGGGATGTTGCCAATGGAACAAGGATCAAATAAATTATTATCAGCACACCCCTGATATAATGCCATACCTGAGAGGTTAAATGTTATTGTCCTTTTTATTTATTCCGAATTTCTCAAGCCTGTACTGAAGTGTTCTGTAGCTCATGCCAAGCAAATTTGCGGCTTTGGAAATAACACCGTCTGATTTTTTCATAGCCTTGATCAGTATTTCTTTCTCAAGCTCATAGAAATTGATGCCTGTGTCCGGCAATTCGAACTCATATTTGTTTATTGCTATGGGCGTGGTCTTAAGCTCCAGAGGAAGATCATCCTTTGTGATTGTATTACCCTCTGTCAGAAGGATAGCCCTTTCAATAACAGACTCAAGTTGCCTTACATTGCCAGGCCAATTATACTTCATAAGCAGGGCAAGGGCTTCATCATCTATTTTACTGATCTGCTTTGCATGAATACTTGTGTACTTATTTAAAAAATATTCTATCAGCACAGGGATGTCTTCCTTCCTTTCTCGCAACGGCGGTATGTAAATGGGAATAACATTTAACCTGTAGTACAGATCCTCTCTAAACCTACCATTTTTGATCTCCTGTTCTACCATCTTATTTGTAGCTGCTATGATGCGTATATCCACAGAGATAATGTCAGAACTTCCCAATGGCTTAAACTCCTTGTTCTGTATCAACCTTAAAAGCTTTGCCTGAACTGTGGGGCTAAGTTCGCTGATCTCATCAAGGAACAGTGTGCCATGGTTTGTTGCTCCAATAATACCCTGCTTTGAAACATTCGCACCGGTAAAAGCTCCTTTTTCGTATCCAAACAATTCACTCTCTATAAGCGTATCAGGAATTGCAGCACAATTCAGTGCTGAAAAAGGGGCATCCCTTCTGAGACTTAAATTATGAATAGCCCTTGCCACAAGCTCTTTTCCTGTTCCGCTTTCCCCGGTTATCAGAACAGTTGAATTGGTTGGTGCTATCTTTTTTATTACCCTTTTTATATCCTCAATAACACCACTGCTGCCAACTATTGTATCAAGCCCTTCTGCCTTAATAATAGCGCGTAACTGTCTATTTTCTCTATCAAGCCTTTTTAATTCAAGGGCATTTTTTACAATCATCAGGAGTCTATCCATATCAATGGGCTTTGTTACATAATCAAAGGCTTTCTTTTTCATGGCTTCAACAGCCTTTGATATGGTTCCATAACCAGTCAGTATTACAACGAGTGGTGGGTCAGGTAGAGCTGAAAGTGTTTCAAGAAGTTTTATACCATCCATTCCAGGCATTGCCTGATCCGTGATAACAAGGTCAAGAGAGCCGGTCCTGGCTATTTCTATAGCCTCCTGAGGTTTGTTCGTGCCTTTAACATTATACCCCCGTTCCTCAAGTATCTTAACTATAATTTCAGCCTGTTTTATTTCATCATCAACAACAACAATCGTGTTATGCTGCATTGTACACACCTGATCTTGCCAGCGGCAATGTGACGATAAACTCAGTGCCTTTATTTCTCGTGGTTGTTACTGTGATACTTCCATTGTGTTGTGAAATAACGTCCTTGCTAATTGCAAGCCCAAGCCCTATGCCGGTTTCTTTGGTAGAAAAGAATGGTTCAAAGATCTTATCAATGATCTCCTCAGGTATTCCAGGACCTGTATCATGGAATGATATCCTGCATTCCTCTGTACCCACCAGAACTTTAATATCAAGGTTTCCCCCATAAGGCATTACATCAATGGCATTCAGTATTATGTTTAAAAAGGCTGTTTTTAATTGTTCTGCTTCACCAAGAACATGCACTGGTTGATCCGGCAGTAAAAGTTCAAGACTGATGTTTTGTGCGTCCAGCTTGTTTTTAATAAGTTCTGATAACTGCTTAAACAGGGTATTGACATTAACTATTTCTCTGTTAAGAACCACTGCCCTGCCATGGTTAAGAAATTGTTCTGTTAATCTGTTCAGTCTGTATAACTCTGTCTTTATAGTATCCATTGTGTTTAAAAATTCTTCCCTGTTTTTTTCATCAAGAACCTCTATCTTTGTTTTAAGGTGGTCAATGCTGAGGTTGATGAGGTTTAAAGGATTTTTAATTTCATGTGCAAGTCCTGCAGAAAGCTGCCCAAGCCTTGAAAGCTCTTCTGCCTTGTGTAGCTTTTTTTCAAGCTCCTTTTTCTCAGATAAACTTCTTATCATATTGTTAAAGCCTTTATTGAGTGTGCCTATCTCATCATTGCGATCCTCAGCTAACCTTACAGAAAGATTACCCTCTGAAACCATCCTTTCTGCATCAATCACATTGTATATGGGTTTTGTATATCTGTTTGAAAGATAGATGATTGCTATCATACCTAAACTTAAGATAGCTATCGCAACAAGTATGCGTTCATAGAACGTGGACTCAAGGATCCCCTGTATATCATCAAGATGCATGACAATGTGTGCATAACCCAGCTGCACATTACCAACAATAATAGGGACAATAATGTTGTAGGATTTTTGTGGTAGTGTATCGTGCACCTCACCCAGGTTTGCTGTGATCATGAACTCTCTCTTTGGATGGATTATGGATAGCATTTTACCTTTATGTTTTGGATTGGAGCTTGCGATAATCTGGTTCTGATTGTTAACAATGGAGATCTCTTTTACCCCTTTTTCTTTCAAGCTGTTTATGTAAGATTGTAGCCTTGCCTGATCCGTTTTACCAGGACCCATGGTCAATTGCTGAACACCAATCTGTATGGCAGAAGAAAGTTCAAGTGTATCATCCATTATGTTACGCAAAAGCATATCCTCGCTTTTATAGTGAAGATAAGAAAGTAAACCAACCATAAGGATCATTATCATGAGCATTGCGAGAGACAGTTTAAACTTAAGAGGAAGATTAAGAAATTTTTGCTCAAGCCTCAACCATGTAGACCTGAGTCTGTTTATAAACGTAGTAATCCCTGATCTCATATTATCTTTAAAACTATGTTTAGCCTTTTCACTACTTTTGCTCATCTTTAACCCCGCACAACTTTTGTGCCAGTTCCTGTTTTTCCTTCATATTGACCAGTCGGGATATCATGATCCTCTGTGCCTGAGGTGAACCAGCACCGTGTAAGGATTCTGTAAGGTACCCTATTGCTGAGGTGCCAATGGTAAGATTTTCAATTAATCTCAAGACCCGCATTCTGTTTTCTGCTGTTACATCCTTACCCTTAAGGTACTTCTGTATAAACCTACCAACTTCCTGTGATCTGAGGTCTTCCTCTGATGGAAGGGTTACAACAAGCCCGCCTGCAATGTCCTGGGCCAGTCTTGCAATTTCATAGGGAAACCTTGTAACATTTTGTTTGTGTACATTTGCCAGCAGTGCATCCACTGCATAAGTTCCACTGTTTTCCCTGTGCCCTTCTACAGCACACGCAATACAACCACAGTACAGTGTTTCATTGAGATGATTCATTTCTATTATCTTGTCCTTAACATGTGATGCCTTATCCACTCCATTGTATTCTGCTATCGTTTGCGTAGCTCCGATCAACACATCCCCTACCCCAACCTTACACGCGTAACTCTGTCTATGATATGATGCAAACTGCTCAACAAGCTTACCTGAGAATTCGTATTCTTTGTACATAAAAACTCGTTCCCATGGAACAAAAACATTGTCAAAAATCGTAAGTGCCTCGTGTCCACCAAATGATACATTTCCCTGATCCAGTTTGCCTTTTTCAAGTTTTCTTGTATCGCTTGCCTGACGACCTATAATATAGGTTATACCTCTAGTATCACTCGGTACTGCAAAGGAGATGGCATAATCTTTGTCATCCTCTCTCATTGTAATAGTTGGCATTACAATAATCTCATGTGAATTAACAGCACCTGTAAGATGCGCCTTTGCTCCTCTCACCACTATACCATCTTTTTTCTCCTCAACGACCCTCAGATACATGTCTGGATCTGGTTGTTTATGTGGTGGTAATGATCTATCACCTTTTGTGTCTGTCATTGCACCAGAACATACAAGGTCATTATCCTGTACGTACTGCAGGTATTTCAAAAATCTTTTGTTGTATTCAGTTCCATGCCTTGCATCTATATCGTAGGTAACTATAGATAATGCATTCAATGCATCCATTCCAACGCATCTCTGAAAACAACAACCAGTATGCCTGCCAAGAAGCCTTCCCATCTTACTCTTTTTTACAAGATCATCTATACTCTGATGAATGTGTGTAAACCTGTTGATCTTCTTCCCGGTAATATGTGAGGTGGCAGTCATAATGTCTTCATATTCTGGTTTCAAAGCAAGTGCGTACGTCATTGCAACTGCATTAAGTGAAGGCTTTATTATAGGATTATCAACCACATTGTCTATCTTTTTGCCAAACATGTATACATTAAACTTAAGTTCTCTGAGACTCTCTTTATACTCTTTTGGCGTCTTCATATCTACCCCCTTTTTTAGATTATATTGCTCAAAAAAAAATAAATCAACAAACCCTATGGGTTAAACTGACATCTGTGGAGTTGACAGTCATGTTAACTGCCCTGTGCACAAGTATAATTCACTTGACAAAATTCAAATATGGACATATATCGTTTTTATGCTTAAGAAAACAAAGAAAGATAAAAAACCTGTTTTAAACCGAACTTCCACACCCGTTTTACAGTTAAGTGAGTTATTTTTAAAAAGTTTTGGGTGATTTTTACGTTCTTTTTGT
>JBMFUY010000070.1:0-11152 GCA_049966275.1 bacterium
ACGCGCAACCCTTCCCTTCGGGTGGGTACCCCATCACTCATTACACAAACTTTCCTATTTCGCAAACGCATTTTTCGGGTATGAGAAAATGGAGAGATTACTATTCCGGTCCATGGTTAGATTTCCGGATTACAGGATGATTTGACAGGCAGTTATATGGAAAAATGTTTATTGATCATGAAAACTATTTGGTTTAGGATAAAAAGGCTTTTAAAGCATGGATATTTTAAACATATCTTCATTTTATGAAAAGGATACTCGCAATAGATTATGGTGATGTAAGGATAGGCCTGGCAGTGAATGATGCCCTTGGGATTACTGCACAGGGGGTTTGTAGCTTCAAAAGAACAACATTAGACGCAGATCTTGGCAGGATCAGCGATGTCATAAGGTCAAGAAAGATAGAAGAGATAATTGTTGGTATGCCATACATGCTTGATGGCAGTAAAGGTGCTAAAGCAAAGCAGGTAGAAGAGTTCATAGCTATCCTGAAACAGCATTTCGATATTCCAGTGGTAGAATGGGACGAGAGGTACACCACTGTTCAGGCTGAAGAGATACTTGAAAGTGCTGGTGTGAACAGGAAAAAGAAGAAATCAGTTGTAGATATGCTGGCCGCGACATTCATACTTGAAAGCTATATGGAGAGTTTGAAGAGAAGAAAATAGCTGGATTGCAGGTTATTCAAAATTAAATGTGCATAATTGCTACACTTGACTATAACCAATATAGATTATATGTTGCAACTTATATTGAAAAATAGAAAAGGAGTTTTTGATGAAAAACACATATCTGTTTACGTCAGAATCTGTTACAGAAGGTCATCCTGATAAACTTGCAGACCAAATATCAGATGCCATTCTTGATGAGGCATTAAGGCAGGATAAACATTCAAGGGTTGCCTGTGAGACGCTTGTTACTACAGGTTTGGCTATTATTGCTGGAGAGATAACCACAAAGGGTGTTTTATCCTATCCTGATATCGCAAGGGATGTAATAAAGGAGATAGGTTATAATGATCCGGATATGGGATATGATTGGCGGTCATGTGGCATTATAGTTTCTGTAAAACAACAATCACCGGATATAGCAATGGGGGTTAACAGGGGTAAGGACAAGCTTGGGGCTGGTGATCAGGGTATGATGTTTGGATATGCAACTGATGAAACAAAAACATTTATGCCAACACCCATATCTTATGCCAATGCCCTTGTTAAGAGATTGGCTGAGGTAAGAAAGGATGGTACATTAAATTTTCTCAGGCCTGATGGTAAATCTCAGGTGACGGTTGAGTACGATGGTAGTAAGCCTATAGGTATAAAGGCTATTGTCATTGCAGCACAACACTCACCAGACGTTTCAAATAATAAATTAAAAGAGGCTATCATTGAAGAGGTAATAAAGAAGGTTATTCCTGAGGAATTAATTAAAAAAGATACCAAGTATTTTATAAATCCTACTGGAAGGTTCGTTATTGGTGGCCCCCACGGAGACACAGGACTTACAGGTAGAAAGATCATAGTGGATACATACGGTGGATTTGGAAGGCATGGAGGCGGCGCTTTCTCTGGTAAAGACCCATCAAAAGTGGATAGAAGCGGCTCTTACATGGCAAGGTACATAGCTAAAAATATCGTGGCTTCAGGACTTGCCAGAAGATGCGAGGTTCAGCTTGCATATGCAATAGGTATACCAGAGCCTGTGTCTATCATGATAGACACATTTGGAACAGGTAAGGTTGAAGAGAGATTGCTGGAAAAGGCAGTTTCAAGGGTATTTAGAATGGATCCAGCAGGGATCATAAAGGAACTGGATCTGTTAGAACCCAAATATAAAAAGACCGCGGCTTATGGACATTTTGGAAGAACAGAAAAAGAGTTTACATGGGAAAAAACGGATAAGGTAAAAGCTATTTTGAAAGAGGTGAACAGATGAAAGATTATGATGTAAAAGACATAAAACTCGCTCAGATGGGTAAACAGCGTATAGAGTGGGCTTATAAGTCCATGGGGGTCTTGCAGCTCATTGAAAAGGATTTTTCAAAAAGAAAGCCTTTAAAAGGTATAAGAATAGGTGCATGTTTGCATGTTACGACAGAAACCGCAAACCTGATGAGGGTTTTGAAGATAGGGGGCGCAGATGTATCACTTGCAGCTTCAAATCCATTGAGCACACAGGATGATGTTGCTGCTTCATTGGTTAAACATTTTGATGTACCAACATTTGCCATAAAAGGCGAAGATACAAAAACTTACTACAAGCATATCAATGCAGTGCTTTCCACTTCTCCTATGATAACAATGGATGACGGAGCAGACCTTGTAAGTACCCTTCATACAAAAGGTGGGAGTTTGCTAGAAGGTGTAATAGGTGGAACAGAAGAAACAACAACAGGGGTTATAAGGTTAAGAAGTATGGCAATGGCAAAAAGGCTCGCCTATCCCATCATTTCTGTTAACGATGCATACACCAAACACCTGTTTGATAATCGTTATGGTACAGGCCAGAGCACAATAGATGGCATATTACGTGCAACAAACAGGCTTATAGCTGGTTCTGTGTTTGTGGTGTGTGGATATGGCTGGTGTGGAAGAGGTGTCGCAATGCGTGCCAATGGCATGGGTGCAAGGGTTGTAATAACAGAGGTTGATCCTGTGAGGGCTCTTGAAGCTGTTATGGATGGTTATAATGTTATGCCGATAAATGAGGCTGCGAGGATTGGGGATATATTTGTTACAGTGACTGGTGATACCTCAGTGATAACAAAACAGGCATTTTTAAATATGAAGGATGGTGCTATAGTTGCGAACTCAGGGCATTTCAATGTAGAGCTTGATCTTAAGGCACTTAAATCCATTGCAAAAAGCCATAGAGAGATCAGAGACTTCGTAGAGGAATATCGATTGCCCAATGGTAAGACAATATACGTACTTGCAGATGGCAGGCTTGTTAACCTTTCAGCAGCAGAGGGTCATCCTTCAAGTGTAATGGATATGAGCTTTGCCAATCAGGCACTTTCAGTTGCCTATCTAAAGGAAAATGGACATAAGCTTGAGAAGAAGGTTTATCCAGTTCCTGAGGAGATAGATAAGAATATAGCAGTGATAAAGTTAAAAACGCTTGGCATAAAAATAGATACTCTAACTCCTGAGCAGCGTAAATACCTTGCCTCATGGGAAAGTGGAACATAGCCTTGATAGCATAATCAGTTCAAAGTTCAGATTCCTTCAGCCCAAAAAAGGTTACAGGATCAATATTGATACTATTATCCTGTATGATTTTGTGTTAAAACACGCAACAGGCAATGTGCTTGAGATCGGCTCATCTTCAGGGGTTGTAAGTATCTTGTTGTCTAAACATAAAAAGATTAAAAAGGTAACAGGTGTTGAAATAGATCCAGACGCTTATGAGCTTGCTTTGCAGAATCTGAAGATAAATAATTGTAAGAGAAAGGTTGTCTTTTTAAACGAGGACATCAATAGATATAAAAGTATTTTCATACCTCAATCGTTTGATACAGTTGTAGCGAATCCACCATTTTTTAAGTATGGAACAGGAAAGATAAGTAAGAAAAATGGGTTAAAAATAGCGCATCACGATGTACACTTAACAATAGATACGGTATTTCAATCTGCAAGGTATCTTCTCAAACCAAAGGGGTATCTTATCTTACTATTCACAACCTACAGGATAGATGAGATCTTTGCGAATAAAAGGGGGTTTAATATAGAACAGATAAGGTTTATCCATAGGAAGGTTGATATGCCTGCTGATACATTCCTGATACTTGCAAGAAAAGGAGGCGGAAAACAGCTAAAGATTATCCCTCCTTTGATTGTTCATGATAACAATGGTTATTCTAAAGAGGTCATAAACATGCTTAACCATGAGGCTTTGTTTTGATTCAGAACTATTCCTGAAAAATTTATTACAAAATTCGAGTAGTTATTTTGCATAACAGGTGAAAGTACGGTTTGTGTTTTTATTGCTCTTTTTAGAGTAATTGTATATATCCCTTTTAAAGGAGGTTAATATGAAAAGATTGTTTATACTGCTTGGTGTGTTGGTTGGGGTGTTGGTTGGGGTGTTGGTGGTTTATTCTGCATACGCGGATCAAACATCTGTTCAGTCCATTCTTCAGCAAGCAGATACTCTATGGGCTAATAGAGGAGATCAAACATCTTTAAAGAACGCGATCTCACTTTATGAAAAGGCTTATGCAGTATCGCCAACATATGCTACTGCAGAACGTTTATCCAGAGCATATTACTTTCTCGCGGACTCATTTTTAAATGGTGATGAAAAACTTAACACTTACTATAAGGGGTTTGAATGGGGTATAAAGGCGATGGAAACGGATCCCGAATTCAAAAAGCTTTATAAGGATGAGGGTAAACCAATCGATGTTGCATCAAAACATTTAGGGAAGAGCTATGAGGGTGCAATATACTGGGCAGGTGCATCAATAGGGAAATGGGCGAAAATGAAGGGTATATTCTCAACCCTTGAATACTCAAGCAAGGCAAAGAGAATGATAGAGCATGTGTATGCAATGGATAAAGACTACTTTTATGGAGGTCCTTCGAGATGGCTTGGTGTGTATTATGCAGTTGCACCTTCGTTGTTTGGCGGAAGTATGAAAAAGTCAAAAGAGATGTTTGATGAGTCATTGAAAATTGCGCCGGATTACTTCGCAACAAGGGTTCTGATGGCAGAGAATTATGCTGTGAAGACAAAAGATAAGGCGTTATTTAAACAACTGCTTGATTATGTTATATCAAAACCAGCAAATATAATACCAGGCATTGAACCGGATCAGAAAATAGAGCAAGAAAAGGCAAAAGCATTGCTCTCAGAGATAGATAAGTTATTTTAAACCTTAAAACTAATTTTCTGGATAGGTAGGGCAGGCAGGGTACTTGACTTTTGATTTTTTAATGCTTATAATGAAATGCTTAAGGAGGAGGTTAATTATGCAGATGGTTTTGAATGACAATTTAACAAAATACCTTGCCCAGATAGACAAATACCCTCTTTTAACCCCTGAGGAGGAAAAGAGGTTAGCTATAAGGTACTATGAAAAAAAGGATATACAGGCTGCTCATAAGCTTGTGACCTCAAATATGAGATTTGTAGTGAAAATCGCACTTGAATATAGACATTACAATGTAAAGCTCATGGATCTCATTCAGGAAGGTAACCTTGGGCTTATGATGGCTGTAAAGAAATTTAACCCTTATAAAGGGTTTAGATTAATTTCCTATGCAGTATGGTGGATAAGGGCGTACATCCAGAATTTTATAATGAAAACATGGAGTCTGGTCAAGATCGGGACCACACAACTTCAAAGAAAACTATTCTATTCTCTGAATAAAATGCAGGCAGAAACCAATATTGATATGTTGATAGATGAGAGCAAAATAGAGAAAAAGGCGCGTGATTTTGAGAATAGATTAAAAATGAGGGATGTATCCCTTGATGTTACTTTAGATGAGGAAAGCAGGGAGTCACACCTTGATCAGCTTATGGACGAAAGCGAAAACCTGGAGGAGCGGATAAGTAAGACAGAGGAAGAGATAATCTTAAAACAAAAGGTTGCACAGGCTATCAAAACACTCCCGGAGAGAGAACAATACATAATTAAGTACAGAGTAATGGCTGATAATCCACTCTCTTTGCAGGAGATAGGTGAGAAATACAACATATCCAAAGAAAGGGTCAGACAGCTTGAGCAAAAGGCTCTTGCAAAACTTAGACATTCCATACTACCAGCTGTAGCCTCATAAATACGGGTAAAGGTGTTTTTAAATAGGCGATGGCAAAACCCATCGCCTATTTTTTTATTGTTGATTTCACATTTGATATAATCTAAATTGACTCATAAAAGGTAAATCCATGAGCATAACAATGATCTTTAAGGTATGGTATCGTAATTTTATTGTGTGGACAAAATACATTAAGCCAAGCCTTGTAGCGAATTTAGGAGAGCCACTTCTCTACCTGTTTTTAATGGGGTTTGGAATGGGTAAGCTTGTGCCAGAGATAAACGGTGTGAAATATATAGAATTTCTTGCACCAGGACTCGTGCTATCCTCAGCCATGTATGCAGCAAGTTTTGAAGCAACGATCTCAAGCTATACAAGGATGATTACCCAGAAAACATACGATGCTATTATGGTAACACCTGTTAATCTTTCCGAGATCATAGGTGGTGAGATTCTTTGGGGTATGAGTAAAGGTTTGATCAGCAGTATATTTTTTATCCTTATAATGATAATATTTAATCTTGTGCATTCATGGTTGTTTATAATTTCAATTATTGCTGTTGTTATGGAGGGTTTATTCTTTTCAGCCCTTTCTATGATATTTGTAGGGTTTTCTCATTCATACGAATTTTTCAACTATTTCTTTACCCTGATACTCACCCCATTTTTCTTGTTTTCCGGAATATTCTTTCCCATAGATACATTACCCGGGTGGATGCAGCATATTGCGCATTACGTGCCACTTACACCAATGGTAGATTTAGCAAGAAAGGCAAACAGTGGTATCCTTGATTGTAATGCATTATACCTGTCTATATTGATAGGTATGCTCAGTATACCCATGGGCATTTTAGCATATAAACTGATAAGGAAAAGACTTATAAAATAAAACGTTGTAGTCAAAATTTCAATAGCACTGGTTTGGTTGACATTTATATTGCAATTGTATATAAGATAAATTTATGAGAAAGCACAAGCTGTTATATGCCATTTTTTCTGTAATAATTGTGTTTGTGTTTGTTTCATCCTCAACAGCAGCAGAAGTTGCTATTATAAAAACACGTAACCTTGCCCCGTATAATGAAGCGATAACCGGTTTTACAATAAACTGCAGTGCAATAAAGACAAAAGAGTATGATATGGAAGAGAATCAGGCCCGTGGAGAAGAGATCGCTGGATTGATAAACAAAACCAGGCCATCTGTTGTGCTTGCAGTTGGTGCTCCTGCAGCTCAGATAGCAAAATTATACATAGATAAAACTATTCCTGTTGTGTTTATAATGGTGCAAAGTCCGGAAAAAATAGGGCTCCAGGATATCAGTAATATGACCGGTATTTCTCTTAATATACCTGTGGAAACACAGCTGCGTGCATTAAAAGCGCTTGTGCCTGCGGTTACAAAGGTTGGTGTTATATACAATCCCAGGAATACTGCCAACGAAATAAATCAAGCCATGAAGATCTCCCATCAGCTTGGTTTTAGACTTATAGCTGCAAAGGTTGATACACCCAATGATGTGGAAAGGGCATTGAGAGCCTTTGCTGAAGGTATAGATGCATACTGGATGTTGTCTGATATAACTGTTATGCAGGCATTTACCACAGTTTTGAACTATACAAATGATAGAAGGATACCATTTCTTGCCCCATCAAAGATTATGGTGGATAAAGGTGCCCTTGTTTCTTTAGCACCTGCATACGCCAACATTGGCAGTCAGGGATGTGGTGTGGTTAACCAGATCATCAATGGTGAAAAACCTTCTCAGATCCCTATTTCTCCTCCCAAAGGGCTTGAGCTCACTGTGAACCTTACAGCTGCTAAAACCCTTGGTTTACAGAGTATAGCGACTAATGCAATGACATTTGCTGCTTCTGAAGGATACAAGATCAGCATATCACAGTAAATTTATTATTAAGAAACATGGAGAACATAATCAAATTTGGAACATCAGGGTTCAGGGGTATCATTGCTGATACGTTTAATTTTAAAACCCTTGATGCCACTGTTCAGGCTATTGCAGATCATGTAAGAGCACATGCCACAAAAAGTCCTCCAGTACTTATGGTGGGCTATGATCCAAGATTTATGGGTGAGGTGTTTGCTAAAAGGGCAGCTGAAAGATTAAACGAAAATGGTGTAGATGTTTTATTAACCAACAGGGATACCCCTACCCCTGTTATATCCTTTTATGTATTAAAACATGAGCTTGATGGTGCTATAAATATTACTGCGAGCCATAATCCTCCAGTGTATACAGGAATAAAGTTTACACCTTCCTGGGGTGGTCCTGCTATGCCAGAAGAGACAAAACAGATAGAAACCCTGGCTAATCAGTATTTGAACGAGAACAGTTTGTTTTCTCAGTCCAATACGGCAAAAGGGAAAACCAATGTTGTAGACCCGATGCGCGAGTATATTGACAGATTAAATGAACTAATTGATTTTAAGGAGATTGTAAGGGCTAATCTTAAAGTGGCTATAGACCCTTTACACGGAGCAGGTAGAGGATATATGAAAGCAATCTGTGAGATCCATGGGATTAAGTACATATCAATACATGAGACAAGGGATCCTTACTTTGGTGGAGGCGCTCCAGATCCTAATGAGGTACATCTTACAGAACTAAAAAAGATAATGTCAGAAGATCCAACAATTGCACTTGGTATGGCAACAGATGGGGATGCGGATAGGTTTGGCATACTGGACAGACATGGAATATTTATAATACCGGATTATATCCTTGCAATCCTTTCAGAGTATATACTTGCAACCCGGGATTTTGATGGTGGTCTTGGCAGGTCCGTTGCCACAACACATCTTATTGATAGGATAGCACGCCAGCATAACAGGGAAGTATATGAAACACCTGTTGGGTTTAAGTATATAGGTAAGCTACTTACAGAAGAGAAAATCGTTTTAGGAGGCGAAGAGAGCGGTGGTTTATCAATTATTGGTCATATCCCGGAAAAGGATGGTATTATTGCAGGATTACTTGTACTTGAAGCAATAGCAAGGACAAACAAGAGTGTGAGTTTCCTTTTAGAAGACGTGTATAGAAAGGTTGGGACATTGTACGCAGATAGAAAGGATATAGAACTTGACGAACAACGTCATTCAAGGGCAAAGGCATTATTAACGGATCCAAAGGCTTTAGTGGATAGATTCAAGCCATTTCAGATAGATAGAACAGATGGATTAAAATTGTTATTAGAAGGTGGAGCATGGGTATTACTCAGACTATCAGGTACAGAACCGGTGTTGAGGATCTATGCAGAGGGCAGGCAACAAACAGAAACAGAAGCCCTCATAAAAGATGTGGTAGATATACTTGATCATGCTTAAAATTCTATGCATTGTTGTAGGTCCACTGTGGACAAACAGTTATCTGATCTGGGACACAAAAAACATGGAAGGTATACTTGTGGATCCAGGTGATGAAGGTAATAAACTTATAAGGGAAATAAAGAGGAATAAATTAAACGTAAAGGGGATAGTTATCACACACGGACACTTTGATCATATCAAGGATGCTAAATATATAGGTTCCAGTTTAAATATACCAATAATGGCATGCACGAAAGAGCTGCCTGTAATTGAGCATGTTTCAGAGCAATCAGTTTTGTTTGGGTTTCCACCCATACAGGTACCGGAGATAAACATATACCTTAATGATTACGATCATATAAAGGTTGGGGAGTATGACTTTGTTGTTCTAAACACGCCAGGACACTCACCAGGTAGCATCACACTTTACAATGCTTCAGAAGGTGTTGCAATTGTTGGTGACCTTATATTTTTAGAATCCATTGGTAGAACAGATATCCCGGGCGGAGATTATGATACATTGATGAAAAGCATAAAAGAGCGTATACTAACCTTACCGGATGATACAAGGCTCCTTCCAGGTCATGGAGAGGAAACAACTGTTGGGCATGAAAGGCTGAACAATCCATTTTTAACAGGTGAGTTTAGATATGAAACTTGAAAATAAACAAATTTTGTTGGGTGTAACGGGTGGTATAGCAGCATACAAGGCATTGGAACTTGTTAGATTACTTACAAAACAGAATGCTGTTGTAAATGTTGTTATGACAAAGAATGCAGAGCAATTTATAGGAAAGGTATCATTTCAAACGCTATCAGGTAACCCGGTTTTAACAGATACATTTGATCTATCCTCAGGTGCGGAGATAAAACATATATCCTTGCCTGATAATGCATCCATTGCAGTCATAGCTCCTGCCACAGCTAATTTTATAGGAAAGCTCGCACATGGTATAGCAGATGACCTGCTTAGCACAATGATGCTTGCAATGACAAAGCCTGTGCTTATAGCGCCATCCATGAATGTTCATATGTACAATAACCCTATAGTTCAGGACAATATAAACAAGCTTAAAAGGTATGGCTACCATTTCATAGAACCTAATGAGGGCTGGCTTGCGTGCGGTTACGAGGGGAAAGGCAGGTTAGCAGAGCCTGAACAGATTGTGGAAGAGATAGAGTCATTGCTAACCATAAAGGATCTTAAAGGGAAAACTATTCTGGTATCAGCAGGACCAACAAGGGAGTATATAGATCCAGTTAGGTTTATATCAAATCCTTCTTCAGGTAAAATGGGATACGCCATTGCCAGAGCAGCAAGGATGAGAGGGGCTGATGTTATACTTGTTTCGGGTAAGGTGAATATAAAACCTCCTTATGGGGTAAAATATATAGAGGTTGAATCTGCAAAACAGATGTTTGAGCAAATAAGTGGTTTGGCAGACAGGGTGGATTGTATAATTATGTCCAGTGCTGTTTCTGATTTTACTCCATCAAAAACAAACCAGCAAAAGATTAAAAAAACAATGGAATATCTTGATATAAGATTGGAGAGAACACAGGATATTATATCAAGTGTAGCAAAAAACAAAGGCAATAAGATCATTGTGGGCTTTGCAGCAGAGACAGAGAACATAGAACATTACGCGAAAGAAAAGCTTATACAGAAAAATTTAGATATGATTGTTGCCAACAATGTTACAGAAAAGGGCAGTGGCTTTGGAGCAGATACAAACAAGGCATTGATTGTATTTCGCGATGGTACTGTTGAAGATATTCCATTGATGAGAAAGGTTGATCTTGCGGATGTTATCCTTGATAGGGTTTCCAGACTTTTTGGTTCTAAATAACCCGAAGAATACAAAAAGAAATATTTTCTTTTATTCGTAGCACACTTGTAGAGCATTATAAATTCCTCCTTACAAAAATGTGTCCCGGCTATAACAAACAGGATGCTCTTTTTTTTCTGGTAGAATATGCATAATCCCAAAAAATGCAATAGGAAAGTTTGCTCATTCGTTCGGGGTACCCATGCAGAGCATGGGTCGCACGATCCACCTGT
>JBMFUY010000071.1:0-10878 GCA_049966275.1 bacterium
ATATTTGCCGTTCTTATGCAGGGAATTAAAAGTCTACAATCTTTCAGACCTTGACACAGCTTTATCTCAAGTTGGTTCTTTTATATTAGATTTATATAGCAAAAAACGCATAGCTTTAAGTTGGTGGGTTTCGCCAAAAAGAACACGATCATATCCGTATGCCAGAGTATATGATACTTTAAGTTTTGACGGTAAAAAAGTAACAGTGATCCCCATAATGAAAGATGAAGGCAGAGATGGGGATAGGGACTTTTTACAATGGGATACAATTTCATTAATGAGTTTACTTGGTATATATGTGATTATTGGTTACTACAAAGGTGCAGAAAAGAGTAAAAGATACACACAAAAAATAACAAACCAACGATTTGATACACAGTATATTAAAGAGGAAATAAATGAGATTTTATCCTATCAATCAGATGCTTTGCACTGGAATTTAAGTCAGACAGAAAAAGTCGGGGAGATCGGTAAAACCGCTCTATATTGCTATGAAAAAATCTCAAAGGAACTTGGAATTAAAATGCATTCAAAAGATTCTGCTGAAAAGAGAATAAATGAACTTCTTAAAGGTAAAGAAAATTTTATACAATTTTCGAGAGAATTAGCAAAAAAGCACAAAGTAGAGAAAGCATTACCAAACAACCAAAAGAGAAATTGTCTGGCATAAAAGCAACACTTACTATTAAAAATTATCTTGGAGGATATTATTTTTTCACATGCGATGAGGTTGAAATAGAAAATGAAACAATATACCTAATCGAAGGAAAGCGCAGTAAACAAAGTTTGCTTCCATCTTTAGAAGATATAAAGGATGGTTTATTAAAGATGATATTATTCACTAACCTTGAAGAAGTAAAAATAGAAGAAAAGGAATATAAGCCAATTGCAGTCTTAAAATTAACAGGTGGCTTCAGATTCTCAAAAAATAGATTAAGGCCTTCACAAATTGAGCTATTAAAATTATTAAAAAAAGAAGCAAGAGAAAATAATTTTATAGTTAGATTTAATGATAAGAACGTGACTGAGATTACGTTATGAACTTAAAACACATCTGTCCAAAATAATTTTTTGCAAAGGAAGCCTCGACAGGATAAAATACTTAGACAATACAAAAACCCTACAAGGACTTAAGCCTCCTTTACAACAAAAAGTCTTTGTATCTTAGGTGGATCCCACGACTGAGTACCTCGGACGAATGAGCAAATTTTCATATTGCATTTTTCGGGTTAACTGCCTTTTCAGTAAAGTCAATGATATTTTTTAAGCAATTTTGATTGACTAACCCATGTCATCCGTATTAAACTTTTGTTATGATTAGTAAAAAAGTGCTTGTTATGATCCTTGCAGGAGGCGAAGGGAAGCGCCTTTATCCACTTACACAGGAGAGAGCAAAGCCAGCTGTGCCTTTTGGTGGGAGATACAGGATTATTGATTTTGTGTTGAGTAACTTCATAAATTCAGGGTTTTATAGAATAAAGGTACTCACCCAGTACAAGTCAGAATCACTCAATTCCCATATAGCAAGGGCATGGCATCTTTCTCCTTCCATTGGTCATTCTATTGATCTTGTACCTGCCCAGATGCGTATTGGGAAAGATTGGTACAGGGGAACCGCTGATTCTGTATACCAGAATTTAAATCTGATACATGATGAGAAACCAGAGCTTGTATGTGTATTCGGTGGTGATCATGTTTACAAAATGGATGTAAGGCAGATAATTGAGTTTCATGTAAAAAAGAATGCTCAGGTAACAGTAGAAGCAGTGCCTTATCCTTTAAAAGAGGCAAGCTCTTATGGTGTTATAGAAATAGACAAGGATTACAATATCATAGGCTTTAAAGAAAAGCCCCAGCATCCCAAACCCATGCCCAACAAACCTGATATGGCTTTATGCTCTATGGGAAACTATGTTTTTAATACGGATGTCTTGCTAAAATTATTGGAGGATGATGCTAAAAAGGATTCAACACATGACTTTGGCAGGGATATAATACCATCAGCTGTTAAGCTTTATACAGTAAAGGCTTATGATTTCTCAAAAAATATAGTTCCTGGGGAGCAAAAGGGTGCGCTTGGATACTGGAGGGATGTTGGTGAGATAGATACCTACTGGCAGGCAAATATGGATCTTGTTTCAGTTACACCAAGACTTAACCTATATAATTTTGAATGGCCCATAAGGACGTTCTATCCTCCTTACCCACCTGCAAAATTTGTATTTGCAGATGAGGAAACAAGGAGGATAGGTATAGCAACAGACTCAATGGTGGCAGAGGGGTGTATCATAAGTGGTGGACAGATCAACAGAACCATTCTATTTCCTGGTGTGAGAATAAACTCTTTCTCAACAGTGGAGGATTCTGTGCTGTTTGAAAGGGTGGATGTAGGAAGGTATGCAAGAATAAGATGCGCAATTATAGATAAAGATGTTAAGATTATGCCCAATGTGACAATAGGTTACGACTTAGAAAAGGATAGAAAAAGGTTTACAGTGTCACCCAAAGGCATAGTTGTTATACCTAAAGGTGCGATTGTAGATTAGTATGACCGAACTATACGTAGCTTTTTTATGGCACATGCATCAGCCATCATACAAAGATCCATTTACAGGTAAGTACACACTTCCATGGGTAAGGCTACATGCTGTTAAGGCATACTATGATATGCCATCTGTGTTAAAAAATTATCCCGATATAAAGGTCAACATTAATTTAGTACCATCACTTGTAGAACAACTCGAGGATTATTCTTCAGGCAACGCCCAGGATGTTTTTTACGAATTGTCATTAAAACCCGCCTCTGAACTTGATCCTAATGATAAGGCTTTTATACTTAAGTACTTCTTTATGAGTAATTGGGAAACAATGATAAAGCCATCTCCAAGGTATTTCGAGCTTCTGCTGAAACGTGGTAAGACAATAAATGATGCAGACATAGACAATGTTATAAATACATTCAACAGACAGGATTTTCTTGATCTACAGGTTTGGTTTAACCTTTCGTGGTTTGGGTTTACAGCCCTTGCTGAGTATCCTGAACTTGTAGCCCTTAAGGAAAAACAGAAAGGATTTACAGAGCAGGATAAAGCCCGTGTTCTTAACATCCAGCTGGACATTATAAAAAAGCTATTTGATCTATACAGAGAACTCAGTAACAATGGCAGGATAGAAATAACAACGAGTCCTTTTTATCATGCTATCTTACCATTACTTTATGATACTGATGTGGCTCGCAGGTGTATGCCCAGGGCGGTCCTACCAAAACGGGTAAGCTTCCCTGAAGATGTGCTGGCGCAATTAAAATCAGGCAGACAGTTTATAATGGATCACCTTGGTATAACAGCAAAAGGGCTCTGGCCTTCTGAAGGCTCTGTATCACCTGAGATAATTCCTCTGATTAGAGAGGCGGGATTTGAATGGATGGTTACTGATGAAGATATTCTGTTTGCTTCTATCAATAAAGAACGTTCTGGTGAATTGTTGTATAAGCCTTATAGAACAAGCTATAAGAATGAGAGTATAAATATTCTCTTCAGAGATAAGGGTATTTCAAATTTTATAAGCTTTGATTGCGCGAGATTTGCAATACGAGAAGATGCAGTTGAGGAATTAAAAAAACAAATTACCGGGATACAGAGGTATCTTTCTGAAAGGAAAACAGACGGTATAGTTGTTATTGCACTTGATGGCGAAAATCCATGGGAGTATTTTACCTATAGTGGGAAAAGATTTTTAAATGCGTTGTATGGTACTTTGAGTAAGATCAAAGACATAAAAACAACAACCATTTCATCGTATTTGGAATCCCACCCACCTGTTGACAGTATAGACAATTTATATACAGGTTCATGGATAAACAAGAGTTTTGATATATGGATAGGTCAGGAAGAAAAGAATCTTGCATGGGATTATTTAGGTTCCACACGTGAATACTTTAAGCAAAACATGGATGGACTTACTCAAGAACAGATCAATACAGCATTAAAATATTTGTATAGAGCAGAAGGAAGTGATTGGTTCTGGTGGTATGGAGATACGTTTTACACAGTCAATGAGGAAGAATTTGATAGGCTGTTCAGAAAAAACCTTAAAAAAGTTTTAGAAATCATAAAAAAACCAATGCTGGATTTTCTGCACACCCCTGTAATAGCTTTATCAGAGGTGCTTTTGAACGCACAGCCCATGGGATTTATATCTCCTGTGCTGGATGGTATACCTACTGATTATTATGAATGGGAGAGAAGCGCGGTTTGTTATAAGACAACAGTAACAGGCAGGCATAATCCTGAACCATTTATACACAGGATATATTATGGCTTTGATCCGGATAATCTCTACATAAGACTTGATCATAACATAGAAAAGATTAAAAACGAAAAATACAACGTTTACTTTGCAATAAATATATTCGACCACAACTTTGAGTATAGAATTGTTGTTCCTATAAAACATCTGCTCAACACTGATAAATCTTACTATGAATTACACTACGCAAAGGACCAGCTCGTGTTTGAATTTGTCAAGTTCAGCGAATACATTGCCATAAAGAAGATCATTGAGTTGAAGATTCCATTCTCTGATATAGGTGTTTCGCCAAATATGAAAATAAACATGATAATAAGTGCACGGGATGGGGACATGGAACTTGAGAAATATCCTGCAAAGGGTATTATAAGTATTGTGGTACCTGATAAAGACTATGAAAAGAAGATGTGGAGTGTATAAATGCATAAATTGAACCTTCATTTTACTATACATTGTCACCAACCTGTTGGCAATTTTGATGGCGTTTTCAGAGAAGCCTTTGAAAAGAGCTATAAACCCTTTATCAAAACTACTATAAGACATCCAGCTATAAAATTTGGATTGCACTTATCAGGTCCTGTGTGGGATTGGGTGATAGAGAATGAGCCTGAATTTTTATCAGATATAGAAAAGCTTATAGGTAGAAATCAGGTAGAGCTAATATCAGGTGGTTATTATGAACCTATTCTGGAAATCCTGCCAGAGAACGATGCAATGGGTCAGGTAGAGCTTATGAATAAATTCATAAGAACAAGGTTCAAGCAGAATCCGAGGGGGTTATGGTTAACTGAAAGGGTATGGGATCCCTCGCTTCCTGTTTTACTTTCAAAACTTGGTATTAAATATACAACTGTGGATGATACACATTTCTATTATGCAGGGTTGGAAGAAAAGGATATTCACGGTTACTATATTACAGAGAGGGCAGGGCACTGGATGAATATTTTTCCAATACAAAAGCTTTTAAGATATTCCATTCCATTTAAAGAACCTTCTAATGTTGTTGAAATTTTAAAGAGGTACATGGATAGGGAGAATGTAAATTCAGTTACATACGCGGACGATGGAGAGAAGTTCGGACTCTGGCCCGGCACTTACAAATGGGTTTTTGAACAGGGCTGGCTTGAGCGATTTTTTATAGAACTTGAAAATAATGCGAACTGGCTGGAATTGACCACACAGGGGGAAGAGATAGCAACAAATCCACCCACAGGAAGGATATACCTGCCATCTGCTTCTTATGAGGAATTGCTTGAATGGGCTCTGCCATCAGAATCTGCTATAAAATTTAGATTGTTTAAAGCCTCCTTAAGTTCTATTGGCATAGAACAGTGTTGTAATCCATTCATAAGAGGAGGGTTCTGGGATAATTTCCTGGTAAAATATCCAGAGAGTAACTGGATGCACAAGAGAATGCTATACATAAGCAATATGCTAACAACTGTAGAAGATAGAATAGGTTTCTCTATTGATGATGCAAGGCTTGAGCTTTTTAAGTCTCAGTCCAATTGTGTGTACTGGCACGGCTTATTCGGTGGCGTTTATCTGAATTATTTAAGACATGCTGTGTATGAACACCTGTTGAAAGCAGAGTCCATTATAGAACACCATAAACCACAATCATACAAAGTATCCTATGTCTCTCAGGACATAGATATTGATGGGAGAAACGAGCTTATACTTAAGAACAATCATCTCGCTATCTATGTGGCACCATCAAAAGGGGGTGCTGTTGTTGAGATCGATGAGAGGGATCATAACTTTAATGTTACAAATGTTATAGCAAGGCGCAAAGAGGCTTATCATGATCTTATACTTGAAAAACATAAGCAAAATACACCATCTGATAAACCGGTAACAATCCATAACCTTGTGAACCTTAAACAACCGGACCTTGATAAAATCCTGATCTATGACTGGCATTCAAGGTATTCTTTTGTAGAACATTTTCTCCCTGCTCATGTGTTAGAAATAGATAGGCTTTACAGGAACCAATACATAGACCTTGGTGATTTCACGTTAGAACCATACGAGCTTGTTAAGCAGGAGGGGAATACAGTTTTCTTGATGAGGGATGGGCATCTGTTTTATGATAGCAAAAGAATACCATTTAGAATAGAGAAAACGTATAGATTAATGGAAAAGAGGCTGGAAACAGGCTACAGAATTACAAATACATCCACGCAGCATGTTAATATTGCTTTACTGATTGAATTAAATTTGACATTACTTGGTACAGATGATAGCCGTTCAGTTGTATTTAATGGCATTGATTGGAAAGAAACAAAAGGTATGGCTGACTTTGTGAAATACGAGAAGATCAGTGGCTTCACGCTTATGGATAAATGGCAGAAATTAGGTGTAAAGGTGTCAACCTCTTTATTATCAACATTGTTTGCTTATCCTCTGGAAACAGTATCTGCTTCAGAGGATGGTTTTGAAAAGACATATCAGGGAACCTGTTTTTTATTTACTTACCAGCTTGATCTTTCTGCCAATGAAAGCAAGGGCATTACCATACCTGTGGATTTCTATGACATATAAACTGATTTTAAATATTGTAAGATAGGAGAAATGGATGTCTGAATTAAGAAAGGATCCCATCATAGGTAGATGGGTTATTATTTCCACAGAGCGATCTAAAAGACCATCTAACTTTGAAAGTAAATCTGCTCAAAAGGCAGAAAATGTATTTTGTCCATTTGATTATGGGAATGAAGACAAAACACCCCATGAGATCCTTGCAATAAGAAAGGATGGCAGTCAACCGGATAAGCCTGGTTGGTCTTTGCGTGTTGTACCAAATAAGTTTCCTGCCCTTCAGATAGAGGGTGAACTGAACAGAGAGGGTAATGGAATGTACGATAAAATGAATGGTATTGGTGCACATGAGGTTATTATAGAGACCAATGAGCACAACAGGATGATGTCCAGTTTTACAGTAGCTATAATGAAGGATGTGCTCTGGACTTACAGGGAAAGGATCAGGGATCTAAAGAGGGATAAAAGATTCAAATATGTGCTTATATTCAAAAACCATGGAGAGGCTGCTGGTGCGTCACTTGAACATTCGCATTCTCAGCTTATTGCATTGCCCATTGTACCCATAACAGTTGAAGAAGAGCTTCATGGATCAAAAGATTACTATGAATATAAGGAGCGATGCATATTCTGTGATATGATCCGTCAGGAGATTGCAGAAAAGGATAGACTCGTTACGCAGAATGTAGATTTTATAGCATTTACGCCGTACGCCTCGAGATTTCCATTTGAAACATGGCTCTTACCACGAAGGCATTTTTCACATTATGAAACAACAACAGGTGATATGCTTGAGAGCCTGGCAAACATATTCCTCGAAGTTTTAGGTAAACTTGATAAAGCCCTTAACTATCCTTCATTTAATTTCATACTTCACACCTCTCCGTTTACCTCTGAACAATTAGAATACTATCACTGGCACTTTGAGATTATTCCTGTTCTCACGAAGGTTGCTGGCTTTGAGTGGGGAACAGGATTTTTTATAAACCCCACATCCCCGGAACAGGCTGCAGCTTATTTGAGGGAGATATCATGAAGATCATTCATGTGGCATCAGAGGTTGTTCCATTCTCTAAAACAGGTGGACTTGCAGATGTGGTTGGAGCTTTGCCTGTTGCTCTCGCAAGGAAGGAACACGAGGTAATAATTATTTCTCCATTTTACAAATCTGTTGCTGAGAAATTCAACCCACAAAAACAGGATATAACGTTTAACATTCCATTCCCGGATCAAACATTGCGTGCAGAGATTTATTTTATACAGATTAATGAAAAAACAAAGGCTTATTTCATAGCCAACGATGCTTTATTTATGCGGGATGGTCTTTATGTTGATAAGAATAGCATCGATTATCCTGACAACTCAAAAAGGTTTATCTTCTTTTCAAGGGCGGCTATAGAACTTGTAAAGCATATGGATGCAGTGCCTGATATTATTCATAGTCATGATTGGCAGGCAGGACTTGTACCAGCGTATATGAAAACCTTATACAAACAGGACCTTATGGGTGTTGTATCTGTTTTTACAATCCATAATTTAGGGTACCAGGGGCTGTTCTGGCACCTTGACATGCCTTTAACAGGTCTTGGATGGGAATATTTTACAAGTGATTTTTTAGAGTTCTATGGAAAGATCAGTCTGTTGAAAGCTGGTATTGTATTCTCTGATGCAGTTACAACAGTGAGCCCGACCTATAGTAAAGAAATATTAACACCAGAATTTGGTTATGGTATGGAAGGAATCTTGAAAACAAGAGAAAAAGATCTGTTTGGCATACTCAACGGAGTTGATTACAATGAATGGAATCCAGAGCATGATAGATTTATTCCGCATCAATATAATGCAAGGACAATAGACTTGAAACATGATAATAAGATGACACTTAACAGGATGTTTAATCTTGATGATAATGATGCACCCATAATTGGTATGATAACCAGGCTTGCAAAGCAAAAGGGTATAGAGCTTGTTATTGATGGGATAAATAGAATTATATCCATGGGATTTAAACTTGTTTTGCTTGGAAGTGGGGATAAACCATACGAGGAAAAGATTAAAGAGATATCCAATAGATATAAAGGACGGGTGGGCATAAAGATCGGTTTCGATAATAATCTGGCTCATCTTATTGAAGCGGGTGCTGATATATTTCTAATGCCTTCTGTGTATGAACCATGCGGATTGAATCAGATGTATAGTCTTAAGTATGGAACAGTACCTGTTGTTAGAGCAACAGGCGGTTTGAATGATACAATTGAAGAGTATGATCCATCATCTGGTAAAGGTAATGGGTTTAAATTTAAGAATAAAGATGTGGATGAAATGTTATCAGCCCTGAAAAGGGCAATGAGTCTGTACAATAATAAACAGAAATGGAATGAACTTATCAAATTGTGTATGTCCTATGATTTTTCATGGGATAGGAGCGCGACAAACTACGAATTATTGTATAAAGCTTATCTTATAAAAGCCTATCTTCAAGGGTATCGCAAGAGTGGTGTGTAATTCTACAGCGTGTTTTGAGACCAATCAGCCTGAAGATTTATCTTGCGTAAATTGACATTGTTACTATATCCATATTAAGAGTTGTTAAGTTAATTATGATAGATAACAGTATTGAGTTAATAGAACATAGGATAATAACCGTTTTTGAAAAAGCAGGATTGAAGCGAGTTGTTTCCATAAGAAAGCTTCCTGGTGATGCATCCAACAGAAGTTATTATAGATGCTATCTTGATAATGACAGAAGTTATATTACCATGGTTAATGCGTCTCCTGACAGGGCAATTGTTTCAGAGGAGATAGCAGAACATTCCAGAGGTTTTAAAGAACTTCCATTTACAAACATTCATAGATACTTAAGTCAATTGGGCGTCCATGTTCCTGCGATTTATTATCAGGATGATAACCAGGGGATACTTATTCTTGAAGATCTTGGTGATAGACTGCTCGGGGATATCATAAACACACAGGGTGTATCTTCAGAACTTTATAAACAGGCAATAGATATGCTTATAAGATTTCAGATCAAAGAAGATCATGTTCCACAGTGGTGCTATGCAAGATTTAATAGATTTAATAGTAACCTTTATGATTTTGAGTTTGATCATTTTATTGAATATGGCATCGTAAAATCAGGTTTTTATGTACCACACAATCTTATGTTGAGGCTACAGAGGTTATTCCACAGGTTATCTGTTTTACTGGAAAGGTATTCTACAGTCTTTGTCCATAGGGATTACCATTCCCGCAACCTGCTATACTTCAAAGAGCAGCTTTACACGATAGATTTCCAGGATGCACTTATTGGTGCTCCGCATTATGATTTAGCCTCCTTATTAAGGGACGCTTATGTTGATCTGCCGGATGAATTTGTAGATCAGATGGTTGATTATTATCTATCAGAAAGTCCTTATGCTGCACCAGGGTTTAAAGACATCTTTACTATCATGAGTATACAGAGGATGTTAAAGGCAGCAGGAAGGTTTAAATACATAAGTATGGTAAAGAAGAATGATAAGTTCTTAAAATATATACCTCGTCTGCTGGAGCGCGTTAGAAGAATTTCTATTTCTTACAATGGAGATCCTTCTTTAAAGATAATAGGTGAAGTAATAGAAACCCTGCCAAAGTTCTAACTTAAAGACACCACAGGGGTGGTTTGTAACCACCCCTGGGGAAAGCTAAACCTTTATTTTCAGGTCTCTACTTATAAGGTTTAACCCGAATAATGCAATAGGGAAATTTGTTCATTCGTTCGCCCCTCCGATCCACCTAATATCTATAATTTTTTGGTTATAAACAAGGTTTAAGTCCTCTGTAAGTTTACCTCGTTAGAATCTTTCTTTGTAACTTCTATGCAGAATGCAAAGAAAATAAAGGAAACACCCCTAACCCCTCTCCAAAGGGGAATCTGGAATTCCCCTCCTATGTTAAAAGTCAAGCCCTCTCGAGGCTGTATGTAAAACGTTTTTGTTTTCTTATTATTCCTTCCTCATTTTATGCCCTTTTACTTTCCTTTACTTGGCG
>JBMFUY010000072.1:0-10834 GCA_049966275.1 bacterium
AAAAGTCTTTGTATCTTAGGTGGATCGCAGGGTTGAACGAATGAGCAAACTTTCCTATTGCATTTTTCGGGTTAATGCAGGGTAAAAAACACAAGGGTAATGTGTGAGAGTTCTTATAACCAGAACAGATAGAATAGGGGATCTTGTCTTATCCACACCTGTTTTTGAAGCTATAAAACGAGACATGCCAGATACTCATATTACTGTGATGGCGCGGAAGGGTATAATTGATGTTATAAGCAACAATCCATTTATTGATGAGTATATACCGTATGATCCGGATGGTATTCATAGAGGTTTAGCAGGTACAATTGCACTCTCAAATACGATCAAACAAAAGCATATCGATACTGCAATAGAATTGTTTATGTCTTTTTATCCTGCACTTGCCATTAAACTTGCCGGGATCAAAAGGATCATTGGACCTGGTTCAAGAATATATTCTTATATACTGCTCACTGATGTTATAAAACAGCATCGCAAAGAGTCTATATATAATGAGGCTGAGTATAACCTTATGCTTTTAAAACCACTTGGTATAACGGATTTTAATATAAAACCAAAGGTATACCTATCCGGTAATGAGGATAGCTGTGAAAAATTTTTAATTAATCAGGGCGTTAAACCATTCAACTACATTGTTGTCCATCCCGGCATGGGTGGGTCAGCAAAAAACATCTCCATTGAAAAGTATATTATGCTTATCAAGCGTATAACCGAAAGGTACCAATTACCGGTGGTAATAACAGGTAGCTTTATGGATCATACTATTGTAAACAAAATAACATCGGAACTTTATGGTAATTCGTATGTTAAAGATATGTGCTGTGTATTGTCTATAGAGCAATTAAAAATGGTACTTTTTTTTGCAAGGCTAATGATCGGACCATCAACAGGACCCATGCATATATCAGCGGCATTGGGCAGACCCACTATTGCTATCTTTTCACCAATAAAGGTTCAATCCAGGACCCGCTGGTCCCCATATTTACTTGACAATGTTGAAATAATAGAACCAGAGGTTGAATGTAAGCAACAATACACTTGCAATAAAAAATGTTTACATTATGATTGTATGAATTCAATAAGTATAGAAAAAATTTTAGAAAAGGTGGATAAATTCCTTGCAGTTTAACAAAGCGATCAGATGGATAGGACCATTACGTAAACCTATCAGGCAATACATTATAAATAAGAGATTAAGATTTCCAAAGCTCATATCAGTGGAGCTAACCAATGCATGTAATGCACGCTGTATAATGTGTCCGCGAGAACAGCTTACAAGAAAGATCGGTAATATAAGCATGGATGTAATTAAAAAGTTATGCAATGACTCTGCAGGTAAACCGCTTCGCAAAATCAATCTGTTCGGGTTTGGGGAATCGCTACTTCATCCAAGATTAATAGACATCATAAAGTATGTGAAAAAATCACTACCAGATGTTGAACTCAATCTCAGTACAAATGCACAGCTTCTGGATGATCGGCTTGCCACAGAACTACTTTCATCAGGCATAGATAGAATCAACATAGATATTGATGGTTTTACCAAACAAACATATGAACAGATAAGAAAACAGTTGAATTTTGATACAGTAATAGAAAACACAAAAAATTTAATAGATAAACGTAACAAATTAGACTCTGATGTGGAGATCTCAGTTACTATTATAGAGATGGATCTTACAAAGGCTGAAATAGAACAATTCAAACGGTTCTGGAAGCATACCGCTGACACTGTTTTTATAAATCATTATAATACCTGGACAGGTGTTATCCCTGATAGAAACACGCAAAAATTTGAACCTGCTAAATTTATGTTCCCATGCAAAAATCCATGGAGAGAGATGATCATAAACTATGATGGTAATGTGGCGTTTTGCTGCATGGATTTTAATTCTACGATCATTGTAGGCAACATCATGCATCAATCTATTGAAGAGATCTGGCATGGTAAGAAGATGGAGCAATTAAGACAGCTGCACCTTGAAGGAAGGTACAATGAAATACCTATATGCAGCAGATGTAACGAATTTGTTTTTCAAAGTGATAGCTTCTGGGCTAATCTGTTTTACAGATGAATATTTTAATTTTACGATTCAGTTCTCTGGGTGATGTAATCCTGACAATGCCTGTTGCAAAGGCTATAAAGCATGTGATCCCGAATGCTTCTGTGGACCTTGGCACAAAGCTCGAATATAAAGGTTTGTTTACCCCCCCCTCCCCGTTCAGGAATGTGATCTACCTTGATAACACTGGTTTTATTCCATTTGTTAAAAACATTAATAAACATAGGTATGATATAATTGTGGACCTGCACTCAAGTTTAAGAACGCTATTAATGCTACCACTACTTAAATCGGATCAGAAAAAAAGATACAAAAAGGGAGCAATAGCAAGAAGGCTATTTGTTATGACCGGCATCAGGATATCAAGTTTTCCAAGTGTTGCACAAAGGTATCTAAATACCGTTAAGATAAGTGAAATTCCTGCAGCACCATGGTTTGATCTCAGTGTTGCAGATCTTAAGAAAGGCAAAGATATTTTAAAGAGAATAGGGGTAAAAAAAGATAAGATAATTGGTATGGCTCCTGGTGCAAAATGGAATACAAAAAAATGGAATATCAATCATTATATAGAATTGGCAAAGGTATTGGAGAACTACAGTTTTGATGTTGTATTTGTTTTTGGCAAAGGCGATGAGGAAGATATGCACGCATTGCTGAACATATCTGCTGACGCAAAGATCCTGAACACGGCAGATCATACATTAAGAGAGATCGCTTATGCAATAGCATCCATGGATGTGTTTGTAAGTGGAGATACAGGACTTATGCATCTTGCAGAAGCCAGTGGAACCCCTGTGGTTGTAATGTTTGGTCCCACTACCAGAGAGTTCGGCTTCTTCCCTGTTGTTGAAAAATCCATGGTGATAGAAAAGGCACTTCTATGCAGACCCTGCAGTCTTCATGGATCAAACATATGTAAATATGGGCATCATAGATGCATGGAGGATATCACTGTTAAAGAGGTAGAATCTGCAATTTTTAGATTACTAAATTTTAAGTCTGATAAACTCACAATGGTGTAAAATGTCCGAATTATCTGTAGTTGTCGTAACACAAAACGAAGAAGACAGGATCAGGCAGTGCCTTGAGTCTGTGAAATGGGCACACGAGATTATCATTGTTGATGCCTTCAGTAAAGATAAAACACTTGATATATGCAGGTTGTACACAGACAAAATATACTCGCGTGAATGGGATGGATTTATAACACAAAAAAATTATGCCATGTCACTCGCAACAAAGGATTGGGTTTTATCCCTGGATGCTGATGAGGCATTATCAGAGCAGTTGATAGATGAGATCAAATCTGTACTGGGATCGGGAAAACAGGATTGCGTTGCTTATTCCATGCCAAGGAAAACATATTATCTTGGAAGATGGATCCTGCATTCTGGCTGGTATCCTGATAGAAAGATCAGACTTGTAAAAAATGGCTTCGGTAAATGGGGTGGGCTTGAGCCGCATGATACTCTTGTGGTTAATGGCAGGGTTTGTAGATTAAATGGGGACATTCTTCACTACTCCTTTAGAAATATTTCCCATCATATAAGAAAATTGGATTATTTTACTGATGTAGCTTCTGAGGAATTGATAAAATCCGGCAAACATATTGGCATTAAAGAACTGATCTTTCATCCTGTCGGGATGTTTTTTAAAATGTTTATTTTAAAAAGAGGTTTTCTCGATGGTATACAGGGATTTATTGCAGCAAGCATATCTGCATTTCATGTGTTTATAAAATACGCAAAAGCATGGGAGAGGAATAAATAAATTGAAGATCATAGAGGTTATAAATATACCATGGTGGAACGCAGCAGCAGAGTACTGCATCACCCTTGCAAATGCATTGTCTGATAGAGGACATGATGTAACAGTTCTATGTGAGAAGGATACACCTTCATACAAAAAGGCTATTGAGCTAAAGCTTCAGGTAGAAACCATGATCAGCTTTAAACCTCTTCATTTTTTATCTGATCTGTTCACAATAAAGAGGGCATTCAGAACGTTTTATCATGATGTACAGATAGTGAATGTGCACACAGCACCTGCCCAATCCCTATTTGTAATGGCTAAATTTCTTTTTAAACTCAGATATAGGCTTATACGAACCCGCATTGATCTGAGAAAGATCAAGCATTATCCATTTAATAGATTCTCTTATAAAAGTCTTGATGGAATTATAGTAACAAACAAGCAGGATAAAAACGAGCTCTTATCTTTTACACATCTGCCTGAGACAAGGATAAAAATAATACATGCTGGTGTTGATACAGAACGATTTAAACCACACAACAAAAAACAGTACAACAGGTCAAAGTTCAATATTGCTCATGATGCCCTTGTCGTAGGTCACATAGCAAGACGCTCACCAGTAAAAGGACACGATGTATTCTTTAAGGCTGCTCAACTTATAAACAATGAGATAGGAAACGTGCTGTTTGTCACTGCAGGCGTGGATGATACTGTGTCATTAGAGCAGTTGAAGGATATGGCAAAACGAGCAGGTGTAACAGATAAAACCCTGATCCTTGACTTTGTAGATAATGTTGAAGAGCTCATAAACTGTTTTGATGTTGGTGTTGTAAGTTCCATAGGATCAGAGAAGCATTCTCGTATAACACTTGAATACATGGCATGTGGTGTTCCTGTTGTTGGTTCTAACGTTGGAAACATACCAGAGCTAATAGAGGACATGAAAACGGGCTTTATCGTTAAACCAGGTGATTTTGTTGCCATAGCAGATGCTGTTGTAAGATTGTTGAAAGATAAAGAATTAAGAGAAATTTATGCTTACAACGCTCGCAAACATGTAGAACAGAGATTTTCTATTTCCTCTTTTGTTCAGCTAACTGAAATGTTTTATCTTGAGACGATTGGGAGAAAGGGGTAGCTGTTCAATACAAACACCATGCGTGTCATACTGTAATGACAGTGAGTCAATCGGACTAAAACTATTTTTCGTAAAACTCTATCAATACACCATTGGTTGAGGAAGGATGCACAAAGATCGCCTTATTACCTCTGTAACCCATGCGAGGTGTTTTATCTATAAGTTTTATCCCTGAAGTTTGAAGGCTGTTGATCAGGGTTTCTATATTATCAACCTCAAAACATACGTGATGCAATCCTTCACCTCGTTTCTCAAGGAATTTAGCAACACCAGTGTTTTCCTGTATGGGCATTAGAAGCTCTATATGTGCATTCTCAAGGGACATTATCGCTATTTCAATACCCTCTGCATCAATGCGTTGTCTTGACTCCAATGAAAAGCCTAACTTCTGGCTATACGTGGTTATTGCTTCTTCAAGATCCCTGACTACTATTGCAACATGATTAATTCTCATCATTAAGTTCCTTTGCGTATATATCTGTTATAAGTCTTTCTATCTCTTCAGCTGATGACAGTTTCATGATATCCATTAAAACCTTTTGTGCTGATTGTTTATCTATCTTTGATATAAATCTTCTGGCTCTATCTATTATGTTTATGTTCATACTTAATTCAGTAAAACCCATACCAATCAAGATTGGTAAATAAAGGGGCACGCTTGCCATTTCACCACATACCTGTGCAGGGATCTTACATGCTTCTGACTGTTGAGCTATCATGGATAATAGTTTAAGCACAGCAGGATGCAATGGCTGATAAAGGTATGACACCTCTTCATCTCCACGATCTATAGCTATTGTATACTGTATTAGATCATTTGTGCCAACACTCACGAAATCAACCAAACCTGACATTGCATCAATGATCATAGCTGCTGCTGGCGTCTCAATCAAGCAGCCCAATTTGGTCTTACCGGTTGCAATCCCCTTTTCTGTCAGGTTTTGCTTCTCTTCCTCTATGATCTGTTTTACTTCTTTGATCTCCTCAACAGAGGAAACCATCGGCAATAAAATCCTTACATCCCCAAAAGTACCTGCTCTGAGAATAGCCCTTATCTGGGTTCTGAAGACTGATTGTTCTTTCATGCAAACCCTTATGCCTCGCAATCCAAGTGCCGGGTTTTCAATCCTCTTGTGATACGAAGTAAATACTTTATCACCACCTATATCTAAGAGCCTTATTGTAACCGGGTAACCGGCAAATAGTTTTGCAATAGTAGAATAATGCATAAAGCTTGTTTCCTCAGATGGAAATCCTCTTTTATCAGCGTACAGATACTCTGTTCTCACAAGTCCTATACCCTCTGCACCAGCATTAAAGGCATCCTCTGCCTCATCTATGAATTCTATGTTTGCCATAATTCTAATAACAGTACCATCCAGGGTTTTTGTTATGTTTTTTCTGTCAGGTTGAGTGTAAAGAACTTTTTTATGTGATCGTGTTTTTTCATATTTGCCAACGATCTCAAGCTCGGGTTCAACTATAAGAATGCCGTTGTCTCCGTCAACAAGTATGTTCTGTCCATCATTTATTTTGCCGGTTACATCTTTGATGCCCGCAACTGCAGGAATACCAAGTGAACGTGCTATTATGGCAGGATGAGAAATCAAGCCACCTGTTTCAAGAACCAGCCCTACAATGTTATCTTTCATGAGGTAGGGTGTATTTGATAGAGCAAAACTTGAAAGGACAATAATACCGGGTTCTTCAAGTTCATAGTATGTTTCCTGACCTGAAAGATGTTTCAGGATCCTTTGACCCTCATGAGCAATATCAAACCTTCTTTCCTTAATATACTCATCTTCTATCTTATCAAACGTTCTCTCTATATCACTTAGAACCTCTGTTAATGCCCACTCAGTATTTATATAGTTCTTTTTTATTCTACCAATAACATTCTCTATGAATGACCTATCTTCCAGAATCATTGTGTGCATATCAAGAATCAACAATGCCTCTTTACCAGAAACAGGATCTATTTTTCTGGCAATTTCCTTAATTTCTTCTTTTGATTTCTCTATAGCTGTAAGAAACCTATTGATCTCTGTGGATGTTGCCTCTGGTGGAATGTGATACCTTTTTATATCAAAAATAGAACTGATAGGGATAATCGCTTTTGCCATTGCCCAACCAGGAGAGACCGGGATCCCTTTGAGATACAGAGACATTATTCCTCACCAAATTTGTTTTCTATTAATCTTTTTAAAGAAAGCAGAGCCATCTCTTCGTCTTTTCCTTCAGTAACTATCCTAAGGGTTGATCCCTTCCCCGCGGCGAGTGTCAGGAGTCCGAGAATGCTTTTACCATTAGCCTTATCCCCATTTTTATACACGTAGATTTCACATTCGTAACTATTGGCTACCTTAACAAATTGTGCTGCTGCCCTGGCATGAAAACCAAGCTTATTACTTATAACAAAATTACCTTCCTTCATCTGTTTTCTTGTTTAATATATCTCCTGCTAAAATGATATTCTTTCTCCCGTATTCTTTTATCATATTTGCAAGCTCCTTTACAGGCATCTTAGCATCCATAGAAGCGAGTTTTATAAGTATTGGCAGATTAACACCTGCAAGGACCTCAACCTGGTTTTCCTTTAAAAATGAGAGGCTGATGTTTGATGGTGTACCTCCAAACATGTCTGTCAGTATCAGGACCCCATCGCCCTTATCAACCTTTTTGATCGCACCTGCAATATTTTCTCTTAAAACTTCAACTGGTTTTGTTGGATCCGTCATAACAGATGTGATGTTATCTTTCTTTCCAACAATAAATTCTGTGGTTGCAACTAATTCAGTTGCAAATTGACCATGTGCTACAACAACAATTCCAACCATGTTTTACTCCCTGTTCATATCTCTATGCCTTATTATGGGTGAATAACCCAGAGCAATTATAAAGTCCTTTACCTCTTCCACAATTGTCACAGACCTATGCCTGCCACCTGTGCAACCGAATGATATGGTCAGGTAACTTTTTCCCTCTGCATCATACAGGGGGATTGTAAACTCAACAAACCTTTTCAAAAAATCTAAAAATTTTATGGTTATCACATCACCCTTAATGTAATTGATCACATCTTTGTTCAATCCAGTAAAATTTTTTAACTCTGGTACAAAATATGGGTTTTTTAAAAACCTTACATCAAATACAATATCGCTGTCCTGAGGAATGCCATACCTGTAGCCAAATGATTGCAGGATAATGGTCATAGGCCTTGTTTTTGCAATCTGCTGAACAAGCATGAGCAATTCCTTTTTTAAATCATGAACCGAGAAATTGGATGTATCAACGGTGTAATCAGCGTATGTTTTAATCTCTTCAAGGTACTTTCTTTCAAGCTTAAATCCCTCTTCTATAGGTATGTCCTGCGCAAGAGGATGTTTTCTCCTTGTTTCACTGTATCTTTTCAAAAGAACATCATCATTGGAATCAAGAAAGATCACAGTCACCTTATTACCTGAAGACTTCAGGTCCTGAAGTTGTGCTGATAAACCTGAGAAAAAGCCTCTTCCCCTTACGTCTATAGAAAAGGCGATATTTCTGATGTCTTCTTTTGAATCACGTATTAATTCAATAAACTTTGGAATAAGCTGCACCGGGATATTATCAACACAGAAGAACCCAACATCCTCAAGCAATGCCATTGCAGTTGTTTTACCAGAGCCTGACATACCGGTTACGATCACTATGTTAAGGATAGATTTATCATCCATGTGTACTGGCAATCCTTTTCAAAATTTTCTTTTCTAACTCTTCACCTTCATTTATACCGGCTCTCCTTAACAAAAAACTACTTACAGCAACTTCAACAAGCAGTGCCATGTTTCGAGCTGGCCTTACTGGCAACTTGATAAGCGGCAGGGTTTTGCCCAGTATATTATACGTGTATGGTTTCAAGAATCCCCTTCCTGGTATCGCACCCTGCCAATCAATAAACTCTATCACTATGTCAATCCGTTTTTTGTTTATCAGAGCACGCCTGCCATAATGTGCCTGTACTTTAATAACCCCGAGTCCATGTAACTCCATGTATCCCTTTATAAGGGCATCACTCTCACCCCAGAGTTCACCATTTCTTAAGGTTACTATAACCAGATCATCAGCCACAAGTTTATGGTGCCTTGTTATCAATTCCAGTGCACACTCACTTTTCCCTATCCCGCTCTTACCTATTATAAGAACACCTACATTCTTAATTGAAACAAGTACACCGTGTATACGTTCTATAGCCTTTAATTTATCTTTACTTATATCTTGCTCCTGTCTCAATAAGTCCGTAATGACCATCGCCTCGTTTATAGAGAACGTTGACCTTTTCATCACCCGCGTCAAGGTAAACGAGGAATGGAACTTTTGACATGTCAAGTTGAAGCACAGCCTCTTCTGTTGTCATGGGTCTCACAAAATAGTCCTTCTCCGGAATCACCATTACCTCATCCTCATCAACCTCTTCTTCTGTTGCCTGTTCCTGAATGTGCCTTACAGCGCCCATACCTGCGTGTTTCTTTTTCTTCTCTTTGAATTTGGTAATCTGTTTATCAAGTTTGTCGTATATAAGATCAATGGCTGCATACATATCAATGCCGTGTTCTTTGGCATAAAGTTCTTTACCAGCTGATTTTAAAGTCAACTCCACTGTGTTGTTTTTTTTCTCCTGTGTAAAGATGATGTGAACCTCTATAGGTTCTTTTAAAGATTTTACAAGTTTGGCAATCTTTTCCTCTGCATATTGTTTTAAAGCACTTGATGAAGGAATGTGTCTGAAGGTTACCTGAATATTCATAGAGTTCCTCCTCTCTGATTTTTTATTCTCCTATTATTAAGATAGGCTAAAGCTAAAACAATTTCAACTGTTTTATACATGGGCTAATTTGTACTGTAAACTATACCTTCAGGCGCAAGGTGTGCCGGGTACTGTTTAGATTTGACAAGACAATTGACACATCATACTTACAGCATTATGTATTTAAAAATGAAAAACATACTATCTTCAGGATTTTTTTTAAAAATCTTTATAATTGGACTTCTGTTTGGCATTGGTGTCTTCTATAGTATATCGTGCATCAAAGATAAACCTGAAAGGTTATACTCGCAGGCAGTTACAGCTGCAGCCAATGGTAATATAGAACTTGCCAGTAGCCTCTATAAAACAATTGTGGAGCGCTACCCTAACAGCAATATAAGAAAGGACGCACTCTATCAACTTGGTCTGATAGAATATCTTTATTTAAATGATTACACTACAGCGCTTGAGTACTTTTATGACCTTGTTTATACATACCCCCATTACAAACACACCTTTGATGCCTACATGTACATAGCAAGTATATATAAAGACAAACAGCATCTTCCACAAAAGGCTATAGAGGTATATGAAAAACTCCTTAAAAATATCACCTCAGAAGAATCTCTCGAAAAATTACTTGAAGAACTTGCATCCAGTTATGAAAGCACCGGTAACATACCAAAGGCAATCAGTACATATGAGAAGTTATTAAAGTTATACAATAAGCCTCCTGCAAACCTGCTTTATGAATTTGCGTACTTAAATTATCTTGCAGGAGACTACAATGTGGCTATAAAAAACTTCCAGAAAATTACAGAGCTTTACCCGAAAAGTTCATACGATTTTCAGGCACAACTGGCTACTGTGGATTGTTATGAAGAAACAGGTAAATCAGAAGAGGCGCTATCTTTGCTAAAGGTTTTAAAGTCAACATACCCAACTGAAACCTCAATTATTGATGTAAAGATAGACAGTGTTGCCAGACGTATTAAAAATAAAAAGTAACAAACATTCTTAACCCGAAAAATGCAATAGGAAAGTTTGCTCATTCGTTCAACCCCACGATCCACCTAAGATACAAAGACT
>JBMFUY010000073.1:0-10830 GCA_049966275.1 bacterium
TAGACAAATAATCAGAAAGTGTTTCTAAGTTTAAAGTTACAGTTGAAGTTGAAACGGATAGTTTAGCAGTTGTTGAAGATGAAGGTGGTGTTTCTGAACTCTTCTTTTTATTAATGTATGTGTAAATTAAGTATGCAGCAATACCTAAAACAATCGCTATACCTAAACTTAAAATAATTTCCCCGCTACCTATATCTTTAGTTTTTGCTTTAGCTTCGTTATAACTTGTATCTAAACCAAAAGTAACATCGTCGTTGTTTGACTTTTGGTTTAAAGCTTTAGCATAAGCTTCCCTAAGCTTCAAAGTGTCTGAAGAACCCGAGCTATCCATTTCAATTCACCTTTTAAAGTATCCAATGCTTTTTCCCTTCTTTTTCCATTTTAGCAGCAGCATCTGCTTTTAGTCTTGCCAGATAGTCTGCTCGTCTTTGTGCAGCTATTGTAGCATCAACATCAGCTTGATACCTTCTTTTTGCTTCTCTTTTCTCTGATATCTTGTTATAACCCCAGTATATTAATGCAAATGCAATAACTCCTGCGATTACCAATCCAGTTAATGCTATTACGTCCAGAACAAATCCGCCTCCACTTTGTGCCAAGTTTGTAAGGTTAACTACAATACTATTTATTAAGTATGCAATAACAGCTATAAGTACAAGTATTACACCAAGAACTAAAATTATCTGTGGTGAAGATGCGTTAAAAGTTATAACTATTTGTTTTCCATTTGGCGTTAAAATTTTAACATTACTTATATTACTTGCACCAGTTTCAGCTTTAAGTTTTTTAGTTAATGCTGCAGGATCTAAAAAAGCTTCAGCTTCAATTCCAGCTGCTGCTAATGCTTCAGCATATGGATTACTAAAGTTTAAGGTTATTGTATACAGATAACTACCATGTGGAACTGAAGCATTTAACGGATAGTTTGAAGTTACAGGTATACCCTGCACGGTTCCGGTGTAAGTTGTCATACTATTACCTTCTTCTGTTTTTGCCTTTATAATTAAACCTTACCTTTTTTCCAAGCCTGTGTAGATGGAGTTTATATGCTACTGCTCCAGCTACATAATCCTTTGGCTTTTTAGTCTTTCTTTTTGGATTATGTTTGTAAAAGTTAATAACTTTAACTTTTACTAATTTTCCCTTTATTTTTTTCTTTTTTGCCATTTTACCACTTAATTACTCCCATGACTTTGCAAGTGATATTGTTCCAACAGAACTCCTAACTTGATTTACCGTATCAACTACAACGATATATACAGTTACTGTAAGAGGTGTATCAATAAACTGATTTATAGGATATATTGGAACATAACAACTTAAGTTATCAGCTTGTCCTCCAGTTTGTCCATTTCCATTCCAATATATTGTATTTATAGGAATGTTTCCAAGCTGAACATAAGGATTAAACTGTGGATTTAAACTTGCATATACAGTCCAATTTGGCAAGTTCTGTTTAAAGTTTTCCGTTATAGTTATAGCAATCGCACCGTTAGTTAATCCAGATCCATAACTAAATGCAGGTATACCTACAGGATAACTTAAAAAGTCTGCCGTAGTTGGAGTTGAAGGTTTTGTTAATGGAATAGTAGTGCTTGTACCAGAACCTGAAGGATTTGCTGGAGTTGCAGTTGTAGTTGTAGTTGTAGTTGATGGTGTAGTTGTAGTTGTAGTTGATGGTGTAGTTGTAGTTGTAGTTGATGGAGTTGTTGTAGTTGATCCGTTAGTTTTAGTTGGTGTTTTAGTGTTTAAATAATAAACATAAGCTATAATACTTATGCCTAAAAGTGCAGCTAATACCATAAAAAACAAATCTGTGTCTTTCTTTTCTTCGGTTTCCATACAAACACTTTTTACTTTAGTCTAAGTTTATTCTTTATCATATTTATATCTATTTGTATATCCGTAAGTTCCCTTTCAGATTTTGTTATATGATTATTTAAACCAATATTTACAAGTTTTATGTTATCCTGTATATCTGCAAGTTTTGAGTTTATACTTCCAACCCATCTTCCAATTGCATATAGAACTGCACCAACAGTAAAAGCCAAAGCAGTTATACTAATATAAACGTCAAACATTATATCACACAATTATGCAAGTCTTAAGCTATAGTTAATTGGTTTATCTAATGCTATGTATGCAACGTAAATTGATACGCCTGAAGGCAGGTTTTCTGCAGTTATCCTATTAAGTTGAATACCATCTATTTTATAACCTGTAACAGTATTGTTTAAGTTAAAAGTTGAAACTGCACCAGAATACGACTGTGCATATAGGTCAACTATTACGTCTGAAGTTACAGATCCATAAAGCGTAAAGTTTATGGAATAGTAAAAGTTAGCGTTAAGTATAAGTGTATTGTTGGAAGAGGTTAACACAGCTCCATTTAAAAGTTCAACTCTATTAAAATCCCTGTTGTCTATACTATCCTTCAAGCTTTTGATTTCATTTTTAACTTCCTCCAATTCTTTTATGATATCTTCTTCCATAATAGCACCTAATATCCTTCAATTATAACCCAACCTGTATATGCAGTTGTTGTATTTGGAGCAAATGATACACTTGTTGTTGAAACTGAAACATTTGGTATACTTCCACTGTTTGTAGTAATAACAGGCGTATAAGTAAAAGCTACAGGGAAAGTATATGTTTGTGCTGTAGTTGTATCATTCTCATAGCCATTAGCATAAACTATAACTTTCTTGTAACTTGAGCCTTGTTCTGGCATACTTGCTATCAAACTTCCAGCAGTAGTTCCTGTTATTACGGTTTGTGCTGCTTTATTTGAAACGTAAGTACATGTTATACCTGCATTAAATGTCTCATTTACGTTAAAGGTAAGTACTGTATTAGTTAAAGTGGAAAAGATATTACTTGTGTTAACAGCAAGAGTATTATTTGATAGTTCAAGGGTGTTGCTGTCGTAGTTTAAACTTAAAGTTTCAGCTACGTATCGGAGGGGCGGGTTAGTTAGAAGTTCTAACGTTCCCGTCTCTCCGATTGTGATGGAGGGTGATGATGGATATAACGTAGTACTATAAGTTATAGTAGGGGTAGCAGATTCAAGTGTTCCAACTTCTGTCGTTTAATCACCTTCTATGTACATAATGTCCAAGCCTTTGTGCAAGTACTATAGCTCTTACAAGACCTGTTTCTTTGTTCTTTTTAGCGTGTTCTTTAGCTTTAGTGAAATACTCCTGTTTTATGGTTCCGTTCTTGTTAAACGCTTTCGAGCCGTAGATCCTTCTTACATAGGCTCTAACCCTTCCTTCATGTTTAGGGTTAACTGCACGTTGTATCCATCTTTTGTTTTGCATTTAAACACCTTAACACTTCAGTATGAACCTGCATTTCCCTGCTGGCGTTTTATATTAGCACCAGTAATACTTCCACTTTGTGCAAGTATCTCGTTAAAACGCAAACTTGAAAGACTGTTACTATTTAACACAGACGCCTGCTGTGGTGTCATTTTTCTACGCAATATTATATCCATAGTTATCTACCTACTAAATAGAGTACCAAAAATTAATAAATTTACCAAACAACCCACCTCCACTTGAAGGTAAAGTTTCCTTAACAGGTATAGTTGTTGTTGTAGTTGAAGTTGAAGCTACAGTTGTTGATGGAACTGATGGTGCTGTTGTAGATACTGATGTTGATTCTGGTGGTGTTGATTTTGGTGGTGGTTGAGGTGGTGGTGGTTGTGGAGGTTGTGTTGAGCCTGAAGGTTGTGTTGAGCCTTTATTGTATTCTGCAGGCATACCATTATAACTAACTGAACTTAAACTTTGTGGTGCTTGTTTACTTGGCTGAACTACAATGTTTGGTGGAGAAGTTAAAACTACAACTATAGGTGCAGTATTAACAGAAGTAGTTGTTGAAGTTCCAAGTGAACCTATTGCTTTCTGTTGATTATATTGACTTTCAGAACCTATATAAGAGTATGAGCCTGCAGAGTTTATATATTCTCCAGCTCCATGAAAACCAGAACCTTGTGAATAAACAGGTACTGTAGTTCCAGTATTAGGTACTGAAGTATAACCTACAGTCGTATTTGGTGTAGAAGATACTATACCGTTTGCAGAATAAGTATATGTATTTTCTGGATTTGGAGTTGTTTCTATTGGATTACTGTTAGATAAACTTTTAGCAGTATTTACAACAGTAGCTCCTGTTATTTCTCCTTTTGCGTTATAAGTGGGAACTACAGAATATCCTGTTAAACCAGAACTATAAGATAGTGTACTAAATTCTGAACCTGTTAAAGGTCCAAGCTTTTCTATAGCATTAGATATAGCACCAGCAGAATACTGTGCTGCAGCTTCTTGTGAACTTATACCTTCAAGTCCTTTTTGTATTTCTGAAGCATAAGCATTTAAAGAAGCAGTTCTATCTATGCTTTGAGCATTTTTTATGATATAAAGGTTAGGTGATACTGCGTTTTCTTCAGCTAAAGCATTAGTTCCATTTAAAGAAAAGTTATGTGATATTGCATTTTCTTCAGTATTAACAATAGATGAAATGTTTTCTCCAGAAGAACCATTAATACCTTTTTTATTAAGTCCAGTTAAACTTGGATTATACTTTGACTCAGACACCTGTTGAAGATTTCCTATCAAATTCATAATAGGATCATATAACAAAGGCGGTTCTTCCTCATATTCATTACCAGAAATAGCTTTTTTCTTTTTATATTCAGATTCAGTATCTACCATTAAATTACCTAAACTTTTGCAAAAGTTTAAATTTTATAAGTATAAAAAAAATAAAGGGGGATTAACCCCCTTTCAGTTCAAACAAAGTACTTTCATTACTTTGGAACCTGCAAGAACTGCAATACAAACGTTTCAGTTACTGCTGTCGTAGAGTTATTCGGAGCAAGTGTAACTATGCTTACCTGAAGCACATCACTTGGACCAAGCACTATCGGCTGCGTAACGTTGAACTTCGCACTGTTACTTGTAACCATCTGGCTCAATACAAAGTTTTCACCCTGATCTATGCCGTTAAGGTTCAATATAACCTGTGCATCTACAGTTGGTGCAGAACTTATTCCCATGTTAATTAGCTGATAAGAGCTTCCAGCGGGTACGGTAAAACTCGAGTATGCACTCTTGTTAAAACCATACGGATAAAGTGTCACTGGAGCAATATAACCAGCCGCTTGACCTGCGGGAACAGTAAACTGTGCAATTATAGATTTATCCTGTACTGCAACTACTGCGGTTTGTCCTGTCATACCATTTGCCATTTGATTCACCTATTTATACAATACTACTTACCTGCGGAGGTAGGTTAGAACTTATAAGTCCAGCCATGTTTGCATTACCAAACAACCCTCTTGCTATTTCAGTCAAGCCGTAAGTTGCAAGGTAAAGCTTAGCCATTCCCCAGCCCATACCGCTCTTTCTGCCTAACAACACAACTGGGATTAGAAAAACAATAACACCACCTATAAGGTCTGCGTAATCTTGGTTAGTTTTAACCAAAGAATCGAAACCAAAGTAGTTTGTGCTTATCACACCCAAAAGTGCTGAAAGCGAAAGTCCTGCGAGTTCTAGAGCTCCCTTACCGTAAGCGTGTAATTTCTCGTCTACCATTTATATCACTTTGTTTCTATTTCTGTTTTTGCCTTTACTTGCTTACTTCTTCTTCATCGTCACTCTTTTCGAGTGCTTTTCTTATCCACTCAGCTGTAAATAGTACACCACCTGTTGCAGCCACTATTGCTCCCTTTGAAAGCAATCCAGTTGGTATATCTATAAAGCCATAGGTTACAGCGAGTCCTGAAGCCACTACTCCCAGTATTCCGTAAATTATACCAGAAGGTATTCCTTCAAGGAAATGTCTTGGTTTTAGATCTGACATTTTTATCACTGGTATATATTACGTAGTTAAAATATTTATACCTTTGTATTAATTAACTATAAGTATGTTTTCTGTTACTACGCATACGAAGTTCTTTGTAACAGTCAATACAATAGTAATGTGGAGAGTGGTCAACTTCAAAAAAGGTAGTGTGAACCATAAGTTCTTTTGGATGTTTGGACTTACAACGATAACATGTATACAAAAAATCACTTAAAGATATTTTCAAGTGCAGTCTTTATCGCCTCTTTTACTTTTGGATCTATGTTTATTTCTTCAACATTTCTTTTAATTGCTTCTTCAACTTTCTTTTGTACTTCAGTTCTTACCTGATTGGAAATAACCTCATTTAAACCTTTGTTCTTTCCTGTTATATCATTATAAAGTTTTTTAAATGTTTCCATAGGGTTGAAGTCTTGAGCGCTAAAACTCCAACCGTTGTTTCCAATACTAAAACTCCAAGGCTGTTTTACGTCCTTTTGCCACCACCACTTATGCAAAAGCATTTTATACATTATTGTTCCTACGGTAACGTCTGCACTTGCTGCAAAAAGCCATATAATCAAATCGTTTAAAAATACAGCAGAGGTTATGCCGAACATATAATCATTCCTTTCGTTTTAGTTCTATAAGATAACCTGTTTTTCCTTCATGTTTTAAAAAGTGTGAAATTGCATCTTGACGTGCTTTTTCAAGTTCATATCCCTCGTAAATATACATGTTAAAAGGTTCTATTTTATCTCCATTAGTAGTGTAAAATGTAATAATAGATTTATCGTTTATCTTTATGCTTTTTACTAAATAAACAGTTTTGCCAACTGTTAATTCTATAAACTTATCATTTTGCTTTTCAACCATGTTAAAACCTAAATATTTAGTTTTATCTTTGTAAGCCTTTTGTTATCCCTATCCCATAACGCAAACACATACTTTGGCAAAGTTTTAAGTGCTTTTGCATTTTCGTATCCGATTATAGTTGCAATATAATAAATATCATAATCACTTGTCTGTGTTGCAATAAACAAGTAACGGCTTTGCCTGTAAAAGATTTTAGGTATATCACTTAAAGTTCTTGATATTGCAATTATGCCGAAGTTCAAATGCCTTGCGTTTATAGTAAGACTTTTAAACACCTGGCTTCCTTTTACCTGAAAGTTATCTATATCGTCAATTAAGATAGTAGCCTTTTTGTTATACTTTGAAGCAATAGTTAAAAGTGTTTTCTCAAGCCAAGTGTTTGTATAAACTACAGGTACTATTATGTTGTCTGGATTTATATACTTGTTCCAAATTGCTTGACCTGAACAGTTAATAACAAAACAGTTTTCCTTGTGTGTAAATAAAGTTCCAACTAAAGTTGTCTTGCCTGAGCCATTGTCTCCAATAACTGTAATAATGTCCTTATATGGGTTATAAGGAAGTGTTAGCATTACTTTCACCTGTTTGTATAGATATCCTCCAAGTATTTGATATAGGCATCGTATTGTTTTTCGCTTTCTTGCAGATTTCTTATAAGAATATCAAGGTTTACTTTTATGTTTTTGTAGCAGTTGTCGCAAAGTTTAAGTTTTCCAACAGGGTGATATGATACAACTTTTTGCTTGCATATATCGCAAACTACAAGAACTTCACTTATATCGTCAGAACTTTCCATATCAACTATATGGTTTTGTTCCAACATTTACTCACGTTTTGTTGAAGTTGAAACATTATCATATACTTCAATTGAAAAGTTTTCTATTGCTTTTTGCAAACAGCTCTTGCAGATAAAGCTACTCATAACTTTATCATACTCTTCCTTATTATTTGTGTGAAAGTTTAAAACAATAACAGGGTTGTTGTCTTTATCTACAGTAATGCCAAGGTTTGTGTTAGTTCTACTTATGCCTTCAGGCAAGTTCTTATATATAATAATTCCAGTATATTCTACATCCATTATATCACGTTTAAGTTTATATTTACTTCTTATCCTCTTCTTTAACGTCTTCGTTTTCAGTTTCGTTTTTAGTTTCAGGCTTAACTTCAACTTCAGTTTCTGTTTTGTCTTTTATTATAGTTATATCTTTTTCGTCAACATCAACTTTCTTGCTTCCAGTCAAGCCTGAATTTAATATGTTGCGTAAAAGTGTTTCTGAAAGTTCTCCGTCTTCGAGATATTTGTCAATATCATCAGGTGAAGTTATAACTAAAGTTACTGCAAATGCTAAATGATTTTTGTGTTTCATACTTTCAGACATAAACGCTTGAGCTCCACGCAAGTTACTTACAATATACGACTTTTTTACGTCACACTCTAAACAATGTATATATCCAATCGATTCCATTCTATCACGTTATATCCTATACAACTTGTTCTTTAGATGCTTTTCGGTCAAAGCAGCTGCATCTATTGGCAAGTTTGGATCAAAATCATTATCTATTTCGTATCCTTGACTCTTGTAATACGTAATCATATCCTGTTGCGTTTTTGAAAGTCTTCCAAAATTAAAAGGCATTTTATCACCTGTTTTGTTATCTTCAGTTTTAAACTCTACTGGCTGTGCTTTTACTTGAACGTTTTGTTGTACTTGTGGTTCTTCTTTTTTAATCTTTTGTTCTTCCTCCGCTTTTCTTTGTGCTTCTTCTTTAGCTCTTTCAATTTCAGTTTCCATCTGCTTTTTCTTTGAGTTTACTGCTATACTATCAAGCCAAACTTTAAAGTCTTTTATTCTTTTGGGTATTAAGTCTATACGTGCAACCATAGGTATTAAACCATAAGCTAATGCATAACCAAACCAAGGACTTGTTTTACCTAATACCTCTTCACCAAATGAAGCTTCAACTTCATCTGCAAACGGTTTCATATCCATTTCTTCTTCAGGTGTAATAGGCTTGCCTTCCCATACAAAATTATTTAAGTTTTTGCCTATCATATGAAGCAAAGAGCCAAGCCTTAAGTGATACATATTGTTTCCAGATCCTGTTTCTTGTTCCTGATTTTCGTCTGTTTTAATATTTATATCGCTTTCAGGTATCTCTTCCTTATTTTCTTTTTCGTCCAAACTTTCAAGCATTTTCTTATAACTGTTTTTTAATGTAGATGCTTCCTGATTTTCAGTACTTTGTTCTATTACTATTTTAGGTTGTTCTATTTCTGTATTAGACAGAACATTTTGTACATCTGTTTTCTCTTTTGATATATTTTTTCCGTTAAGTATTCTATATAACTGTTTAGCGTAACCGGTACTTCCGCCTTCAGCTATAACTTCTTTGTAAAAGTCCTCCCTTGTAGCTCCATCTAAAAGCATATTTTTAAGTTTTTCTCTATCAAATTTAACTTTAGGCATTTATTCACCTAATACAGTTAATTCATCAATCAGTAAACTTATCGTTTCCAGATCCTTTATAGATAAAGTTTTTCCGTCCATTTTTTCAAAAGCAATCGCTTCAACTTTATTCAAATCTCTTAATAAAACATTGTAATATAAACTATTTAGACTCACAATATCACCGAGCCTAATTGAAAACCGTTATCTTTATCTTTTTCGTTTTCTTCATCTTCATCTGCAGCTTTTGCTTTTGTTTCTTTATCTACTTTCCGTATTTTTCTATCAACTAAACTATAAACGATCTCACTGCAGTCATCACACAAGTCTTTATAAACCTTTCCTTTAACTTTAAGTTCTATATCCGATTCTGTACCTGCAGCTCTTGCATACTCTTTACCACATATATCACATTTTATATGTTCTATTTTCATGTTATCACGTTTTAATCATAATTTAAAATTTGTCCAAAAGCCTTCTTTTCTTTCGGTATTTTTAATTACTTTATCTGTTCCTTTGTTAAAGTTTAAAGCACCAACATTACGATATGTTTTAACTAAACTTGGAGCTCCAAGATAATCTTTAACTATATCAAAATCAGTTCCTGATTCGTTTAGGATATACTTTCCCTTTATATCTTTAATTTTATCAAAAAACTTTTCGTATTCATTTTTGTTAAAACTGTAAGTATAGTGCTTTCCACCAGTTAAATATGGCGGATCAAAATAAAATAAAGTATTCTTGCTATCATATTCTTCAATAACATTTTTATAATCTTTATTTTTAAGTTCTACGTTTTTCATATAGTCTTTGCCTACAGTATCAAGTTTATTTATCATACTTTCAACTTTTCGGTCTCGTATTTCTCTATCTTTTACAAATGTATTCATATCGCCTGAAAAGGAAACCGCAGACCTATACAAAACGCTAAAACCTGCGTATGGAACAGGAAGTTCCTTTTTATCTTTAGCTTCACGTAGCTTGTAGAAAATTTCTTTTTGTTCTTCTGCAGGTGCATTCTTTACTATTTTAAGTGCAGACTTTATACTTTCACGTATACTTGGGCGTTTTACTGCAACCATCGTTTTATAAAACAGTGGATCTTTATCGTTATAAACTGTTTCCTTAAAAATAGATTTAAGGTTAGCGGCAACCTTCCCACTTCCACCAAAAGTATCAACTAAAACTGTAGCATTAGCTTTATCTTTAGCTTTTTTTGCTACCTTTTCAAGATCATTCAAAAGATAAAATTTTCCACCATAATAACTAAATAGAGACTCCAAGCTAAACACCCTGTTATATATACTCATTTAACATTTAAATACTTTTGCTTTTAAAACATATACTTAAGTAAATACTTCATTTACAACACCTCAAACATTATATCTTTCGGCAAATTAAATTTATATGTAAACCAAGCAGAGGCGAACCAACTTCCACTGCCTTTGCCTGAAGGCGTTTCAAAGTTAATGCGTTTATTTGGTATAAGTAACTGCAATCCGTATTTTTTATATAGATCTTGCCTTGTTTTTCCTTCCAAAGCAGTAATCGGCATAAGAAATGCAAAAGGTTTGTTAAAACTATATGCACGCTCTAAAAATTCTTCTTTTAAAGAATATGGTGGATTTGTTATTATGCAATCGAAATTGAAGGT
>JBMFUY010000074.1:0-10636 GCA_049966275.1 bacterium
ATCATGTTCTTTATGTAGTCAGCATGACCAGGACAGTCCACATGCGCATAGTGCCGCTTCTGTGTCTCATACTCTACATGCGATATGGATATCGTTATCCCTCGCTCCCTCTCCTCAGGTGCTTTGTCTATCTGATCAAATGGTACAAAATTAGCAAGCTTTCGCTCTGATAATACCTTAGTTATAGCCGCTGTTAACGTAGTCTTCCCATGGTCTATGTGCCCTATCGTACCTACATTCAGGTGCGGCTTCGTCCTCTCAAATTTTGCCTTTCCCATTTTTAATTCTACCTCCTACTCTTTATTAAATACCCTGTAACTTCTCCAATATGCCAGAAGCAATGGCTGTTGGCACTACTTCATAATGCGAAAATTCCATAGTAAATGTGCCTCTGCCCTGTGTGTTTGAACGCAGGTCAGTAGCATAACCAAACATTTCAGCTAATGGGACTTCTGCCCTTATAACGTGCATATTTGCTCTCATTTCCATACCCATTATCTTACCACGCCTTGAGCTTAAATCTCCTATAACTTCGCCCATAAACTCCTCTGGAACCGTAACCTCAATCTTCATTATCGGTTCAAGAAGCACTGGTGAAGCATTGTTTACAGCCTCTTTGAATGCCATGGATGCTGCGATCTTAAATGCCATCTCAGATGAATCAACCTCATGGAATGATCCATCGTACACCTCTACCTCTACTCCAAGCACTGGATATCCTGCAAGCACTCCATTTTCTGCTGCTTCTCTAACACCTTTTTCTATTGCAGGTATATATTCCTTTGGAATTACACCGCCTACTATTTTGTTTACAAATTTTATACCATTGTCAAGCGATACAGGTCTCACCCTGAAAACTACATGGCCATACTGTCCTCTACCACCGGTCTGCTTTATGTATTTACCTTCTGCATTTGCCTCTTTTGTAATAGTCTCTTTGTAAGCAACCATTGGCTTACCAACATTTGCCTCTACACCATACTCTCTTTTGAGTCTATCTATTATGATCTCAAGGTGTAATTCGCCCATACCTGAGATTATTGTTTGTCCTGTTTCCTGATCAACCCTTAATTTGAAAGAGGGGTCTTCTGTAGCCAATTTATACAGAGAAGTTGACAACTTATCCTGATCTGCCTTGGTTTTAGGTTCTATTGAGATGGAAAGCACTGGTTCAGGGAATTCCATGGATTCAAGTATTATAGGTTGCTCCTTAGCGCATAGTGTATCTCCTGTGGTTGTGTATTTCAATCCTATAACTGCAACAATATCACCTGCCTCTACCTTCTTAACATCCTGTCTTGCATTGGCATGCATCCTCACTATTCTTCCAATCCTTTCCATTTTGTCCTTTGTAGAGTTGTACACATAACTTCCTGACACAAGTACACCAGAGTATACCCTTATGTATGTTAATTGACCTGTAAATGGATCATTCATTATTTTGAATGCAAGGGCTGAGAATGGTTCATCATCAGAGACCTTTCTTTCAACAATGTTTCCCTGCAGATCCTTTCCCTGCACAGGAGGTAAATCCACAGGCGATGGTAGATAATCAACTATAGCATCCAGTAATGGCTGAACCCCTTTATTTTTAAAGGATGAACCACATAGCACCGGCACAGCTTTGAATTCAATTGTAGCCTTTCTTAATGCCTGTCTTAGCTCATCTTCTGTTATGGGAAGCTCGGATAAATATTTCTCTGTAAGTTTCTCGTCCAATTCTACTATTGCCTCTAATGTATGCATCCTCTTTAACTCTGCTTCAGTAAGATATTCTTTGGGTATTTCTATTTCTCTATATTTTGCTCCAAGAGTATCTTCATCATACACAATAGCCTTCATTTTCAGAAGATCAATAACACCCTTGAACTCGCTCTCTTTGCCCAGTGGTATTTGGACAGGAATAGGATTGGCATTTAAACGTTTTCTGATCATATCAACTGACATATTGAAATCAGCTCCAACCCTGTCCATTTTGTTTATATAGGCTATTCTTGGTACCTTATACTTGTTTGCCTGTCTCCAGACTGTTTCTGACTGTGGCTCCACGCCGTTCACTGCATCAAAGATTGCTATAGCCCCATCAAGTATACGCAGGGATCTCTCAACCTCAATAGTGAAATCAACATGCCCTGGTGTATCTATTATATTTATCTGATGGTCCTTCCACATTGCTGTTGTCGAAGCAGATGTAATGGTAATACCACGTTCTCTCTCCTGTTCCATCCAATCCATTGTTGTTGTACCATCATCTATCTCCCCAATTTTATAGTTTACACCGGTATAGTACAGAATTCGCTCTGTAGTTGTTGTTTTTCCGGCATCTATATGAGCCATAATACCAATATTTCTTATTAACCTTTTATCCATAAAAATAAAGCGTAAGCTCCTTAAAAATTGTTAATTTAAAACGTTACCTGAATATTACCAACGATAATGAGCAAAGGCTCTGTTAGCCTCTGCCATCTTGTGGGTATCTTCTTTTTTCTTTATTGCATTGCCTTTATTGTCATAAGCGTCAAGTATTTCATTTACAAGTTTATTTACCATAGTTTTCTCTGACCTAGCCTTCGCTGCCATTAGTATCCATCTGAATGCAAGAGCTATCTGCCTGTTCTCCCGAACCTCTACCGGCACCTGATATGTAGCTCCACCTACCCTTCTTGATCTCGTTTCAAGCACTGGTCTCACATTGTTCACTGCCTTGACAAAAACAGCTACAGGATCCTCTTGCTTCTTCATTTTCAATTCTTCAAGAACTCTATCAAAAATTTTCTGAGCTGTAATCCTCTGTCCACGTTTCATTATATATTTAACAAACTTCGCCATTAATACTTGTTCATATCCTGTTTCAGGCAAAACAAATTTTGGTATTACTTTTTTCTTCCTCGCCATTTACTTTTCCTTACGACTTCTGTTTTTTAGCGCCATATTTTGAACGTCCCTTTTTCCTGTCTTTAACACCTGTTGCATCCAGTGAACCTCGTATAATATGATACCTTACTCCTGGTAAATCTCTCACCCTTCCACCTCTTAAAAGCACTACTGCATGTTCCTGAAGCTCATGACCAATACCAGGAATATAAGCTGTCACTTCCATACCATTTGTCAACCTCACCCTTGCAACCTTTCTCAAAGCAGAATTTGGTTTTTTAGGTGTTGTAGTGTAAACCCTTATACACACACCTCTCTTCTGAGGATTACCCTGTAAGGCAGCTGCCTTACTTTTTGATTTCATCCTCTTCCTTGCTCCTCTTATAAGTTGATTAATCGTTGTCACTTATCAAACTCCAAAAATGAAATTTTTATTGTGTAGCACACACATTTTTATATGTCAATATTTTTTTTACTTATTAATTGCTCTAAGCCTGATTCAGTGCCTGCCTTGAAACCTCAACAAGTTTCTGAAAATCAGCAGGATTATTCACTGCAAGTTCTGCGAGCATCTTTCTATTAATATCTATTTTAGCTTTTTTCAAGCCCGAGATAAAGGTTGAATAATTTAAGCCAGACTCTCTTGCCTTTGCATTGATCCTTATGATCCAGAGTGATCTGAAATCTCTTTTTCTCGTCCTTCTATCCCTATAGCTATACTTAAGTGCTTTTTCTACGGCTTCCCTTGCAGTTTTATAAATAAGATGCTTTCTTCCCCAGTATCCTTCTGCAAGTTTTAAATATTTATTGTGCCTTCTTTTGGCTGTCACTCCTCTTTTTACTCTCATACTACACCTCTTTATTCCATCCTTTATTTAGATTGTACTAAATAGTTGGTACAAGTCTTTTCAACTGTTTTCTTATCGCTCCAGAATAAACAATATATTGCTTTAATCGCCTTTTTCTACTCTTAGATTTATGAGCAAGTAGATGTCTCATACCCGATCTCTTGCTTCTCAACTTTCCGGTCCCTGTTACAAAAAATCTCTTTTTTGCTCCTGAACTTGTTTTTATCTTTGGCATACTAAATCTCTCCTGTTTGATTTATTATTTTTTGGGCGCTAACACAGCATAAATTGTCTTACCCAGATGTTTTGGTGCCTCAACAACAACAGCATAATCCGTTAGCATTTTGATCAATTTATCCAGCATTGCAAAAGCCCTGTCAGTATACATCATCTCTCTGCCCTTTAAAAATACTCCCACTTTCACTCTATTCCCATCCTTTAAAAACTCTTTTATCTTTTCTATCTTCACATTTACATCATGCTCATCTGTTGTAGGTCTTAGTTTAACTTCTTTCGTTTTAATTACCGTCTGTGATTTCTTTGAGTCCCTGCTTTTTTTCTTCAGCTGATACTTATATTTACCAAAATCCATCAGTTTGCAAACAGGAGGATTACTATTGGGGGAAACCTCTACTAAATCCAGTCCTACCTGTTCTGCTATGGCTAATGCCTGACTTAACGGCATGTTCCCAAGCTGAGAACCATTGGCATCTATTAGTAATACCTCTTTTGCTGTAATCTTTCTATTGTAACGTAATTCCTTTTCTATGTATTTATCCTTTCTATATTTTTCTTATACAACAACTCTACCAGTTCATCAACTGAAAAAGTAGATTGTTTATTTTCTTTATACTGTCTGACATTAACAGTTTTCGTTTGCTGTTCCTTATCGCCCACCACTATAACATAGGGTATCTTGTGCAAGGTTGCTTCCCGTATTTTATAGGACAGGGTCTCTTCTCTATAGTCCGGCTCCACTCTTATTGACTTATTCCTAAGTGCTATTAAAACCTCTTCAGCATAGTCAACGTTTCTTGAATTAATCGTTATAACCCTTGCCTGTATTGGTGATAACCAGAATGGAAAAGCACCACCATAATGTTCTATAAGTACCCCTATGAATCTTTCAAGAGAGCCCATTATAGCCCTGTGAACCATAACTACCCGATGTTTCTGGTTATCCTCTCCAATGTAGGTAACATCAAATCTTTCAGGCAGATTAAAATCAACCTGAATTGTACTACACTGCCACTCTCTGCCAAGTATATCTTTTATCTTAATATCAATTTTAGGACCATAAAATACACCCTCACCAGGATCAACTAAATATGTTATTGCCCTTGATTCAAGAGCGCCCTTCAGCGCGGATTCAGCTCTCTCCCAGTTTTCAAGACTGCCAACGTATTTTTCAGGTCTTGTAGAAAGATAAACATTAAATTGTTCAAATCCAAATGTTTTTAAATACTGGATTGCTAAATCCAGGATCTTTATCACTTCATCCTTCAGATGATCCTGTGTTGCAAATACATGGGCATCATCCTGCGTAAATCCACGAACCCTCATAAGTCCATGCATGACTCCGGATCTTTCAAATCTATAAACAGTACCAAGCTCTGCCCAACGTAAAGGTAGATCCCTGTAACTTCTTGTAGCTGACTTGTATATCCTTATATGGAATGGGCAGTTCATGGGTTTTAACTGATAATCTACATTCTCAAGTTCCATGGATGGAAACATATTTTCTCTATAGAATCCAAGATGTCCACTCGTTTCCCAGAGCGATAGCTTTGCTATATGAGGTGTATAAACAAATTGGTACCCTGAAGCTACATGAAGCTCTTTCCAATAGTTTTCTATTATATTCCTTATGATTGCTCCTTTAGGATGCCACAGAACCAGACCGGCTCCAATTTCATCATCAATAGAAAAGAGGTCTAATTCTTTTCCTATCTTCCTGTGATCCCTTTTTTTAGCCTCTTCTATCCTGTCAATATACGCTTTAAGGGATGCTTTATCTGGAAAGGCTGTGCCGTATATCCTCTTAAGCATTTCATTGTGCTCATTGCCACGCCAGTAAGCACCGGCTGTAGAAAGCAATTTAAAAGCCTTCAAATACCCGGTGGAGGGTAAATGTGGGCCTGTACATAGATCAATAAAATTTCCCTGTCTGTAAATAGAAACCATATTATCTGGAATATCTTTCAGAATCTCAAGCTTATAATCCTCATTTCTTTCGCGGAATAATTTTTCTGCCTCTGCCTTTGAAATTTCTATCCGTTCTATAGGTATATCTTCTTTAGCAAGTTCCATCATTCTTTGTTCTATCTTTTCCAGATCCTGTGGGGTAAATGTAGTGCTAACAGAAAAATCGTAGTAAAAACCATCCTCAATAGAAGGACCTATGGCTAATTTAGCATCCGGGAACAGTTCTTTTACAGCCTGTGCCATCAGATGAGAAGCAGAATGTCTCAGTACACTTAACGCTTCTGCATCTGAAATAGATAAAGCGACAATTTCTGCATGATCCTCTTTGATCTTATAAGAAAGATCAACGAGCCTGTTGTTTATTTTAGCAACCACAATGGAAGGTTTTAATTGATCAATACCCTGTAAAAAGGATTTAATCGTAGTTCCTTCCTCTATATTGTATTGTTTTTTTTGAAAATTAACCACTATCATGATTGGCTTGAATGGTAGGCACGGGCGGTCTCGAACCGCCGACCTCTACCGTGTCAAGGTAGCGCTCTCCCCCTGAGCTACGTGCCTGTAAGACCTCCGTTCTCTGAACTCATGTGTTCCACCGATTATACAATGGTAGGCACGGACGGTTTCGAACCGTCGACCTCTGCCGTGTGAAAGCAGCGCTCTTCCACTGAGCTACGTGCCTGAATATATAGTCATTTTGATGATCTTTATTATGTATCATAATCTTAATAGCACCTATCAATACATTTCAACGATGTCAAGAATATGTAGAAGTCCATTGAAAAATTGTTTCATTGTATTTTTGGGATCAGTATGTAAGGAATGTTGTGTTGTCGTAGTGTTTCAACATCAGAAGACTGGATAATAATATTACCATTTTGTTTTCCATAGACCTTTAAGGCTCTGATTATTGTATCATGCGGTTGAGGCGTGATATTCATTATGTACATAGCCGTAACATCATTTCTCAAAATAGATAAACTCGTATTCTTCGTTGTGTAAACATTTTCACCATTCAGTCCTTTGATCTTCAGAAATAAAGCTGGATGTAAGTCCAGACCTGTTGTATCAATAATAACTCTATGGTCATCAGTTAATGGCACTTTTATACCATTTTTTGATACGTGATCAGTATAAAATAACATGGATCGTATACCATGTGCACCATCAAATGGAATCTTTATACTAACAAGATAAAACCCTTCTTCATTACACTGCTCATACAAAGGTGCCTTTGATATCAGGCTTTTAAAACTATATACCCATCTCGAATCCTTTATAAAAAAGGACTTCATGCTCATATCACCATCAAGGTTCATATTTTCTATAATTTTAAAAGCATTTGTACGTGCTTTAAGGATGGCAGACCTTCTTGCTATTGTGTAACAGATACTTTTATCAGGCCCGTGCAACACCTCTGATTTGCCATAAGCAATTATATAACCATCCGTCCAGTTTATTTCACCATCATTCATCTTTTCTATTAATTGTTCCTGGGTTGTCTGAGAAAACATAGTTGTCTGAGTAATAGAGTACTCCTCTTTGTTGATGGGATCTTTATTATTCCTTGTGTCTCCTGACACTAAACCCGCGGTAAATCCAATATTCAGAAACGTACAGCAAAAAACGAATAAAACAGTATTGAATAAATTTGACTTCATCTATTTATTAAAAAACTTTCTAATAAAAGATATATGGTTCTTATCATTGAGTAGCTTAAGTATATCCTCCTCATCATAAACAAGTTGTTTCCTGATACCAACAGCATTTTTTACAAGTTCCGTTCTCAGCAGAGAAGCATTTATCTGTTCTTTTTTTATTACACCCTCTGCAACACTTTCTTCTATCTTATCAATGATGTCCTCAAACTCATCCACATCTAAATTACCAACCATAACCATGTCAACATTGGCAGATAATGCATTTATAACAGCCTCTGTTACTGAATATCTTCTGGCTATAGCTCCCATCTTTACATCATCAGTAATTACTATCCCCTTAAAACGTGTCTCAGTTTTCAATATACCGTTAACAATCTTTTTTGACATTGATGCAGGCACATTATCTATTCCTTTAAACAGGGTATGCGATACCATGACGCTACCAACATCGTTGTTGATCGCGTGAATGAATGGAGATAAGTTGCGATATAGTACCTCTGATTTTATTTCCACAACAGGAAGATCCTCATGAGGATCTATCTCTGTATCAGTGTTACCTGGAAAGTGCTTCGCACACGCGATAATACCGCGATCCTGCATACCAGCTATCATGCTTACACCAATTTCCTCCACAATGAGGGGGATATTTGAAAAGGCTCTATCACCTATTACACCATCCTTTTTCTCAGAAAGATCAAGCACTGGAGCCAGATTCATATTAAACCCGGCTACAGAGAGTTCCTCTGCTATAAAATTCCCATATTCATAAATAATATCTATGCTGTTATGTTTTTTATAGTATTCCTCAACCTTTCTTGGGGACGGGAGGTGAAAGAATGGGGGTTTTAATCTCTGTACCCTTCCACCCTCTTGATCAACCGCAATAAGCGGAACAAAATCCCGATCCAGGGAATAAAGATGTGTATTCAAAGCGATTATCTGTGCAGGATTTTTTAGGTTTCTTTCAAATAAAACAAATCCACCTATACCATGCTTCTGTATTGCGGATCTAAACTCTGCGGGTAACTCTGTACCATCAAAGCCTATCATCAATAATCTACCAACCTTCATATCTACCTCTCATATCTTTTCCTTAATATTTCTCCAATATCATTAAACAATAAAACAATTATAGTCAATGTGAACCCCGGGAATACAGCCATCCAGGGTGAAACATTTATAACAGAAATAGCCTCAGAAAGCATCCTGCCAAGGCTTGGGGTTGATGGACTTGAAAGCCCTAAAAAGGAAAGGCTTGCCTCAGATATAATGGCAACACCTATACCAAAGCTTGCTTCTACAATAAGCGGTTCGACAATATTGGGTAAAATATCCTTTATCAGGATCATACCCGTGCCTTTACCTATCGCCCTTGCAGATAACACATACTCACTCTGTTTTGTGGACATGATCATTGCCCTTGTATACCTTGCATAACTCACCCATCCCACAGTGCATAGAGCAATTATGATGTTTAAAGTACTTGGTCCCATTATACCTGCAATGCCTATGGATAAAAGCAATCCAGGAAATGCCATGAGTATATCTATTATCCTTGAAAATATCGTGTCAATAATGCCACCAAAATAACCAGCTATCCCGCCAAATGTTATTCCAATCAGTAGCGATATAATAACAACTGTAAATCCTATAAATAAAGATGTTCTTAGACCATACAACACCCTGCTTAATATATCCCTGCCAAGCGCATCCCTGCCCATAGGAGATGAAATAGAAGGTGCCTGAAAAGATAACGAGAGTATCTGTTTTTGAGGGTTATGTGGAGCAAAAAGTGGTGCTCCAAATCCCACAATTATTAAGAAAAGAAGAAGGATCAAACTAACACCAATGCGTCTCATAACATCTGTCTCATTCTTGGTTCTACCATGTAATATACAATGTCAGTAACAAGATTAACAAACACGTAAACAAAAGCTATTACAAGCACTGCTCCACTCAATAAAGGATAATCTCTTGTCATAACACTATCCACGAGCAATCGTCCTATACCTGGCCATGAGAATACTGTTTCTGTAACTATAGCACCGGACAATAGTAAACCAAACTGCATGCCAATGAGGGTTATAACAGGTACAAGTGTAGATTTTAGTGCATGTAGAAACAAAGTTCGTCTCAAGCTAATACCCTTTGCCAGATTAGCAATAAAACTTTCACGGTTTATTGCTGTGATCATATTTGCCCTTACCATACGTATAGTTATAGCACTCATACCCATAGCAAGGGTTAACCCTGGAAGTATTATAGATAAAGGTGATTGCACACCAGCAACAGGTAATAGATTTAATTTGATAGAAAAAAGCAGGATCAATAAAATGGCTATCCAGAAATTCGGCAGGGATATGCCAAGTATGGATATGCCAGAAATAACTCTGTCCACCCATGTTCCATTTTTATACGCAGATAATACGCCAAGTGGTATAGAGATAAATAAAGACAATATCATAGCAAAAATAGCGAGTATAAATGTGTAAGCAAACCTATGTATAACGATTCTGGATACCGGTTCTTTATAGTATATTGATGTACCAAGATTCCCATGCATCAGATCATCAAGATAGATCACGTATTGCTCTGTAATGGGTTTATCAAGGTGTAACTCCCTTCTCATGTTGAGGATCTCCTCCTCTGTTGCATAATCACCAAGCATAAGTACAACAGGGTCCCCTGGAACCAGATGTATAAGAAAGAAAACAAGTGTTATAACGCCTACCACAGTAGGTATAAATAACAGCAATCTGTTCAAAACAAATCTTTTCATAAAAGTAGATTATCAGAATATTAAATTTATGGCTATAATTTTAACTTCAGAAATGCGTTTTGAAAATAAGGGAATTATTGTAAGAACCCGGATTAAGCATCAGTATTCTTTAGATATATGACAAAGATAACGTGCGAGATAACAGTACAAACTTACAGACAACTAATACCCCGTCTGCTTCGCATCCACCCCTTTATTAACCCGAAAAATGCATTTGCGAAATAGGGAAGTTTGTGTAATGAGTGATAACCCCGCGTCAAATATAGGTA
>JBMFUY010000075.1:0-10387 GCA_049966275.1 bacterium
CGCGTGACCCTTCCCTTCGGGTGGGTACCCCATCACTCATTACACAAACTTCCCTATTTCGCAAACGCATTTTTTGGTTAAGCATTGTGTATGGTTGTATAAAAACTTGACTTTTAAAACCATGAATAATAGGGATTTATCTTATGCTTGAAGAAAAGCATTATAAAAAGATAAGTAAACCGAAATTTGCAGTTTTTAATCCTCTCAATAAATTTGGGGATGGTGTTAAACCTTTCACTACAGATCAAACTCCAGACAAACAATCGCAACCAAAGCCCACTTTTTCAGAAATCGGTTATGTTAAAACATCAATTCTAACGAATAAAATCGTTGATGCCATATTAAAGTTAAGCGTGCTCATCATGGTAGCTTCATTTGTAATAGCCTCTATATATTATGGGTCATTTGTAAAGGTCTGGGAGATTACCATATCACGCGGAAGGGTCTTTAGCTTTTTTACATATGCCTCTGTTAGTTATTCATTAATAACACTACTGTATCTTTTATTTCGGACATTCCTGTGGTTTGGATATAAACCTTATACCCTTAAACAGGATGAACCATTACCCTTTGTTAGTATAATCATACCAGCATACAATGAAGGTGCACTTGTAGAAAAGGCGATAAGGGCTGCAGTAGAATCAGGTTATCCGCATGATAGGTTGGAGGTTATATGTGTTGATGATGGTTCAAAGGATGATACATTTCTGTACATGCAAAAGGCGAAAGCAAGGTATCCTGATAATGTTATCCTTGTAAAACTTCCTCATAATATGGGCAAGCGTCATGCTCTGTATAATGGTTTTATAAATTCAAATGGCGATATATTTGTAACCATAGATTCTGATAGCATAATAGAAAAGGGTGCCATTCACAACATCATTGCACCATTTCTAAAAAACAAACAGATCGGTGCAGTGGCAGGTAATGTAAAGGTACTTAACAAAAATGAAGGTTTAATACCCAGAATGCTTGATGTAAGTTTCATACTATCTTTTGATTTCACAAGGGCATGCCAATCAACGTATGGGGCTGTTTTATGCTGTCCAGGGGCTTTCTCAGCCTATAGAGCAAATATTGTAAAAGATGTTATTGATAAATGGCTAAACGAAAGATTTCTTGGAGAGATATGTACATATGGAGAAGATAGGGCACTTACCAATCTAATCCTTAAAAAGGGGTTCTATACAGTTTACCAGAACAATGCAGTTGTTTATACAAAAGTTCCAAGAACCTATAACAAACTTACAAGGATGTATTTAAGATGGGAAAGAAGTAATATAAGAGAATCCATCATTCTATCAACATTCATATTAAAGAAGTACAGAAGTAGACACAGATTATTACCCTTTATTAATTTTGTAATAACAAATTTGCGATATCCATTCCAATACTATGCATTGGTCTTTCTTTTTGTAAATCTTGTGCTGTATCCTGTAAATATCTTCAGGTACCTCTCAGTTGTAGGTGTAATATCATTAGTTTATATGATATACTATATCCGTGCTGAAAAGAATTCAGATTTTATTTATGGGGTCCTCTACTCTTATTTTTCTATATTCACCCTGCAGTGGATATTTCCTTATGCGATGTTCAGTCTAAAAAGTAAATCATGGATGACACGATAGCTTATACTCGTCCTTTGTTTGTTTTGTATAGATAGGTTGATATTTTTTTGTTTATACTATTATAAATATATGTGACTCCATAGCGTAATAATTCATAAATTACACCGAGTATGATAAACGTAAACTTCAATACCCACATAGTCTTAGCCTCCATTATCTTACTTCAAGCAGTTTCCATGCCATTCAAAACCCCCTGATACTTATGCATGTATATGCTGTAACCTGTGATTTTTTTGACATTTAGTGTTATTGAAACATCACATATACCCGAAAAATGCAATAGGAAAGTTTGCTCATTCGTTCAACCCTGCGATCCACCTAAGATACAAAGACTTTTTGCTGTAAAGGAGGTTTAAGTCCTTTGTATGTTTATATGCAATCACATTCCGTTTCTTTTTTTCTAATATTCGAAGAATACCTATATTTGACGCGGGGTTATCACTCATTACACAAACTTCCCTATTTCGCAAATGCATTTTTCGGGTATAGAAAGAATGAAAGATGTTGAAAATTTTTTAAAATTGGATAAAGCTATAAAATCCTTATAACATGCTGTATGGTACTATCATATGAAGAATTACGATATATATAGAATTGCTGATAAAGTAAAAGCGTTATCACAGGAACATAATGCAGACGAATATGAAGTATACGTTTCTGAAACAACAAAGCTATCCTTATCCATAGACAACAACATGAAAATAGAGAAGCTTCAAACAGATGAAGAAATAGCCTTAGCTTTAAGGCTTATTAAAAACCAGCGTTCAGGCTTTTCTTTCAGCTATAGTATGTCTGATTCAGCCATAGAAGAAACGTTCAACAGGGCTTTAGATACGGGTTCAATAATGAACAAACAACCATTTTCTTTTGTTGAAAACAGACAGGACACTATACCTTCAGATAAATTCTATGATCCAGCTGTGGAAACCTTACCAGAGCATAAAAAGATAGAACTGTTGAATAGGATGATCCATGTAGCTTTGACAGATAAAAGAATAAAAAAGGTGGATAGACCCACATACGAAGAGGTTATCAGCCATGTTTCAATTGCCAACTCCAGGGGTATTTTAAAAAGTTATAAGGTAACAAGATTTAATATAAGTTTATCTGTTCTGGCAAAAGAACACGAAGAAACCCAGATGAGCTGGAATTTTCAGGCAGCAAACACATTTTCACATCTAACACCTGAAGTTGTTGCAAGGAACTGTGCTCAACAGGCTATTCAGACTTTAGGTGGTATTCAACTCTTAACAGGATTTTATGATGTTTTGTTGATACCCTTTGTGGTTTCGCAGTTTTTGAGCATACTTGGAAATGCTTTTAAGGCAGATGCAATCTATAAAAAAACCTCCATGTTAACAGACAAACTGGGTCAAAAGGCATTTGCTGAACACCTAAACATTTACGATGATCCAGGACTGATTGATGGTTCTGGTTCAGTGCCATTTGATGCAGAAGGTGTACCTGCTTTTAAAAAGACACTTGTTGAGAAAGGCATGGTAAAGTCATTTCTCTATGATAGGAATTACGCAATCCTTATGGGTAAAGAAACAACCGGTAACGCAGTTAGACCCAGTATCATGCGGTCTCCTGTGATCAGTACCACCAATCTTGTTCTTGATTCGGATCGCTCTTCAGAAAAAGATCTGAACAATGTATTGTCAGAAGGACCTGTTATAACAGAACTCATGGGTTTGCATACGGTTAACCCTGTAACAGGTGATTTTTCTCTTGGTAGCAGAGGTTATATAATCAAGTCTGGCAGATTCTCATCACCGTGTAAACATATTACTGTATCAGGGAACATCTTTGATCTGTTCAATAAAATAGAGCTCGCAGGCAGGGATCATACTCTGTATGGCAATATTTTAGCACCATCCCTTCTTGTAAGAGCTTTAAAGATCTCAGGGGACATTTAATGAAATTTGTTTCTTTTGGTAAAACAGATATAGGTATGAAAAGATCCCATAACGAGGATGCATTCTACCGTAATGACAATATAGGATTGTATATTGTGGCAGATGGAATGGGCGGACACAAAGCCGGAGAAATCGCAAGTAACATGGCAGTAGACAGTATCAAAAATTATATAATGAACCAGAAAAATCTTGTTGAACAGTCCCTTATAGATGCCATACACGTTGCAAATAACCTGATCTTCAAATCAGCACTTTCAAATCCAAAGTATAGTGGAATGGGAACCACAATAGTTTCTATGTGGTTTAGTAATAAAAATACTGCCATACTGTGTCATGTTGGTGATTCAAGGGCTTATCTGCTTACAGGTGGAAAGATAATAAGGCTTACAGAGGACCATACCTATGTAAATGAACAATTTAAAACAGGGCTGATTACAGAAAAACAGATGGAAAAACATTTAATGCGTAATGTTTTAACACGTTCTCTTGGTTTCTCAGAGCATATAAATGTTGAGTCCAACAAACTCAGCATACACATCGGCGAGAGGTATCTTTTATGCTCTGATGGTTTAAGTCATATGGTCTCTGATGATGTTATAGCAGAACTGGGAAGTATACCCGATGCTGTACATGCTGTATCCACTTTAATTGATGTAGCCAATGCTAATGGAGGCGATGATAATATCACAGTATTAATAATTGATGTAAAAGAGTAAAAATATAAATGAAAATTAAACTTTCTGATCATAAAACCAAAATTGTCTGTACAATAGGCCCATCTTCATGGTCACCAGACATATTAAAAAGGCTTATAAATGCAGGAATGAATGTTGCAAGGTTAAATCTATCGCACGGTTCTGTTAAAGACCAGATAGGCACCCTGAAACTTATAAGAAAAACGGCAAATGGACTTGGTAGAACCGTTAGTATTATGGTTGATCTACCCGGACCAAAGTTACGAATTGGCACACTCAAAAATGCTCCACTTACATTGAAGAGGCACGATACAATAATTTTGGCCCCCGGGAGTGTATCCAGCACCAAAGACATTATACCTGTAGAATACAGGGCGTTGACATCCATTGTTTCTAAGGGTAGCACGATCTATTTAAACGATGGCTTTATACAATTAAAGGTTTTGGATGTTCAAAAAAACGCTGTTAGATGTCAGGTACTCGTTGGAGGTGTTTTACTCTCACATAAGGGGTTGAATATACCCAATATAAAGCTGGATTCAATAGCTGTAACAGCAAAAGACCTCTCAATAGTTGATAGATTTTTAGAGTATGATGTTGACATGTTCAGTGTGTCATTCGTAGAGAATGGGAATGATATAAAGAAGATTAAAAGGCACATAAAACACAGGGGGGAAGATCCAGTAATCATAGCAAAAATTGAGCGAGGGAAGGCTGTACAACAAATAGATGAAATACTTAATGAGGCTGATGGTATTATGGTGGCAAGGGGTGATTTAGGAGTGGAGATACCCATAGAGCAAGTACCCATTGTTCAAAAGACATTGATACAAAAGGCTAATAAAAAAAATAAAGTTGTTATAACAGCAACCCAGATGTTGTTATCCATGACAGAGCACACAAGACCTACCAGGGCTGAGGTTACAGATGTTGCAAATGCTATACTTGATGGAACAGATGCTGTTATGCTTTCTGAAGAAACAGCAATGGGTAAGTATCCGGTTGAAGCAGTGGAAATGATGAAACAGATAGCAAGGGTCACAGAGGAACAGAGGTATAAATTTTCACAGGTACCGCGTGATTATATTGCTAAAGGCATAAGAGATACTGATGAAGTCGTAGCTTATAATGTTAAACATACAATAGATGCTACCAATATAAAATTTGTGATAACTGATTCCAACACAGGTAATGCACCTTATGGTATATCAAGATTAAAACCAGGATGCTGGGTACTGTCCACTGCTCATAACAAAAAGATATTCCATCTTTTGAATCTTTCTTATGGCAGTTATCCATTATTAAAGGCCAGGATGGATACACCTCTAAAAATAATAAACGCCCTTCATGCTGACCATCATATAAGAACCGGGGATAAACTACTTATTGTTAAAGAGTATGTAAATAAGCACAAAACCTATTCCTCCATGGATATAGTTACAGTATAGTTGAAATAAACCTTTCTATTGCCGTGTTAACTTCATGTGGCTTTTCCATCATTACCATGTGCCCTGCATCTTTAATATTAACTAATTCAGAACCACTTATCTTTTGATGAAGAAATGCTGCATATTTTGGAGGGGTCATCATGTCATTATCCCCTACAATGATCAGGGTTTTTGTTCTGATATTATCAATCCTGTTCATTTCATCAAACCTGTCACATGCAAGAAAATCATCGTAAGCAGATTGAGGGGATGAATGTGTAAGTATACTTTGAAACCTGGATTTAATTTGTTCATCCGTTGAAGCGGACATGGAGAATGAAGAGGCAAGCGAAATATAGTTTTTATAGTCTGTTTCAATGGCTTTAAACACCTGGGGTGTGACACGAAGCCTCGCCCCTGTTGCTACAAGAATAAGTCTGGACAGTAATTCAGCATAGCGTAATGCAATGTTTTGCGCTATTGCCCCGCCCATTGAATGCCCTGTGAGAATACATTTTTCAATCTTTAAACCTTTTACAAGATCCACAATAATATCCGCATAATCACTGATAGAATTACAGCCTTTACCATCTGAATCCCCATGACCTGGGAGGTCAGGTATAACTACCTTTGTTTTGTCTTTAAAGTATATCCATTGTGCCTCCCAGACCTCGCGTGTACTACCTGCACCATGGATAAATACAATAGCGGGCTTTCCTTCAACAGATGATATTGAACACGCAATATACCTATCATTTACTTTTATCTTTTCTATATCCATAAACCTGAATTACATATTTTTTAATGAAAAGTAAAGATAAATGACTTTATCCTTTCCATATTATGTTTACAATCTCTAAACCCCAAAAATGCAACAGGAAAGTTTGCTTATTCGCTCGGGGTACCCATGCAGAGCATGGAGCGTGCGATCCACCTATTTCAGGTAAAACAATATAATACCAAATTTGAAGATGCTGTAAATAATGATTAAATTTCATTTGAATTTTGAATATCCGGAGGTTGTATGAAACGTTTCGTATTTTATAATCCTACAAAGATTGTATTTGGTAAACATGAAACTGAAAATATTGGGGCATACATAAAAGAAAGTCCATGCCTTCTGCTTTACGGTAAAGGTAGTATTAAGCAAAATGGTATATATGATAGGGTTGTAAACTCTCTCAAAAAAAACAACATCAGATTCATTGAGCTGGGTGGTGTAAAATCAAATCCTGTATTGAGCTTTGTTTACAGTGCAATAGAGATCGTTAAAAAAGAGAAGCTAAATTCCATATTAGCTGTTGGTGGTGGAAGTGTAATTGACACAGCAAAGGCGATTTCTGCTGGTGCTATGTACAATGGAGATGTATGGGATTTCTTTATTGACAAGGCTCGTATAGAAAATGCCCTGCCCATATACACAGTGCTTACACTTTCAGCTACAGCTTCAGAGATGAACAGTGGTGCTGTTATAACAAACGAGAAAACCCAGCAGAAATTCAACATAAATGCAACGGTCCTCTTCCCGAGGGTGTCTGTGCTGGATCCTGTGAATACCTACACGGTTTCAAAGGAATATACAGCCTATGGCTGTGTGGATGCTATAGTGCATTTATTGGAAGGTTATTTCACTCAGGAAGACCCTCATACACCGATTCAGGATAGCTTTGTTGAATCCCTGATAAAGACCCTTATGGAAAGCACCAGAGAAATTCTAAATAACCCTCAGGATTATGAAGCACGAGCAAACTTTATGTGGTCAGCAACACTCGCATTGAATGGACTTACAACAGCTGGAATTGGCAGATATGGATTCCCAAACCATATGATGGGACATTCCTTAAGCGCTTTATATGATACCCCTCATGGAGCTTCGCTGTCCATCGTGTTGATAGGTTGGCTTAAGTATCAGATACAACTAGGCAACTATAAAAAGATTGCTCAATTGGGTAAAGCTGTGTTTGGCATAACCGGCAACAATGAAGAGCTCTCTGCAAAAGATACAGTGAAGGCATTTGCAGATTTCTTTACTTTTATAGGTTCACCAATAACTTTACAACAATTGAACATACCTCATTCAGATATAGACAAAATCGCTTCAAATGCAGTAATGCTTGCAGAGAAATGGGGCTTGAATGCTTATACACAATCAGTGATCAAAGATATTTTCAAACTCTGTTATTGACAATAAGTGCATAACCTTTAACCCGAAAAATGCAATAGGAAAGTTTGCTCATTCGTTCGGGGTACCCATGCAGAGCATGGGTCGCACGATCCACCTAAGATACAAAGACTTTTTGCTGTAAAGGAGGCTTAAGTCCTTTGTATGTTTATATGCAATCACATTCCGTTTCTTTTTTTCTAATATTCGAAGAATACCTATATTTGACGCGGGGTTATCACTCATTACACAAACTTCCCTATTTCGCAAACGCATTTTTTGGGTTAATTTTTATAAAAGTATTTGCTGTGTTTCTTGTAATCGTGCATAGGCTGTTTTTTGAAACCGATCATGGTTATAATACTGCACGACACAGGTCTTTAAGCTTGATAAAAATCTTTTTATTCACATTAGTATTGACACTATGGTAATGGAAACATATATAGGTTAACTGTATGAGAAAGCATACGAATAACAACTCAATGCCTGATCCAAACGGTTATTTTGGGGAGTATGGTGGAAGGTTTGTCCCTGAAACATTGATGTTTGCCTTAAAAGAACTTGAACAGGGGTTCAGACAGCTGGCGTTTAAGCAGACATTTAAAAAAGAACTTTCATACTATTTAAAGTTTTATGTTGGTAGACCCACTCCATTATACTTTGCAGAAAGGATGAGTAAGGACCTTGGAAGAGCGAGGATCTATTTGAAAAGGGAGGATCTCGCGCATACAGGTGCACACAAGATAAACAATACCATAGGGCAGGTTTTGCTTGCCAAAAAACTTGGCAAAACCAGGATAATCGCGGAAACAGGCGCCGGACAGCACGGTGTAGCTACAGCAACTGCTGCTGCACTGTTTGGTCTTTCATGTGAAATTTATATGGGTGAGCTTGATGTAAAAAGGCAGGCACTGAACGTGGATAGAATGAAATTACTTGGCGCAAAAGTTATACCTGTTTATTCTGGTTCAAAAACCCTCAAGGATGCAATGAATGAGGCTATCCGGGATTGGGTTACAAACGTTGAGACCACGCATTATGTAATTGGCTCAGTGGCAGGGCCACATCCATACCCTGAAATAGTGAGATATTTTCAATCTGTTATTGGAAACGAGGCAAAAAAGCAGATCATCCTTGCTGAAGGAAGGCTGCCAGACATTTTGATAGCATGCGTGGGTGGTGGTAGTAATTCAATGGGGTTATTTTATCCATTTCTCAACTACAAAAATATCGAACTTATAGGTGTGGAAGCAGGAGGGCTTGGCATTAAATCAGGTAAACATGGGGCTTCCTTAACAGCTGGTAAGAAAGGTGTTCTTCACGGCACCATGACAAAGATTTTAATGGATAAAGATGGTCAGATCATCAATCCTCATTCAATATCAGCAGGGCTTGATTATCCTGGCGTTGGTCCTGAACTGAGCTATCTGAAAGATATTGGAAGACTAAAGGTGTTCACAGCAAACGACGATGATGTTTTATCAGCAACGCGTTATCTTTCCAGAACAGAAGGTATTATACCTGCTTTAGAGAGTGCACATGCAATAGCATTTGCGCGCAGATATATAAAAAAGCTACCCAATGGATCTGTTGTTATAATAAATATTTCAGGAAGAGGCGACAAGGATATGGATATCATCAGAGAACATATAAAGCTTGATTAAAATCTTTACACGCATATGACAGAACGCATTGCCAATACATTTGAAAGATTATCAAAGAATAAAGAAAAGGCGCTTGTTGCATACATAATGGCAGGCGACCCTGACATGGCAAAAACGCATAATTATGTAAATGCCCTGATAAAGGGTGGTGCTGATATTATAGAGCTTGGTATGCCATTTTCAGATCCTATTGCTGATGGACCAACAATACAGAAGTCTGCGCAGCGTGCGCTGCAATCCAGAACAAATATTCCAAAGATTTTTAGATTGGTCCGTGATATTAGAAAAACCTCAAACATACCAATAGTTTTAATGGGCTATATAAATCCTGTATTCAAATATGGTTTTGCAAGATTTTTTAAAGATGCAAAAGAGTGTGGAGTTGACGGAATTATCCTGCCGGACCTGCCACTTGAGGAATTGAGCAAGATAAAGGATCATGCAGAACGATGCAATATTGATGTGATCCTGCTTGCGGCCCCAACATCAGATAAGAAAAGGCTTTTAGAGTTATCAAAACACACACATGGTTTCTTGTACTACATATCCATGACAGGTGTTACAGGTTCATCAAAAAAGCTAACAGAAAAGGCGTTTGATAGTATTAAATGGATTAAAATGCATACAGAAAAACCTGTTGTAGTTGGTTTTGGTATTTCAACGTCTGAACAGGCAGAACATATAGCCAGAATATCAGACGGTGTTGTCGTGGGTAGTGCGTTTGTAAGATTGATAGAAAATAATGATGATGCATCTGAACAAATTTACAAATTAGCACATACACTAAAGACTTCTATAAACAAAAAACCACTCAATTATTAACCCGAAAAATGCATTTGCGAAATAGGGAAGTTTGTGTAATGAGTGATGGGGTACCCACCCGAAGGGAAGGG
>JBMFUY010000076.1:0-10368 GCA_049966275.1 bacterium
GACCCTTCCCTTCGGGTGGGTACCCCATCACTCATTACACAAACTTCCCTATTTCGCAAATGCATTTTTCGGGTTAAGCAATATTAGTTTTTGATCTCTATACCAGATATAAGGTATTAGTTGACACACTATTTTAGAGATGTATATTGTATACAAATAAAATGAAAGGAGAAAACATATGAGTAAACTTAAGGACAAATTATCAAAGTTAATTCCATCATGGCGAGAAGAAGTTACCAGGCTTTCCAAAGAGCATGGTAAGGTAAAGTTTGATGAGGTTGTCATAGAACAGGTTATTGGAGGAATGAGGGATATTAAATCCATGGTCTGTGAAACATCCTACCTTGATCCACAGGAGGGTATCAGGTTTCGTAATTATACAATACCAGAGGTTCGGGAAAAACTTCCAAAACCATCCCCGGATAGTGAACCTTATCCCACAGGGTTATGGTACCTCTTATTAACAGGGGAGATCCCGACAAAGGAAGATGTGTTAGAGATAGAAAATGAATTCAAAGCAAGAGCTGATGTGCCTCAGTATGTTTTTGATGTAATCAGGTCAATGCCTGTTGACACACACCCAATGACCCAGTTTTCAACAGGTATACTTGTAATGCAGAGAGAGTCTTTATTTGCAAAAAGATACAATGAAGGTATGAAAAAGACTGAGTACTGGGAACCAATGCTTGAAGATTCTATAAACCTTCTTGCGAGGTTACCGGTCATTGCCGCTTATATATACAGACGTGTTTACAAAGGTGATACATTTATAAAACCCGATCCAAATCTTGATTGGGGAGCAAACTTTGCTCATATGATGGGCGTGGAAAATCCTGAATATCAGAACCTTATGAGATTATACCTTGTCCTGCATAGCGATCATGAGAGTGGAAATGTAAGTGCACATACAGGTCATTTAGTAGCATCAGCACTTTCAGACATTTATTATTCAGTTTCAGCAGCTATGGATGGACTTGCAGGACCACTGCATGGACTTGCAAATCAGGAATGTCTGAAATGGATCTTGGACCTTATGAAGCAATTCAACGGAGTCCCAACCAAAGAGCAGATTGAAAAGTTTGCCAATGACACATTAAACAGCGGAAAGGTTATTCCAGGGTATGGTCATGCTGTTCTTAGAAAAACAGACCCAAGGTACACTGCTCAGCGTGAGTTTGCTTTAAAATACCTGCCTGATGATCCGGTTTTCAAGACCGTAAGTAATGTGTTTGAGGTAGTTCCAAATGTATTGCTAAAACAGGGTAAGGCAAAGAACCCATGGCCCAATGTAGATGCACACTCCGGTGCACTTCAGTATCACTATGGAGTTAAAGAATATGATTTCTATACGGTACTGTTTGGTGTCTCCAGAACAATGGGTATAACCGCTCAGATTGTCTGGGACAGAGCAGTGGGTGCACCTCTTGAAAGACCCAAATCAGTAACCCTTCAGATGCTGAAGGATGCTGTTACTGCCGCAGGTAAATAAAGTTTGTTTATCGTTAAAAAGGGCTACTCTTATATAAGAGTAGCCCTTTTTATATTTATACCAGCGAAACTATCAACGTGAAAACCGTCGTTTAACCCCAAAAATGCAATAGGGAAGTTTGCTCATTCGTTCGGGGTACCCCATCACTCATTACACAAACTTCCCTATTTCGCAAACGCATTTTTAGGGTTAACATGCAGGTTCAACTTGAACAACCAATAATAGAATTTATAATAGTTTTATGGAGATAATTTATATTGCGGATGTTCATGGTGCCAGGTCACAGATGGAAAAACTCCTGGAAGTGACCTTTGCTGATCTATACATCATAAGTGGGGATCTCGTATATTCTCCTTTTTACTCACCCATTACAAGTGTTAAGTTCCTTGAATTACAGGAAACCTTTCACCTAATGAGGCAGAATGAAGCACCTGATATGTCGTTGGAAGATTATGTACGCCTGTTACTCAAAAAGACAATACCAGATGATCTGAGGCTCAGAGCTGAAGAATATCTCAAACTCTCAGAAAGAGGACTGAATGTTTTGAAAGAAAAATATAAAAAGATGGAAAGCATATTTTCAATGGTAAGAAAGGCTCCTATCATTGTTCTACCTGGCAACTACGATATGGATCTTTCTTTGACAGCCCTTGCTGAAAGACAGATCCATAAAAAAGTTTATGAAATCGAAGGGTTGAGGATCGCTGGTTATGGTGGAGCAAACATGCGAACACCAGGTATACCAGAACAGGGAATGATAAAATTTATAGAATCAGCTAACTACTCTGAACCGTATGAATTCTTCTCAAGAACAAAACCAGACATCATTGTTTGCCATCAACCATCCTATGGGCATTTAGATAAAGTTGCATCCATAGGCTCTGTTGGAAGTTTCGGCATAGCAAAAGCAATAGAAGAGATAAAACCCATTCTCGTCTTAAGCGGTCATATTCATGAGAATTTTGGATGTGAGTATTCCAATAATACATTCTATATAAACCCTTCAAACTTCGGAGCTGTGGAAACAATGGAAGGCAAATTTATGGATGGTGGTTATTACGTAAAAATTTCAATAAAAAATAGAATTGTACAACGTGTTGTTTTAAAACGTGTTGAGGAATACAGGCCATACGATATTGTGGACTATATCCCGGATGGAGGCACAGTAAAACAGGTGGTGCTTGATGAAGCCAGATATAAGGCATTGCAGCATAATGTACATGATACCCTATCCCGTGCAGTACCAATATCCCATGTTGAAGAAATAAAGCTATTTAATTTTGTAAAACACTTCTTCAGACATTACGAATCAAAAGAAACCAATGAAAGGATCAAGTTTCTTAAAAGGGTAGCACTTATAATGGAAGAAAGAGGCACACCCATTGCATTCGATCTGGTTGGCTCTACACTGTTTGGTATGGCAGAAAAGGAGTCTGATATTGATATCGTTGTTTATTATATTGATAAACCCTCTGAAGGCGATCCCGATAGCAATATAAATGAGAAAATAGAACAGTTTGACAGATTGCTGAAAGAATTGGGGAGTGACCAATACAGGGTTGAGGTTGTTGATGTAATTAATCTAAAAGATGTCGAAAAGGCTATCAATGAGCAGGATTTCCAATCTTCTGTGACAAGGAGGTTTATTTTTTACAGAGCAATATGCCGCCCTGTTCATCACAGAATAATAAGAAGCTATGAAGCCCTTCTTGATAGCAAAGATGCATACAGAAAAGAGATGGAAGCATCTATGAGAGAGGTTATACATACACTTGTAAAGACATCCAGGCACTATGAATCATTTAAAAAGTATGAGGCACGACTGATTGATATGGATGTGCCTATTCCTCAACACATACGAAGACGGCTCAAACAATACTTTCAAATGGGTGAGTAACAATCAAAGGCCTAACCCTTTATAACACCAAGGGGGTGTAGTTTTGCAACCTTTTTTGCCAATCCAGCGCCCTCTACAATCTCAACTACATTCGCTACATCTTTATACGCCTCGGGTATTTCCTCATTGATTGTAGCTCTGGTCGCACCTCTCACAATAATACCTTTTTCTTTCAGTTCGTTTACTATCTGTCTTCCTTTTGATGAACGAATAGCCTGTCCCCTGCTCATCAGACGACCCGCACCATGGCATACAGTGCCAAATGTCTCTTTAATAGTCTGCTCTGTACCAACAAGTACATAAGAGTATCTTCCCATATCCCCTGGTATAAGCACGGGTTGACCTATTTTAGCATATACTTTTGGTACACCTGTATGTCCTGCTGGAAACGCACGTGTGGCGCCTTTTCTATGTACAATAAGTGTCTTTTGTTTTCCCTTAACTGTATAAACCTCTTTTTTAGCTATATTGTGTGCAACATCATAAACAATATAAATACCAAGCCTTTTCGCATCTTCTTTGAATATCTTTTCAAATGATTCTCTAATCCAATGCGTAATTAATTGTCTGTTTGCAAATGCAAAATTAGCTGCTGCATTCATTGCACTGAAGTATTGCTGCCCCTCTTTTGACTCAAAATATGCCCATACCAGCTGCCTATCAGGTAGAACAATATGATGCTTGGAAGCGTATTCCTGAAACAACCTTATATAATCATCGCATATCTGATACCCATAACCTCTTGAACCTGTATGAATCAGAATGGTTATGTTATCTTTTTTCAGACCAAAGGCTTCTGCCACACCCTGATCATAGATCTCTTCAACAAAACCAACCTCTACAAAATGATTGCCAGAACCAAGCGTACCAAGTTGATCATGTCCTCGCTCTTTTGCCTGTTTACTAACGTTATCAGGATCAGCACCTTCTATTGCGCCATTTTCTTCAATGTATTCCAGATCCTCTGGAAAACCATATCCATAGGCAATTATCTGTTTTGCGCCTTTTAACGCTATATTATCAAGCTCAGCGCTGGAGAACTTTGTATCCTTTCTGCTTGAACCAACACCCGACGGAATGTTATGAAACAAGGTGTTGATAAGTTCGCTCAAAGTATCCTTCTGGGTATTTAAAACTGAATCCTTGGGTATATCTGTTCTCAATAATCTCACACCACAGTTGATGTCATAGCCAACCCCGCCAGGTGAAATAATACCATTCTCTACATCAAAAGCCCCTACCCCACCTATAGGAAAACCATAACCAGCATGGATATCTGGCATTGCAATGGAAGCATTTAAAATACCAGGCAACGTCGCCACATTGCGAACCTGCTTGAGGGACTCATCTTTTTGCAATTGTTCCATCATCCTTCTGTCAGCATAGATTATACCCGGAACATGCATATCTGCTTCACATGGAAGCTCCCATTTAAACTCATCTATTTGTTTGATCTTCAGCTCTGCCATACAAGAATACGACAATCAAACATGTTCTGGTACATTCTTCATTTCTTTAACACGGTTATTGCTATCCATGATCAAGATTCTTGGGGCATAGTTTTCTGTGATCTCCTCTTCTGGCATATTGACGAAGCTTGCAATGATCACAAGATCAGACTTCTTTATCAGGTGAGCAGCAGCACCATTAATACCAATAATTCCACTTCCTCTTTCACCCTTTATAGCATAGGTCTCAAGTCTGTTTCCATTTGTAACATCCCATACCTTAACAAGTTCGTATTCCTTTATATTGGCAAGCTCCATAAGCCCTTCGTCAATTGTAATACTACCTTCGTAATCAAGATCAGCCTGAGTTACTGTCGCTCTGTGAATCTTTGATTTTAGCATTATCCTTTCCATTTTTCCTCCTTTTATACCTTGAATTTTTTAACTATTTTAAGGCAATGTTGTCTATGAGCCTTACATTATCAACATACGCAGCCACCACAATACGTGTTTTGCTGGAAGCCTCTGGAACAGGTGTCAATGTCTCTTCATCAATAACCTCCACATAATCTTCTCTCAGACCTGCAGATTGTATCTCCTGCAAAACAATATCTCTTAATCTTTGACTTTCATTTATACCGTTTCTAAAGGCATCCAATGCATTCTTTAAACCTTTATAAATAGATATTGCCCTTTGCCTTGCCTGTCCGGAAAGATAGGTGTTTCTTGAACTCATCGCAAGTCCGTCTGCTTCCCTGACTGTGGGCATACCTATGATCACCACTGGTATGTTAAGGTCTTTTACCATTTGTTTTATTATAACAAGCTGCTGGAAATCCTTTTCTCCAAATATAGCAACATGTGGCAACACTATATTGAACAATTTTGATACAACAGTGGTAACCCCTTTAAAATGTCCGGGCCTTGTTTCCCCGCATAATACCTCTGATAACTCTGAAACATAAACAGATGTCTTAAAATGTTCAGGATACATCTCATCAACTGATGGATAAAAGATAATATCAGTACCAGCAAACCCTGCGAGCTTTGAGTCTCTGTCAAAGTCACGTGGGTACCTTGAAAAATCCTCTTTTGGCCCAAATTGTGTCGGATTTACAAACAAGCTCATCACGAGCACATCACCATGTTTTTTGCCTTCTTTTAATAAGCTTAAATGTCCATCATGCAAATATCCCATTGTAGGAACAAGCACGATCCTCCTGCCTTTCAGACGCTGTTCAATAGAGAATTCTTGCATTTCTTTTACAGTTTTTATTACCTTCATAATTACTTATAGGTATGCTCCTCTCCTGGAAACTTACCATCTTTAACTTCCTGTATGTAGTTCTTTATGGCATCAATAGCTATATCCCTTAACTTTGCGTACTGTTTAACAAACGTTGGCTGTTTATTCGTACTTAATCCGAGCAGATCGTGGAACACAAGCACCTGTCCATTAACATCTTTACCAGCACCTATACCTATTGTCGGAATGTGCAATTTTGAGGTAATCTCTTTCCCCAATGAACCCGGTATACCTTCAAGCACTATAGCAAATGCTCCGGCTTCTTCTACTGCAAGGGCATCCTTGATCAACGCATTGTATGTTCTTTCATCCCTTCCCTGCACCTTGTAGCCACCCATCCTGTGTATAGATTGTGGCGTTAAACCAACATGCCCCATTACCGGGATATCCGCATTAACTATAGCCTTTATTATCTCATACATATTCCTGCCGCCCTCCAGCTTAACAGCCTCTGCCCCACCCTCTTTTATCAATCTACCAGCATTGTAAACCGCATCACGTATGCCGGTCTGGTATGAAAGAAAAGGCATATCAGCAACTACAAAACTATACTCAACTGCTCTAACAACAGCACGGGTGTGATATATGATCTCTTCTAAAGTTACTGGTAGTGTATTTTTGTATCCGTTCACCACCATACCCAGTGAATCACCTATGAGTATTATATCTATGCCTGCTGAGTCTGCTATTGCTGCCGAAGGATAGTCATAAGCAGTAAGCATGGTTATACGCTCACCTGCTTCATACATCTTTATAATACCTGGTAATGTTATCTTCTTTCTGTCCATAAAAAAACTCCAGCCGAAACGGCTGGAGTTTTTCACAACTTAAATGATTCCATCTCCACCGTCTCGGTCATGTTAGATCCAAGCGGTCTAATATTATAGTATACAACTTATTATACAATGTCAATATTTCGCATCGGGTCATGTAAAATCCAACCGGAAGACACAACTTACAACAAGGACGTATGCGCCTTCTTGGGGTGAAGCAAATCAAACTTTTATTTGGCATGAGTAAAAAAATACTTTAAAGTCCGATCCTGACAACAAACCTGTCACAGCGTTTGTACTATATTTAGGTTTCTGCCATATTTTCAATCCATTCCCGTTTTCGAGCTCAGTTCCAAATTGTTTTCAACTATTTTCTTATAGATACAAAAGTTTTTTAGCCTGGGGAATCATTTTTCTATACCAAACTAATGAATGTTCCGTATAAGCCAAAATAAAATTGTCAATAATATTTGACAGTGTTTTTTTTACCATGATACTTCATATATTATATAAAATTAATAGAATATATGGAATTTCTTTACTGTCCGCTTAAAATAAAGCAAGCTGGGACTCCAATTTATCCAGCTTATGCAGGTTATAAAGATTAATAGACAGTTAGCCTCATGTGATACCATGATGTCCTATGAGTATTCAAAGAGGTTATAATGTCCCGTAGTGAATCTTTTCCTTTCATCCGGGCATACAATAAGGTTATAAATTGCTGCCAGGTGGTGTAATACTTTACATAACGGTCGTTTTTATACTCAGAAACGAGGGAGTCGAATTTGTATCTCGGTACAATTTGTAGCAATTCATTGAGTACTGTGTTAAGCTGACTCATAGCTTGGGCCTTCTTTGTTTATCATTATAAGTCGGTGATATGGTATATCACCAAGTAGGAGGCTTCAAGCTTTTTACAGGTTTTTAGCGGACAAGAGTGTTCCACTATGTTAATTATGATGCGTAAACACGGATTTGTTATATTATTTTTACTTTTTCTCATATTCATATTTTTTTCAAAAGAAATTTTTTCTCAGAAACATGTGTTCGCACCAGTGGATTCTATCTATCTGTTTAGTCCATGGAATGAATATAAAAACATAATTCCACAGAACTTTCAGCAAACAGACGCTTTATATCAATTCATTCCATGGAGAATGTATGCTTATGAACAAATAAGGAAAGGCAATTTCCCTTTCTGGAACCCTTATGAGTTTGGAGGAATACCATTCTTCGCAAATGATCAATCCGGGGTCTTATCCCTTTTTAATATTATTGGATACTTTTTCCCTTTTTATAAAGGTTTTCTGATTATTGCCATCCTTAAATTGATTATAAGTGCAATAGGGATGTATTTGTTTCTAAATCTATTTGCACTTGATACAGCATCATGTGCCATAGGCAGTATTGCATATACATTCTCTGCCCTTATGATCACATGGTTATTTCATCCATTATCCGGGGTTACCTCATTAATCCCATGGCTTTTCTGGTCCTTTGAACAGGTTTATCAATCAACAGTAAGAAGGATCAGATCAAAAATTGCTATCTTTTCTTTCGTCACTTCTTTTATAATAATGGTATCCTTTCTATCAGGGCATTCTGAAACAACTGTAAATGTTCTGCTGGGTATCACTATATATATTTTAACAAAGCTCGCAGTAGAACATAGAGAGACAATCTCGGTTATACTCATTTTTACTGTTATTATGATTGTTGGTCTTCTACTTTCTGCAATACAAATCCTTCCGTTTTTACAAATGCTTTTCAACAGCGTTCCATTTTACAATCGGTCAATGGTAAATATTTATGAAAAAATTTATTTACCATTATACGCTATTTTTTTATGGGTTGTTCCAAACATAATAGGTAACTCATCATTCAGCTATTTCTGGATGAAGATACCCACAGCGTTACAAGAGGCTATACCATACATAGGCATAGCTCCACTGCTTCTCGGGTTATTTACACTTATAAAGATAAAGACCAACTATAAACAACTTCTACCTTTCTGGATCATGGTCCTTTCAGGCTTTGGCATGGCTTATGACTTACCTATTATAAAATGGCTTACCACGCTCCCGGTGCTACGTGCTGGCGGAGCATTCAGATACATTATCCTTATGGAATTCGGGCTTTCAGCACTCAGTGCATTCGGACTTAACATATTAATTAATATGCCCAAACATTCAAACAGACAGCCTGATATCTACAAAAAAACCGTACTGCTCCTTCTTATAACCTGTTCTATCTCAATCCTTCTCTACTGGATAACACGCCATAGTATTACATCTGTCAGTTCACTATTCAGAAATATCCCATTCAGTGGTTTTTTATCCAGGTTTACCCCTGATACAATAGCCTTTGCTGTAATACAGGTTGTGATGAGTATACTATTCATTTTCAGCACTTTATGGCTTATAGTCAAAATCTACAAAAAACAAATGCATGGATGGATTATTCCAATAGGTTTTATTGCATTAACCGTATGCGATCTTTTTATATTTGGTATAGGCTATAATCCGAATGTGTCTGAAAAGGATTTTTTCCCTGATACACCTTTAATAAATAAACTTAAAAAGCTTGATACAAAAAAATATACGTTTTATGCTCCAGATATTATAATTCCTCCTGATGTTGCCATGGCATACCATTTAAGAGATTTCAGAGGGTATGACATGATCCCTACATTCAAATATCAAAACTTCCTTAATATTATGTTTCCAGACGAATATACAAACCTTGGAGGGTCTGGAACACTGTTCTGGCCTGGGTACCCTTCTTTTACAATATCAAGCATAGCAGGTATAAAATACTTTATTTTCCCAAAAGCTTTTAAACCATCTCCACAATACGGGTTTTTAAAATGGATAGGTTCTTATAAGGATCTATCACTCTGGGAAAATACCATTGCCCTTCCTTTATACTATCTTGCAACTGGCATTCAACCTGCAGAAAATGATTACACTGCATTAACGTTATTGTCACAGATCACACCAGAGAATATAAGGAAGGCTATTGTTCAGGGTGTTAACGAGCCGCACAATTACAAACCAGATATGATCATTATCAAGGAAATAACCGAAAAACCCGGAGAACATGTGTTCAGTATTCAAGCCCGTGCAGAAGGATTTCTTGTTTTAAATGAACCGTACTATACTGGTTGGCATGCTTATATCAACAAAAAACCTGTAATGATTTATCCTGTCAATTATTTGTTTCAAGGGATAAAACTACCAGCTGGAAATTATGAGGTCCAATTCATATATAAACCAAAAATTTTTTACACAGGTATCTATATCTCTATAGTAACATTAATGGTATTTTTAGTCTTACTACTTACAACGATAAGATATAGAAAAATAGCTTGAATGTAATAACATTAACCCGAAAAATGCAATAGGAAAGTTTGCTCATTCGTTCAACCCTGCGATCCACCTAAGATACAAAGACTT
>JBMFUY010000077.1:0-10331 GCA_049966275.1 bacterium
GTTATCACTCATTACACAAACTTCCCTATTTCGCAAACGCAATTTTTGGGTTAAGATAGTAATTGCACCTTTCTGGCAATCATTATCCATCAATAAAAGAGTAACTTTGCCATAAAATTAACCAGCCTGAACAGTTTAAAATCTAACAATCTTGAAAAAAAGCTTGCATTTTATAAAATTTAATGCTACCAAAAGGATTACAGAACTTATAATATACATAAGATACATATTTACAGTGTGTAAAATTAAACACTATTTAATATTTAAGAGGCTCTGTTGAAAAGGTATACATTCTATCTTTATCTATTTATAGGTTTATTGAGCATTACTTTGATTATCCTGCTTGCACTAAGGCTCTATATCAATCATTACAGCATAAATGGAAGGTATGCATTTTATATCCATGAGATTATAACCATCCTGTTAATAATCGCGTTGGTTGAGTTGCTTGTTTTTTTAACATATCAAAAAAAATATATACTAACACCTTTAAAGAAACTCCTTCCAAAGTTAATAGCTGTAGAAAAGGGGGATTTTTCACAAAAGATAGATACAGATGGAAAGGGGCTAATATCTGATATAAGCAGATCTATCAATAATCTAATCTCAAACCTTAAACTTTATACAGACCAGCTTGAGGCAATGATAGATGATAGGACAAGGGAGTTAAAGAAAAAGGAATTTTATATAGAGCACATGCGTGATGGTTTATGTGTGCTTGATAGAGACAACAAAATCGTTGATGTTAACCCTGCTTTTATAGATATGCTTGGTTATACAAGAAATGAGATTATAGGCAAATCCATTTTCTCTTTTTTTGATGAAGAAAATCAAAAAATACTTTCTTCAGAGTTTGAAAAAAGGATTAAGGGAGAATCATCAACGTATGAAATTAGTGTAACCGCAAAGGATGGAACAAACATACCAATAATAATAAGTGGTTCACCTATTATAGAGGATGGCAATACAGTTGGCAAGATCGGGATCTTTACAGATATAAGTTTTATAAAGATGATGCAGCAGGAGTTAGAGATCAAGAACAAAGAACTTGAAAAGGCAAATAAGGCAAAATCTGATTTTCTTGCCAGCATGTCTCATGAGCTCCGCACTCCATTAAATGCAATTATAGGATTTTCAGAGATATTACTTGAGCGCAATTTTGGTGAACTAAATCAAAAACAGGAAGAATATATAAAGGATATACTTGAGGCAGGAGAACATTTACTGTTGCTTATTAATGATATTCTTGATCTTGCACGTGTTGAATCCGGCCAGATGATCTTTGAACCAACAGATTTTTATGTAAAGGATATTGTAGAACAATCTATCACTATGGTAAAAGAGCGGGCTTTGAAACATTACATAGATTTATCTTATAGTGTTTCTGATAATGTAACCGTACTTTATGCTGATGAGAGAAAGATAAAACAGATCCTTTACAACCTTTTATCCAATGCAATTAAATTTACTCCGGATAATGGAAGTGTCTCTATTATCGTGGATAAAACAGAAAATGAAATTGTTTTTAGTGTTGAAGACACAGGCATTGGCATCCCGGAGGAAGCGATGTCAAAATTGTTTTATCCGTTTTCTCAGATTAGATTGTTGCATCCATCTATACATGAAGGAACTGGATTAGGACTTTCTCTGGTAAAGGCAATGGTAGAGTTACATGGTGGAAGGATCTGGGTAGAAAGTAAGGTTGGTAAAGGGAGTAAATTCAGCTTTGCAATCCCTTCAAACATAAGACATAGTTATAGCCCATCGTACAGTACGGAGATCAAAAACAAAAGAAAATGTAACAATATTCTTGTGGTTGAAGATAATAAGGCAATAGCGAAACTTATTAACTGGTATTTACAGGATGCTGGCTATAAAGTGGATATAGCAAATGATGGGGAGCAGGCAATTACATTAGCAAAGAGTTTAAAACCTGATGCTATTACACTTAACCTTTCAATCCCAAAGAAGGATGGTTGGCTTGTGCTTAAATCTTTGAAAACGGATCAGGATACAAAAGACATTCCAGTAATCATTATTTCTTCTATAGAAGAAGGCAAAGAAGCTTTGAAGCTCGGTGCTTCGTCCTTTATTCTTAAACCAGTGGATAGGCTAACATTGATAAGAGAGATTGAAAGGGTGTGCGGAAAGGGGACAATATGAGGATCCTTGTAGTTGAGGATGATCCTAAAAGTGCAAGACTTGTAAAGGACATACTTGAATTACGTGGCTACATTGTTATGGAGGCAAGTAATGGTTTATCTGCGATAAGAATCATAAATGAGCATGTGCCTGATCTTATATTTATGGATATGAACCTGCCGGGAATGGATGGTGTTACGCTTACAAGGCTTATAAAAGCAAGTTCAAAGACAAGTAATATTCCGGTTATAGCACTTACAGCATCTGCAATGAAGGGAGACAGGAATAGGTTTATCCAGGCTGGTTGTGATGATTATATAAGCAAACCATTCCATGTTAAAGATATAATAGACATGATCCAGAAGTATGCAAAAACAGAGGAACAAAGAACCCTATCCCATCCGTCCATTGTATTGATAGCTGATGACAAACCAGAAAATATCGAACTGATAAGTGCAATACTATCTCCTATGGGGTATAGCATTGTAAAGGCAACGAATGGGGTTGAGGCTATTGAGAAAATAAGAACGCTTCATCCAGATATTGCACTTATAAATGTTATCATGCCAGAATTGAATGGAATAGAAGTATGTAAGAACATTAAATCTGATGAACGATATGCATCCATTCCTATTATCATAATTACAGCTCTCAATGACACAGACTCAAAGATTAAGGCATTATCCGTAGGCGCTGATGAGTTTCTTACAAAACCAGTTGATAAGTATGAGCTAATTGTGAGGATCGGGAATCTTTTAAAGATAAAAAAACATATAGATGGTTTAAATGATAAGATCGTGGAGAAGACAAAAGAGTTACAGAAGATGATCAACGGCTTAAAACAAACCAATATTGATGTAGTTTACAGATTATCCAGAATCATTGAATATGCAGATAAAGACACTGGAACACACAATGTTCGGGTTAGTAAGTATGTTATGAGCCTTGCTGAAGTTCTTGGCTTTACCAAAGAAGAGGTAGAAACAATCTCAGTGGCAAGTGCTCTACACGATATAGGAAAGATTGCCATATCACAATCATTGCTTCTGAAACCATCAAGCCTGACGCAGGAAGAATTTGAACAGGTAAAATTGCACACAACCATTGGAGCTAATATGTTACAAAATTCAGGTTCAGAACTGCTTGATAAGGCACAACAGATAGCACTTACACATCATGAAAGATGGAATGGTTCCGGTTATCCGCGAGGATTAAATGCTGAAGATATACCCTTTGAGGGAAGGCTCACCGCTATAGCGGATGTGTTTGATTCAATGACGATAAAAAGACCATATAGAGACGCCATACCGGTTGATCAAACAATTGAATATATAAAATCCAATGCTGGAATTCTATTTGATCCTCGGATTACAAATGCCTTTTTAACACATCTCAAGGATATCCTTGATATAAAATATATGCTCAAAGATTAACCCGAAAAATGCGATAGGAAAGTTTGCTCATTCGTTCGGGGTACCCAGTCGTGCGATCCACCTAAGATACAAAGACTTTTTGTTGTAAAGGAGGCTTAAGTCCTTTGTATGTTTATATGCAATCACATTCCGTTTCTTTTTTTCTAATATTCGAAGAATACCTATATTTGACGCGCGACCCTTCCCTTCGGGTGGGTACCCCATCACTCATTACACAAACTTCCCTATTTCGCAAATGCATTTTTTGGGTTAACCCACTTTACAAAAACTTGTTTATACTGTTTTATTCTTGTAGTATAAACAGGTTATGAAAAAGAATAGCAAACAGACCAAAAACAATGTATTTAAGTTATGGGGTGGCAGGTTTGAACAAAAGCCTGCAGAGGTTGTTGATAAATTTACAAACTCTTTACTCTCAGATCTAAGACTTGCCCTTTACGATATAAAGGGTAGCCTTGCTCAGGCAGAGGGCTTGTTACATGCTGGTATTCTTGATCCTTCAGAGTACAACCGGATAAAACAGGGATTACACAGGATCGAACTCGAATTCAAAGCAAAGAAGTTTGTTTTAAATGAAACTGATGAAGATATACATACAGCTATAGAAAAGAGACTTCATGAAATTATAGGGGACACTGCATATAAGCTTCATACTGGAAGAAGTAGAAATGATCAGGTTGTAACTGCATTCAGGTTGTATCTGCTTGACGAAATAAAGGCAATCATTTCAAGGCTACTGGATGTACAATCTGCGATCCAGAAAAAAGCATTGGAATATATGGGCGTACCAATGCCCGGGTTTACACATACCCAGCATGCCCAACCGGTGCTGTTGAGTCATCATCTACTTGCATATACAGAGATGTTTAACAGAGATATTGAAAGATTCTTCCATGCATACTACACAACATCTGTGATGCCACTTGGTTCGGGTGCATTGGCTGGAACACCGTATAATATAGAGCGCGAAGCATTAGCAAAGCTTTTACACTTTAAAGAAATAAGCAACAACAGTATTGACGCAGTATCTGACAGGGATTTCGCTATAGATACTGTTTATGCAATAGGTGTTTTAAGTATGCATTTTTCAAGGTTATCAGAAGAGATCGTTCTATGGTCAACCGATGAGTTTGGATTTGTTTCTCTACCTGATGCTTTCACAACAGGTAGCAGTATTATGCCTCAGAAAAAAAATCCTGATGTTGCAGAACTCACAAGAGGTAAAACTGGTAAGGTATATGGTTCACTTATCAATTTATTCACAATGATGAAAGGTTTACCATTAGCTTATAACAGAGATATGCAGGAAGATAAACCAGCTGTTTTTGATGCTATTGACACGATAAAGCTTATACTTGAAGTATGGGTACCTTTAATAGAAGGTTTGGAGTTTAATATAAGAAGATTGAGAGAGGCTTTATCCCAGGGAAATCTTTTGGCAACAGACATTGCAGATTACCTTGTGAGGGCTGGCATGCCTTTTAGAAAGGCGCATGAATTAACAGGTAAAATAGTACTGCATGCCATTAGAAATGGACTGGATGTTTCGTCTCTGGATTATGAAACCCTCAGGTCATTTTCTACTTTATTCAAACCAGATATAAAACACACACTTGACATCAAGGCTTCCATAGATAGCAGGTCTGTTCCTGGAGGTACTGCAGAAAAACAGGTGAAGCTTGCCATAGAAAAACTCGATAAGAAAATAAAACATTATGGGTCCTTACTTAAAAGACTTTAAGTTTCATCCTGGTGTTCTAATAATCGTACTTATCTTACTCAGTCAGTGTGGATTAAAAGCACCACCAGTGCCGTATCCTCTTGCAAAACCTGTTGCTATAACAAATCTCACTGCAATAGCAAGATATGACAGTATCATGTTATTGTGGAGTGTACCATTGAAAAATACAGATGGCTCCAATTTAAAAGATATAAAGGGGTTTAATGTTATAAGAGCAGGTATACCTATCACCATGATTGGAACAGGTGAAAAAGAGATCTATAAGCAGTGGAGATACGATTATAAACCAAAAGAGCAATATATGACTATTTATGATAAGGAGATCCACTATGGTTTTAGATACACATACCTGGTATTTACAATAACTCAAAACGATATTGTGAGTGAGCCGTCAAACCAGGTCATTGTTTATTGGGATAAGCCATTTATGCCCCCCACTGATGTAAGAGGTGAACCAGGCTCTCATTTTGTGGAATTAACATGGGAGAAACCCACAAAATATATTGATGGAACCGGCATTGACAAAACTGTGTATTTCAACATCTATAGAAGCACAAAGATGGATAACTTCCCATTATTTCCTATAAATCCAATACTTATTTCAGGAACAACATACATTGATGGAGATCTCAAAAATAACGAACCTTATTTTTATGAAATAACAAGCGTATCGGATGTTGATGGAACACCTGTTGAGAGTATGCCTTCTTCTGAAATAATGGTTATGCCTGTGGATCTTGTATCACCAGCACGTCCCTATGGACTATCTGCAGCACCTTTAGCCAATGGAGTTGCCTTAAGTTGGGAACCAAACACAGAATCAGATATACTTGGATACTATGTGTATAGGAAATCTAACAACGATAAGACTTTTAAACTTTTAAATGCACAACCAGTGTCAGGCACAACATATATAGACAAAACAGCACACAATGGATATAATATTTACTATGTGACAGCAGTTGATAACTCGACACAGCATAATGAAAGTGCACCATCAGAAACATATAAAATACTTTACAGGAGAAGAAGATGAATTTTTTTGAGTACAGGAATGGGAAACTTTTCTGTGAAGAAGTAGAGGTTAAAACAATAGCAGATGAAGTTGGAACACCAGTTTACATTTACAGTGCAAAAACATTACAGAGGCATTATAATGTGTTTAAAAATGCCTTTGCTAAAAAAGACCCGTTGATATGCTACTCTGTGAAGGCGAATTCAAATATAGCTATTATTGCATTGTTCGCCAGGATGGGAGCAGGAGCTGATATAGTATCAGGTGGTGAACTCTTCAGGGCTATAAAAGCTGGTGTGGATAATAAGAAGATTGTGTATTCAGGTGTTGGTAAAACAGAAGAAGAGATAGCCTATGCACTTAAAGAGAAGATCCTGATGTTCAATGTAGAATCCTTTGAAGAGCTTGATACCATTGACAGGGTTGGTGCAGGTGCTGGCGTAAAAGCCCCAATAAGCATACGTGTTAATCCAGATATAGACCCACGCACCCATCCATACATATCAACAGGGATGAGGAAAAACAAATTTGGAATAGATGTGAAGTATGCAAGAGAGGCATATAAGATTGCAAAATCAAAACATGATCTGGAGATCATGGGTATTGACATGCATATAGGCTCTCAACTAACTGAGCTTTCTCCTATTGTAGATGCTTTAAAAAGACTATACAAACTCGTTATGGAACTATCAAAAGAGGGAATATACATCCAATATATAGATATTGGTGGTGGGCTTGGTATAACTTATAAAGATGAGAAAACAGTATCACCTCAGAAGTATGCTGAAGCAATAGAAAATACGCTGAAGGATTTTGACGGTAAACTTGTACTTGAGCCTGGAAGGGTACTTGTTGGTAATGCTGGTATTCTTGTAACAAAGGTGCTATATAGAAAGGAGAACAGGAGAAAGAGATTTATGATCGTTGATGCTGGTATGAATGATTTAATCAGACCAAGTTTTTATGATGCTTATCACGAGATCATCCCGCTGAATAAAACGAGAGCCAAACTCTTTAAACAGGATGTGGTAGGACCTATATGCGAATCCGGTGATTTCTTTGCACATAATAGAAAGCTACCTTTACTTGAGAAAGGACAGATGGTTGCCTTGATGAGTGCTGGAGCTTATGGATTTTCTATGTCCTCTAACTACAATTCAAGAAAAAGAGCAGCAGAAGTGCTTGTAAATGGTAAAGAATACTATGTTATAAGAGAAAGAGAAACAAACGAGACATTAATTAGAGGAGAAAAAATTCCATCTTACTTACTAAGGAGTAACCATGCCTAAAAGAACTATAAAATTTACAAAGATGCAGGGAACAGGCAATCATTTCATAGTTATAGATGCTATAAAGAAAGAAGAGAAACTTACACCTGAGCAGATCAAATCGCTGTGTACACCAGCCTTCGGTATAGGTGCTGACCAGCTACTTATGATTCTTCCATCCAGGGTTGCGGATTTTAGAATGCGTATATTCAATGCTGATGGTGGAGAGGTGGAGATGTGTGGTAATGGAATAAGATGTGTTGCCAGGTATCTTATAGATCATGGATATACAAAAAAACAGGAGCTTGAAATAGAAACACTTGCTGGCATAAAGAAGCCCATGATAAGGGGCAACAAGATCAGGGTGGATATGGGTGAACCTATTTTTGATGCAAAGCTTATCCCGGTAAGATTAAGTGGAAGGGTTATAAATAGGGCAGTAAAGGTAGAAGACATGGAGTTTAAAATTACATGCGTATCCATGGGAAATCCTCACACAGTAATTTTTATGGACAAGGTAGACAAGTTTAATGTACAAAAGTATGGACCAGCGATTGAGAATTATAAGCTTTTCCCAAAGAAAACCAATGTAGAGTTTGTGGAAAAGATCAATGATAACGAGCTTAAGATGAGAGTATGGGAACGTGGAAGTGGAGAAACATTGGGTTGTGGTTCAGGTGCCTGTGCTGCAGCAGTGGCAGGAGTTTTAAACAATAAAAGTAAAGAACATGTAACAATACATCTCAGAGGTGGAGACCTTGAGATTGAATGGGCAAAGGATAATCATGTTTATCTCACAGGTCCTGCTGAAGAGGTTTTTAGAGGAGAGATAGATGTCTAAAATAGATACTAAAAATATTAAAGGGATAATTACAGCTATTATTACACCTTTCAAAGAAAACAAAATAGATAAAAAGGCATACAAAAATCTTATCGAGATGCAGGTGAAGGCTGGCATAAATGGGGTTGTCCCGTGTGGAACAACAGGTGAATCTGCCACCCTGGATTTTGAAGAGCATGAAATGATGATAGATTATACGTTAGAGATCGTAGAGCGCAGGATGCTTGTAATAGCTGGTGCTGGTTCCAATAATACAAAAGAGGCTATCAGACTCTCAAGACATGCTCAAAAGGCTGGTGCTGATGCAGTTTTAACAATTACACCATACTATAATAAGCCCACACAAAACGGCATGTACGAACATTTTCGTGCAATAGCAGAAGAGGTTGATATACCTGTTATTCTTTACAATGTGCCAGGAAGAACAGGCGTGAACATGCTTCCTGAAACTGTAGCAAGGCTTTCAGAGATAAAAAATATAATAGGTATAAAAGAGGCAACCGGCTCTTTACAGCAGGTAACTGAGATAATGAGCCTGTGTAAGAAGGGGTTCATCATTCTTTCAGGTGATGATTTCACAGCCCTTCCGAGTATAGCAATAGGCGCAAAAGGGGTTATATCTGTAACCTCAAATATAGTTCCAGCTAAGATGGTTCAAATGTTTAAAGCTTATGAGTCAGGGAACATGGAAGAAGCTGTAAATATCAATCTTGAGTTGTGGCAACTCCACAATGCCATGTTCATAGAGAGTAATCCTATACCGGTAAAAGCAGCTGCCCATCTAATGGGATGGATATCAAATGAAATAAGGCTCCCTCTTACACCACTTTCTGGAGCTAATCTTAATAAACTTAAATCAGTAATGATAGCTCAAGGGCTTATAAATGGCTGATCAGGTTCGTGTTGTAGTAAATGGGGTTATGGGCAGGATGGGTATGCAGATAGCGCGATTGTTGTATCAGGATCCGACCTTTGTAGTCGTAGGAGGGATAGAGAGGAAAAATCATCCATCCGTTGGAGTTGATATTGGTACCTTTGTTAAAGGTGAAAAGTCAAATATAAAGGTTTTGGATGAACCAGAAGATATGCAAACCAGACCAGACTGTATTATAGATTTTTCAACACCAGCATCAACCATTGGTATTATTAATTATGCGAAAAGGGAACATGTATCCATGGTTATTGGAACAACAGGCTTTTCTAAAAATGAAATGGAAGCCATCAACCAGTGTGGTGGTGATATACCTATTGTGATCTCACCGAACATGAGTGTGCTTGTGAATGTGGTATTTAAGGTTGTCGAACTTGTAGCAAAAACCATTGGTGATAGCTTTGATGCTGAAGTTTTAGAGATCCATCATCGTAATAAAATGGATGCTCCAAGTGGCACTGCAATCAAATTGGCAGAGATTATTTCGCGGGCTTATGACAAGCCTTTTAATGATTCAGTGAGATATGAAAGGCACGGACAGATAGGGATTAGACCTCGTGGAGAGATAGGGGTTCAAAGCCTGCGTGGTGGTGATGTTGTTGGAGAGCATACTGTTATGTTTGTTGGTGCCGGGGAGAGGATAGAGATCACGCATAGAGCAACAAGCAGAGAGAACTTTGCACATGGTGCATTGCTTGCTGCTAAATGGGTTGTGAAACAAAAGCCTGGTATATACAGCATGGCAGATGTACTCGGATTAAAGTAAAATTTATACTTAAAAATAACCTCTCGTCTACGTTTACACGGTTTCCTAAACACTCACAGGGATAAACAAGTACAGCTGAAAACGTTTATAACGGCTTGCACAACCCAAAAAATGCAATAACCCGAAAAATGCAATAGGAAAGTTTGCTCATTCGTTCAACCCTGCGATCCACCTAAGATACAAAGACTTTTTGT
>JBMFUY010000078.1:0-10223 GCA_049966275.1 bacterium
CCATCACTCATTACACAAACTTCCCTATTTCGCAAATGCATTTTTCGGGTTAATGAATGTGATCTATAAAATTCCGTACTGATACATTGTCATTCAACATTGTCACGAGTGTTTGAGCATGTTGTTCAGAGCCAAGTGCATGTACGAGTTTATTAAAAACAAGATCCTTTTGATCAAATTGTGATGCACCGGATGGGATGATTGAATCTGCCTCGTAGAGTTGTTTATCTGTTGTTTCAAGTCTTACCCTTGCCCCGAAAGAAAATGTAAACCTGTCCATGTTTATATAGTTACCTTTTCTCTTCAAACCGTTTTTGATAACCCTTTTTTCCTGTTCTGTTAATGAAACCCATGCCTTTAATAAGCCAGGCATATTTAATCCTGCTGATTGTAAATCTTTCCTGATTTTCAGAAAGGCATTTATTAATTTCGTCGTGCTTATACCAGGTAGCAGTGAACCACCTGCAATGGACTCAAAAAATGATGACTGCATCTTAAGTGTAAAATACCAGTCATGATAAAGTCTGATCTTTTCAGTTAAGGATAGTATCTTTTCTCTGTGTTGCGAAAGTACATTACAGGATAAATGTTCTGGATAAAGGGCATGGTTTATTAATGTAATGGCTATGCTTTTAGGTATAGAAAAGTTTATGTTCACAGTATTCAATGAACCATCATCATACATCTCAGAAAGTGCGTTCATTCCCATTGTAAGTATATTTGCAAATACATCTATACGATTTACATCATCGGGTTCTATATGCCTACCTGTTTTTTGTTTAAATTGAGCCAGTATTTTATAGGTACTATCAATAGCAGTGTCTATATATGCACAACCAGGATAGGGCTTAAAAGCTATTGTATCTGTAACCCACCATTCTCCAAAACCTGAGATTATATGTGCAAGAGGCAGGTATGAAAACTTTGATAAAAAACCATGTCTTGTTTCAAGGATGTTTGTATTACCCTTCATACCTATTTTTGCCAATTCAGTACACAGCATTCCGGATAGTATGGGCAATGATGCAGTGATCAGCTTTGAATCACTGATCATAAAGCCTGGTGCAAGAGGGTAATTGGGCTGGTAAAATGACAGAGCAATAGCAGATGCTATTTGTTTCTCGGATAAGCCAAGTAGTTTGGAAGCAGAGATGGCTGAGCCTATTGAATGGATATATGACCACATCTGTCCATTGTGAGGACCGAATAAAACAGATGCCCCAAGCCTTCCTTCAACCTCGTTTGCAGCAACCTGAGCAAGGATAATATCATTTATGGTAAGATTGTGCACCTCGGCTATGGCAACAGGTACAAGTACAGAGGAATGACCGGTATGCCCCATAAAAAGGTAGTCATCAAAGTCAAAACTCATAGAGTATAATGCGTTCAGAAATGCAGCATATTCAGGACTTGTTTTCTTCATTAATGGTATAACAGTGGCATTCCCATCAGGCAGGTTAAGACCCTTTGTATTCTTCAAAGGCTCATAAAACCTGCCTGATAATACAGCAGAAATAATATTTAAGATCTGTAGCTTTGCCTTTTCTACAATACGCGAAGGTAGATCATTGTAACTGAGCTTAAAAACCCAATGTGCAATTTCTTCAATGATATTACCCGTGAAACCTCCCTAAATTCCTTTTAAGGTTGTAAGGGATTCTATCTTTGATGGCAGGGTTATATTCTTTAACGCATTCTCTACATTGTTCGGTATCCTGATTACAAGCTGGGCATTACGATCCGCTGGTGTGCCCTGCGCACCGCTTGTGTTGTCGCCCAGTTGAATATCCTTCAGTGCAAGTGATCTTGATATGGCTGACATGGATCCATCAGGCGAGTTATGATCCACCATGGTTGCAAAGATGTATCCTGTACCATCTCCATTATCAACAACCTCTATAATCCTTGATTGCTGGGGATAGTCAATCAGACTTGATGTTTCAATCTCCCAGTATCCTGGTTGAGTTGCGGATAACCCTGCATGTGGTGTTATCCTGTTGTCATGCCCATGCCCAACAAGATGGAGGATCACATTGGGATATGTTGCAAGTATATTGACAAACGCGGTTCCTGTTATCTCTGTATGTTTATCAAGGGCATCAGGGTACTGATGACTGACAACGATCACAAGCTTGTTATCATTGTAAGCCTGTTGTAGTTCTGGTATGAGAAAGTTATTAACCTCATCTGCTCTAATACATCCATTGTCCCCTCCATTTCTGCACTCCCAATCAAGAACAATGACCCTTAATGGCACAGATGGTTCTGGATCAAATGCATAATCACCATATCCACTGGTTATATTGGTTGTGCTGAAACCATGACCCACAGGAAATGTTGCGGTGGTAAAGAACTGTTGCATATAACCGATTGGTCCAAGCAATGCCCGGTTAACATCCGGGGTTATTGTTGTACCGGCTGGAATGATATTCCCATAATCATCCTCTGAACCCATGTACACATCATTACCAGTGGCTATAGATTGGTATTGAGTATTAACGGCAAAATTACCATTCACAAGTCCATCATGGTTACCCACTGTAGTATACCACGGCACCTGCTTATCAAGCCCCCATGGTAAAAATGGATCATGTGGATCGTTTAATGGACCTGGAACAATATCTATGTGTTTACCACTATCAGGAGTGATAACAGTTCCATCAAGCACCCGGATAAACCATCTTACTTCATCTGTGGATGTGTTATCCACAGTGTCTCCAAGAGCCATCAGAAAATCATAATGACGTGTTTTGCTAAAATCATTCAATGTTCTTATCATTGCATCAAGCACCTGCGTTGTGTACCTGTCCTGTGGTCTATACGCACCCTGAAACGGACCAATCATATCCAGATCGCAAAATCTCATCGGCGATTTGGTATCCATTATGTGAATATCGGTTATAACCGGGAAATAAACTACAGATCGTGAAGTTGCTGGCACGGTTGGCACAGCACCGGCTATATTCAGGTCATTCCTGAATGTAAAGTCTTCTCCCTGGTCGATTTTAAATTTACCGAAGTTTTTTAATTTATCTAATGGTATATTGTTGGGATCTACAGGATTCTCCGCGGGTTCAACAGGAACCAGGGTTTGAACCAGAGTTGTGGTAGATGTAACAAGTGTAAACCCTGGTCCAGGCAGATGTCCTATTACACCTGTATTGTTGTTTTTTGTTTCTCTTCCACACATGGATGCTAAAGCTATTGTGATCAGTGTTACTATAAACAGATTATAACCTTTTTGTTTCACTTACTTCTCCTTTCTTGTTCTGTGTTTTCATAAAACCATTTTATATAGTCCGTACTTCCTTTAGTTATATCTATAGCTATGAACTCAGGTAATTCATAAGGATGTAAGGAGCGTATCCTTTTTTCTAAAGCGTTTACAAGGGCTTTACGGGTTTTTATCACAAGCAGATACTCCTTTGCCCTTATTATTTTGCCTTTCCAGACGTAAAACGAGGTAATGCCTGGTATGATATTGATGCACGCTGAAAACCTTTCCTGAATGATCTGCCTGGCGATCTTCTCAGCATCGCTTTTTCTTTCAACGGTTGTATAGACGAGCGTTAATTGTTTGGATTTATGCCTTGCCCTCAACTGCATCTTTTAATTCTTCCATGGATTTCTTCATAGCCACATTGTTTAGAGTGTTGATAATAGGACCAGGAACCCAGAACCCGGGGTCAACATAAGCAGTAAACGTGGCAAGCGTTTTATCCTTATCTATTTTCTCAAATGTATAACTGCCTTTCACGTCCTTTACATCGCCCTCAACGTATGACCATGTTAACCTGTGATTCTTATCATCGTATGAATAGCTCAACACATAACGGATCTCTTTTCCCAATACTGAGATTTTGAACTCAACCTCTTTTGGTTTACCATTTTTGTCCTTTTTCAAAACCTTTGCATACTGCACAGCAGACTGCCATTTGGGGTAACTCTCAAAGTCACAGATCTTCCTGTAACACTTATCAGGGGTGCCATGTATCTCTATTGTTCTAGTTAATTCTTTACCTGACATAGAACCTCCCTATAATCGTGAAATAATTTTTTTTGCCGTGTTTTCTATATATGCATATTTTTTATCATAAGTATAGTTTTTTATAAACTCATCATTCAATAGCCAGACCCCCCTTTTATTTAAGGGTACATGTGTGTTATTCCAGAGTATGTATGGTTCTGTAAAGTATATTTTTTCTGCATAATCGTCAAAAAACGGCATAAAATGTTTTATGTGATTTATTACAGCCTCCCTTATTGAAGATAACCTTGTTATACTGTCCCCGGGGATCAAATAACTTATGGTAAGGGCTGTCATCTCATCCTTTGCCCTCTTTATGTCACTTATAGGATTATTAAACATAAAGATAAGATTGTCATTGAAAAGTGGGTTTTTGTAATCTGAAATTAAGATAGCATAATTCACACGATTATAAACCTCAGGCAGGCACATACGGTGTATGCCTATAAATACATTATCCACATAAAAATTTTTCTCAATCTGCGTGTGCATATACTTTGATATCAGTGATAAGGAATTTTCATACAGAGGTTCTGCCACTACAAATTTTGAGTTTATTAACTCTTTATGATCAAGGGATATTGTAAAATGCTTTTCGTGAGCTATGTTAGTAATCACCTTATTTTGAACAACATTAACATTCTGTTTCCTGATTTTATCTATAATTACATTCTTTATAGCACCTATGCCACCAACAGGATAGAACCTCTTCTGCAGTATAGCAGGAATACCCTGCAATGGTTTTCTCTCATTATACCATGGGAATGCATGTGTTTGTAATGCCTGTATAAATACGGATGTGGTATTATCACTTAATAACTTCCTGTATGTTTTAGACATATTGCGGCCTTCTCTGGCTAATAGGTGCCTGGTGTATAATCTCTTGATGATTGGATTTAAAGCATGTGAATCTGGAGATTCAAACAGTTTAAGTGTTTCAAGCAGATTTATTATGGCTTGTTCTTTTAGAATATACTCTACAATATCAGTAGCCAGGGTGTTAAAACGTCTGCGTATTTCTGCTATGCATCTGTGTACGTTTGAATAAATGTCAATCCTTCTATCTGGAAGTATTAACTGCAGCACAGGATTGATATATGTTTCAAAAGGGATATTCAGCTGCCTGAATACATTGGGCAAGCCCGCATAAGAGAATATATAACCAGGGTATGTATCAAAGATATAACCATCTATTTCAAAGGAAGGCTTGTAATTATCAATCAAATTTATTGATACACCAGCTTTGGAAAGCTCATAAGCTATAAGTAAGCCATTTAATCCTTCTGTAATGATAGTTACATCAAAAATCTTTTCATTCATACATACTGTGTAATCTTTAAATTGGTTGATAAGTACAAGCTAACATATATTGTCTCTTTTTATGAACCCTGTAATTACAGGTGAACACAAATAATCCTGATATCCAACTTATCTCCAATCACCCGTTTAAAGTCAAGCCTTATATTGTTTATGGTGTGTCATTTATGAAAGATCATGCAGATGGATTTGTTTACAAAAGATTATAATTGTAATATGCTTGAATCTTAGTGTTAATATGCTATCCAATACAAACAATACAGGTATAGACCCTAACAATATTGATGCACAGCTTAGTTTGCTTGAGGCGCGCATTAGGGATCTGAAGTTTGATTACGACAGATATTTTACTAAAGATTTAAAATTAGAACCTGTGCGTAAACGTGAAGATGTTGAAAGGCTTATATTGAAATTGAGCAAGATGAATTTTGTAAAGGCAAGTCAGAGATTTACCTATGAAAATATTATATCAAGGTATATAGCACTTAAAACCTACTGGGACAAACGCTTGAGAACCTTAGAAACGCTCTCATCGAAGAAGCCAGTAGAAACTGTATCAGAAAAGGTTGAATCAGATCGGTATCAGCAGGTTTACAACGATTACGTAAAGCTCGTTACAGCACTTAACCCCTCTGCAAAACTCGTTACATATGATAATATCAAAAGCACTCTGGACTCGAAGCGCTCTGAATTGATTGCCCAGTATAAGTGTAAGGATGTTGAGTTCAAGGTTGAGATAGAAAATAAAAAGTTAAAATTCAAAGCAATACCTAAATATTAACACCTATAGGGTTACAAAAAAGCCTGTAAAAGGCTATAGTGAATTTTATTGATCTTGCTTGTAAAGTTTTGTTATTGTTTCACACAGTTCTTTTACGTTGAATGGCTTCACAAAGATCCTTGCTATCCCTTCCTCATGAAGGATGTTTTCTACATAGTCTACAGGCATTGATGTAAGAATAATGATGCTATAATATTTCTGTGGTACCCTTTTTGTTAGCTCTTTTACACCCTCATTTGCGGTAACCTCTAAATCAACAATAAAAATATACCTTCTTAGCTCTTTGATATCACCTAATGCTTTCAGTGCATCTTCAAGGTTATCATAAAACATGATCAGGTTGGCATACTCTGGTAGCATTTTTATCAAAGAGATCTTTATTAGCTCACATTCATCAATAATCACAATATAGGTCTTCATACCATGAAATGATTAAGCAATTATTGTGCCAGTATATCCATGGAACAGTGAAACAAAACAGTTATTGGTTAGTTTTCTTCCTATTGTTAAGCCTAATTAATACAATTATTAACACCAGCACACCTAAAAAGAAAAGACTATCGTAGACAGTGAGTCCATAGATCCCTAAATATTTTAAGATAGCATTCAAAATTTCCATAAATATTTCTTATGTTTTTATACACACTTCTGGTATATTATTCAATAAGTTTGTGAGAAAAATGTTAATTTTTGTTGCAACTGATGTAGAAAACACTTAAAAATACCTATACTTATATGAAGATTGGCGAGTTTTTATCATATTATAGACTAAAGTTGGGTTTTGCTTTTGCAATAATATTTATTGTTATGGCAAAGCCTACGGTTCTGTGTATGACCATTGGTATACCTGTTGGTATAGCAGGACTGCTTATAAGATTATGGGCTTCTGGTTATATTAAAAAGAATAAAGAGCTTTCCATGGATGGCCCTTATTCATACACCCGCAACCCATTATACCTTGGGAGTTTTTTTGTTGGGCTTGGAGTTGCAATAATGGGTAGCTGTATTGTGTTCATCCTTATATACATCATAGGGTTTTATTTTGTTTATTCAAATGTTATAAAAGAAGAAGAGAAGAGGCTGATAGAGTTATTTGGGGGCTCTTTCCTTGATTATAAAGCCAAGGTGCCTGCATTTTTTCCGTTAATAAAGCCAGTAAGGATCTCCGGAGATTTTGACCTTAAATTAGTGGTAAAGCATGAGGAATACAATGCATGGCTTGGATTTGTAGCTATCATTATTATATTGTACCTTAAATACCATTTTCATTTGTTTTACATATGTCCATTATGAAGAAACGCATAATAGCATACTCAATCATTTTTTTAGCCTTTATGTTCAACATGTACTATATAAAGACAACCCATCTTCTTTTATCGCCGGATGAGGCTTATTACTGGGACTGGGCAAGGCACCCAAGCCTTAGCTATCTTGATATGGGACCAATGATCTCCTGGATCAATATGCTTATGATACATATTTTTGGCTCTACTGCATTTGCTTTAAGGATGGGTGCAAACATTTTTTTTGCAATAACAGCTGTGATCTTCTTTGAAATAGGTAATCGCTTTTTCTCTCCAGCAACAGCACTGCTTTCTACTATTTTGTATGTGTTTAATCCACTTGTGTCTGCAGGCGCATTTATTGAAACCTATTATGTACCACAGGTTTTTTTTATGACAATCCTGCTTTTTTTACTGTTTGAACTAAACAAAACACAAAAACCATGGATATGGTATTTAATAGGTTTTGTACTGGGGCTTGGCATATTGAGTCATCATATGTTCTTCTTTTTTAGCCTTGAGGTTGTGCTTTTTGTTGTTATATCCAATAAGAACAGACATTGGCTTTTCAAAAAGGAGCCATATATAGGCGCTATTATCACAGTACTCACGGCAAGCCCTGTGCTTATATGGAATCTCATGCATGGGTTTGGTATGTTTAAAAGGGCTATATCCTTATTGCCCGGGTCATACAATCCATGGTTTGTATTTTCAACCTTTTTCTTTGGTGATATGGGTGTGGTTACGCCGTTTGTTTTCATACTATTGCTATATACAATGTTTTATTCTATCAGACGCGGTTTATTCCAGCATGATGAAAGATTTAATATAATCCTGGCAACCTCACTTCCCACATTTGCGTTTGTTACATTTCTTGCATTTAAGGGAAGGGCAGAGGTAAACTGGCCTGCCTCTGGTTTTATAGCTCCATTCATCGGTGGGGTTTACCTGCTTGAGGAGATGTATAATCAAGGCTTAAAAAAACTTTTTTATATAATTTATGCACTCATGCTTATAACAACATTACCTATCTTCTATTTTGAACATTATCCACAATGGGTTTTCAGATCATTTAACATACCACCACAAAACCAATTTACCATAAGGCTTAAAGGATGGAATAAACTTGCAGAATATGTAGAAACTGTTTCAAAGCCAGGAGATATTATTGGTGCAACAGATTATGGTGTAACCGCTGAACTCGCATTTTATCTCAAAGGACAGCCACAGGTTTACTATCTTCCTACAAACGTATTATCCAAAAACGCGTATTCATACTTTCAAAACAGAAGTGTATTGTACGGTAAAAATATAATCATTGTGGATAGGGGTAATGGCCCTTTAAATCCAGTAACACGTTCCCTGTTTGCAAAGATAGAAAAGATTGGTGAATTCAAACTTACAGATAGATCCACAGGTATATCATGGGCGAGCTTTACTATTTACAGGGGTTATGATTATAAGGGAGATGGATCATGGAAGAAGTAGATATTATAAAATCAGAATTAAAGGCAAGTGCGGAATTAAAACTTAGATTAAGTGAGACACACGCAGGACTGATCCAGAAAACAGCAGATATTATATATTCAGCCTTTATTAATGATCACAAGCTTCTTTTGTTTGGTAATGGTGGATCCGCTGCAGATGCACAGCACATAGCAGCAGAGTTTGTTAATAGATTCAAAATTGAAAGGCAGCCTCTACCTGCCATAGCACTTTCCACAGACACTTCTGTCATAACAAGTATTGGTAATGATTATTCATTTGATGATATCTTCTCAAAACAAATATTAGCACTTGGGAGGATAGGTGATATTGTTATGGGCATAACAACATCAGGTAATTCTCCAAACGTGTTAAATGCATTTAAGGTATCACGGGATAATGGCCTATTTACAATTGGTCTTCTGGGAAAGGATGGGGGTAAGGCACGCGCAATGGTTGATCTTGCAATTATAGTGGATCATCCTGATACACCACGTATTCAGGAGGCACATATAACAATAGGTCATATAATATGCTCTATCATTGATCTAAGGATTGCTAATAAGAGATAAAATTTTTTACACCAAACCATAAAAAGTAAACAGAAAATACTGCAAAGATAATGCCACTTATAATAGCAATTATCATATAGCCTTTTGATGTGATAAATCTTTTCATAAAACTAAAGGAAAATGCTACAAGAGAATACCATGAAAAGTCAGCAAGGATATGTCCTATATAAAAAACAATAATACCCTTTATCCCATATTTGAAAGAGATCAGGATATAGCTTAATCCAATTGTTATCCACCATATAATCCAGTATGGATTTGATATTGAAGTAATTATACCTGCAATATAAGCAGAGCCATTGAAAAGTTTTGTATTGGTTTCATTTAAGGGGTCATGAGAAAATTTGAATGCCTCGTATGACATCCATAGTAATGTTATACCTCCTACCAATCCTACACTCCCTATCACAGCATGATTTTTAAACACACTGCTGAAACCAAAATATAGTAGTACCACCAACAATGCTTCAAGACTTCCGTGACCTATCACTATCAATGGACCTGCAATAAATCCTTTTTTACTACTCATAAACATTGTTGCAGTAAACATGGGACCAGGCATCATTGCACCGGTAAAGGTAATCACAAAAGAACCAATAAATATTTCTATAAAATGCATGGGGAATATCATATAGATTTAAAACATACAATTCAATAAAAAAGGCTTTTTCCGAATAGAAACATTAACCCGAAAAATGCAATAGGAAAGTTTGCTCATTCGTTCAACCCTGCGATCCACCTAAGATACAAAGACTTTT
>JBMFUY010000079.1:0-10132 GCA_049966275.1 bacterium
AGCAAAAAGTCTTTGTATCTTAGGTGGATCGCAGGGTTGAACGAATGAGCAAACTTTCCTATTGCATTTTTCGGGTGAATTAAACGGTGTCAAAGATTGACAGAACCCGGTTTGTGTCCTAACTATAAAAAAGGGTATGACTAACAACCCATGTTGCAGGGAAGACATGTGTAACTATTCTGTGGAGGTATAAGTATGGAAGAATTTGATTTAAAAAAGGCAATAAGAGAGATCCCTGATTTTCCTAAAAAGGGTATATTGTTTTATGATATAACAACGCTTCTTAAGGATCCCAAGGCTTTTCAAAAAACCATAGATCTATTTGGCAATAGATATGTAGATCAAAAAATAGATGCCATACTTGCTATAGATGCACGCGGTTTTATAATAGGTTCTGCGCTTGCGTACAAACTTGGTAAAGGGCTCATCCTTGTAAGAAAGACAGGGAAGCTCCCATATAAAACAGTAAAGGCGAGTTATAAGCTGGAGTACGGTGTAGATGAAGTAGAGATGCATAAGGATTCTGTAAAAAAAGGTGATAGGATCCTTATAGTTGATGACCTTCTTGCAACTGGTGGTACTGCATCTGCTGCTATAGAACTTGTAAAGAAGTCTGGTGGTAAGGTTGTGGAATGTGCATTTGTGATAGAACTGCTTGGATTAAAAGGAAGAGAAAGGATAAAACCATGTCCTGTGTTCTCTCTAATCCAGTACAAGTAAGGAAAACAGTGATGGGCATTACAATCAGATACAGAAGGTATATTTACGTTGTTTTAACTGCTTTCGGTTTCATGTTGTTTTGTTCGAAAATTTATGCAGGTGAGACAAAAGGTTTATCCCTGACAAGCCCTGATTTTAATCAAGGAGGCTTTATCCCTTCTTTATACACATGCGATGGAAAGAACGTAAACCCACAGCTTATAATACACAATGTACCCGGTAAGACAAAGTCTCTTGTGCTTATTGTAGAGGACCCTGATGCGCCAGCAGGTTTATGGATACACTGGCTAATGTGGAATATAGATCCAGATGTGAGAGTGATAAAGGAAAATAGTGTACCTTCAGGAGCAATACAGGGTATGAATGATTTTAAAAACTATGGATACGGCGGCCCATGCCCTCCATGGGGTACACACAGATATTTTTTTAAACTTTTTGCATTGGATACAAAACTCAGTATGAGTTCCAAGGCTTCAAAAGATGATATAGAAAAAGCAATGAAAAGCCATGTAATTGCAAAGACAGAGTTAATGGGACTTTACAGGAGAAAATAAATCTATTTTTTTAAAGACATAAGGGCTTTCATTGCAGCTTCCTGTTCTGCTTCCTTTTTACTCCTTGCTTCACCACGGGCTATGACTTTATTGTTAACCTCTACGACAACCCTGTATACCTTTGTGCCATTAATAATGGGTTCTTCTACAACCCTGTATTCTGGAGGGGCTTTGTATAACTCCTGCGCAAGATTGTTTAATTTAGATTTGAAGTCCCACTCTGGTTGTTTCTTCACGAACAGGATGTCCTTTTTAAAGAGCGCGTTTATGAATTTGAATACTGCACCAAAACCCATGTCAAGATATATTGCGCCTACCAGGGATTCAAAGATGTCTCCAAGCAATACATCACTGTTGTAAAACCCGTTCTTTCTCTCCTTGTTTCCAACTATCACATAATCACTGAGGCCAAGCTTCCTTGCTTTTGATGCCAGACTTTTCATCTGTATAAGAGTGTCTTTATAATAAGTTAGTTTGCCCTCATCTTCTTCTCTGTATGTTCTGTATAGTAGATCTGATATTATCATGCCAAGGACAGCGTCACCAAGGAATTCCATTCTTTCATAATTGTTCTTTTCATCAGCTGTTTTAGAAGATTTATGGGTAAGAGCCTTTTTTACAAGTTGATGATTCTTAAATTTTTGTCCTGTTATCTTTTCTATTTTTATTAGAAGATTTTCTATCCCTGCGTCCCTGATCGCATTCGGTTGTTTTTTGAATACGACACGTAAAAAACTCAGAAAATCGCTTATTCCTTCTCTTCTGGGCATAGAAATTTATTTTTACCAATCTTTGTTCAGCATTATAACATTAAAATAACAAACAAAAAAGCATTTTATATCTCAACGTTACTAAAAAGTCAGGGAGAGCTCAAGCTCTGATCTTTTTTATTGTTTTATAGGCTAAAAATAGCAATACAACACATAAAAGTCCATACAGGGCATAATCAGCATATTGATAATCTTTGATGTATTTTATATAAAACCTGCCAAGATGCATTATCCCGAAAACAAGAACAGAAGCCCAGACTATTGCACCGGTAGCGTTAAAAAGGAAAAACTTTTTAAATTCCATAAGAGATATACCTGCCACAGGTCCTGCGAATATCCTTACACCTGCTATGAATCTTGCAAGAAACACTGTTATACCTCCATAACGCTTAAAAAACATTTCTGTATTTTTCATTGTTTTATCTATGTAGGGGAAATGGTTTGATAGTCTTTTAAACAGCTTTCTACCACCTATTTTACCAAGCCAGTATCCCATATTGTCTCCTATTATCGCGCCTGTAGCACCGCTTATCGCAACAAGATAGGGATCAAATTTCCCGGCTGCAGATAGTATACTGGCAGCGATCATAATTGTTTCGCCTGGCACTGGTATGCCAGCATTTTCAATCATTACACCCAATCCTATTATAAAATAGGACCATGGGTACAGATCAAAGAGTACAGTGTCTAAATCAGGCATGCCACATTATATATATACGGTTTCTTAAAATTTCAATAAGGGAGGGGGCAGGTCTTTACTTTTGCATTAGTTGATTATTCAGACAATGCAGGGGTCATTGCAAGGAGCGAGAGCGTCGAAGCAATCTATCAACGTATAGAGGGATTGCTTCGCTTTGCTGGCAATGGCAGATTAAAATACCCCGTGCTGCCTTCGGCAGTCCACCCCTTTTGCCAAAGGGGAATTTATGAGGTGTCATTCTGAAGGAGCAAGAGCAGAATGAAAAATCTATCCTATGTCACTCTGAGCAAAGCGAAGAGTCTATGGCTTTAGATTCTTCGGCAAAGACTCAGAATGACACGCAGGAAGCAGATTATTCGCCATTGCTCAGAATGACAGGATGGTGCAGATGCTTCGGCAAAGCTTCAGAATAACAGTTATCCGGACAGCCTCTTTGACAGAGAGGTAGTGAGATTTTCAGAATGCTGTCCAGAATAATTATAAGGTAATTTATCCTGGACAGGTGTGACAGCTTTTAATGTATTTTCTTCAGCACCACTGTTGATTATTAAACAGAATTAAGCTGGGTTTCATTTCTTAAATACCTGTAATTTCAATAGGTTACACTGTTTAAAACTATGGCATGCACAGTGCTATTCCTATAATAGGCACGAACAACTCTGGCTTGTGTAAACCAGAGGAAAGGAGAAAGAATATGACAAAGGTTTTAATTGTAGATGATGAAATATACTTTGCAACGAATATTGCCAACCTCTTACGAGCAAATAATGAGGATATGGATGCACTTGCTGTCTACAGTGCTGAAGAGGCTTTAAAACAGCTTGAAAAGGCACAATACGATATTGTTGTAACAGACATACGTATGCCAAAGATAAACGGGTTTGAATTCATAAAATTATTAAAGCAAAAATGGCCCAACGTATCAGTTATTGTTATGACAGCATACGGAGCAAAAGAGGTTATGGAAAATGCCTTTAGCCTTGGCACACTGTTTTACATTGAAAAGCCTTTCAGGGTTGAAAAACTTGAGGCACTTTTAGCAATAGTAAGTAAAAAAATAGAAAAGAAAGCCTCAGATAACAAACTGGCAAATGCTAATTAATAGAGAAAAACAGAGACTTGGTGAATTATTAAAGGATATCAACCTGCTTACCGATGAGCAGGTTGAACAGGCACTGTTGTTGCAAAAAAAAGAAGGGATAAAATTCGGAGATGCTGTTGTAAGATTGGGGTTTTTAAAAAAGGATGATATAAATTGGGCATTGTCCAATCAACTCAATATACCGTACATATCAGATTTAACAGAAAAAAGTGTTTATGATCCTGCAAGCGTCTGGTTATTACCTTATGAATTTGCAAAGCAACATCGGGTTATTGTCCTTGGTCAGGTGCTTGATGCTGTTAATGTGGTGATAGCTGATCCATTGAATAAAGAAGCCCTTGAACAAATCGAGCGTATCACAGGAAAATACGTGAATGTATCTATCGGTGATGAACAGGTAATTCTTGATATGATTGAAACCTTTTACAAAGGTAAGAAGAACCTCACATCCATAGATCAAGATATGGATCAGAACATCTCTCAGATAAGAAAGCACATTGAAAATATCCTGAATGATATAGGTGCAGGTTTTGATATAAATGTATATAAGAATGCTATTTGCACTGCTTTAAAAGCTAATACTCAAAAGGACATGGTGCTTCCACTCATCTACAGGGGCAGTGAGATAGGAACATATAAAATAGATATTATAATTGATAATATTATAGCGATATTGTTCTCAAATGAACAAAACAACTTACCAGATGCACATTCATTATTGAGGCTTACTGGATTAAAAGGAATAATTCTTATCAGGATAAATAACAATCAGCTTAATCTGGAGGCAGTGGGATAATTTATGCCAAGGATAGATGGTTTGCTGAAATTGTTAAAGGACAAAAATGGCTCTGATCTTCATCTTGCTGTAGGTTCACCTCCTATTATGAGGATACATGGTGAACTCGAGAGATTACAGGTAAGGGAGCTCACCCAGTCTGATATGGAGAGCCTGTTGTTTGAAATAATGGACAATGAAAAAAAAGAGATTTTCTTAAAGAATAAGGAGTATGATTTTGCATATGAAGTAAGCAATGTGGCGAGGTTCAGGGTAAACGCCTTTTATCAAAGAAAGGGACTTGCTGCTGTCTTAAGACTTATACCTGCTATTGTTCCAAGGCTTGAGGATCTTAATATGCCAGAGGTTATGAAAAGTTTTTGTTTTTATGATAGAGGTCTTATTCTTGTTACCGGACCAACAGGGAGTGGGAAGTCCACAACATTAGCTGCTCTTATTGATTTTATAAACAGGAATTCATCATCTCACATCCTGACACTTGAAGATCCAATAGAGTTTGTACATCAAAACATATCATGTTTAATAAATCAGAGACAGATAGGTGAACATAGCCTTTCATTTGCTTCTGCACTACGCTCAGCTTTAAGAGAAGACCCTGATGTTATCCTTGTGGGAGAGATGAGGGATCTGGAGACTATTTCACTTGCTATAACTGCTGCTGAAACGGGCCATCTTGTATTTGGCACACTTCATACCTCAAGTGCAGCAAAGACAGTTGATAGAATCATAGATGCCTTTCCAAAGGATCAACAGGAGCAGATAAGAACAATGCTCTCAGAATCACTTAAAGCTGTTGTTGCCCAACAGCTTATAAAAACAATAGATGGCAAAGGTAGAGTTGCGGCACTCGAGATCATGGTAGTAACACCTGCTGTTTCAAATCTTATAAGAGAGGCAAAAACCTTTCAGATACCTTCAATTATCCAGACAGGTAAAAAAGATGGAATGCAATTGATGGATCAGGCAATACTGGATCTTCTTAAGATGAAGAAGATTTCAGCAGAAGAGGCTTATCTACATGCAAACAACAAGGCTATGTTTGAACAATACATCAAGGATAAAAACATCTATATGGCATACGGAATTGAAACAGGAGCCCATGAACTGTCACCCAGAAAAGATATACTGGAAAGAATAGCTAAGGAAACAAAATTCACCGGTAAAGCAGACGAATTAGCAACACAAAGAAATATTGTTAATAGTCAGAAACCTATCTGAAAAACTAAGCGGTCTTCTGGATCCCCTTCTCTGTTGCTGGCATTGCATCATGTTTTTCAATAATGGATTGAAGCGTGATGCCGGACAACGCCTTTTCTATTTGAAGTTTTAAATTATACCAGAAATCCTTTGTAAAACAGCTTGAAGTTAGAGGACAGATAGCTAAATTAACAAAACATTCCAGAGGCATAATCTCTTCCTCAACTGCATTGAGAATATCCATCAATGTAATTTCCGTTGCTGGTTTTGAAGGTACATATCCACCACTTTTTCCTCTTTCTGTTGCTATAAGCCCGGAGTTTTTTAGTTTAAGCAGCAATTGAGCAAGGTACGCCTCATCTATCATCTCCTGCCTTGCTATCTCTTTCAAAGATATTGGCGCGCCTTTGTAATCCTTGTACAGACGTGCCATTGCCCTTACACCATACCTCGCCCTTGATGATAAACGCATTTTTTTGTTACTCCTTTTTATTTTGTAGTTTCCTGATCCACATTAGCCCATGGGGGTGTCCATGGTTCATCAAGCAGGTTGACATCTACATTTCCAACACCATCTATCCCTTTTATTCTTGATTCAGCACCCATAAGTATATAATCAACAAGCGGGCAACCAGGTACTGTCATAATCATATCTACTTTAACGTTATTTTTATCGTCTATCTCTATATTTTTTACAAGCCCAAGTGTTACAACATCCATTCCCACTTCAGGATCCATAACTGTTCTCAGTACATCAAGCACCATATCTTTGGTTATAGCCATACAACCTCCTTTATAAGATAAGTAAACAACTCATTTTAACGTGTCAAGCAGAATAACAGCGTTTTAACATTGAGAAGTATATGGCACAATAAAAGATCAATTTATATAAAAATGTTTGGTGATAGCAAAAAAGCTCAGGATGGATGTATTACTCTTGTGATAAAAAGGTGAATAGTGTATAAAGGCTATAAACAAGGCATAAAATTTCTGCAATGAAGGTATTGTTGGTTAAACCAAAGCTTAGACTTGATAATATCCTACCTGTTTTAGGGTTGGGTTATCTTGCGAATTCAATAAAAGATAAACATGAGGTGCGGATCCTTGATTGTATGAAAGAGGATTGCTCGCTTGATGATTATGCTCGTTATCTTAAAGATTACAGACCAGATGTGGTTGGTATCCAGTGCTTTACCTATGATATTTATATTGTAGCTGATTATCTTAAGACAACAAAACAAATCTTACCCCATGCTATTACAATAATCGGAGGTCCTCATCCCACTGCAATGCCTGAAGAGAGTATGAAATTTTTTGGTAAAACCATTGATTATGCATTCAGAGCAGAGGCAGAAGAGGGATTACCACAGTTACTTGAGCTTATTGAAGTAAACAATGTAACCCGCAAGAGTTTATCAGATGTTAGAAATCTTGTCTGGAAAGACGATGATAAGGTTGTATCCAATCCCATTACATATATAGCTGACGTGGCCAGGCTTGGTATGCCTGCCTGGGAGCTTATGCCCCCTGATACATACCCAAAATCTCCTTTTTCAGCATTTTATAAAAGATTCCCTGTTGCACCTATCATAACATCTCGAGGGTGTCCGTATAAATGCACATACTGTCAGGCTGGTATTATGTCTGGTACTCGGATGAGGTATAGGCCTGTTTCACTCGTGATTGATGAAATAAGGTATTTAATGGACAGGTATGGCGTAAAAGAATTTCAAATTATAGATGATAATTTCACACTCAATCGGAAATACGTGATGGACTTCTGCAATGCTATAATAAACAATCACATAGATATAACATGGACATGCCCCAATGGAATCAGACTTGACACCCTGAATGATGAAATGGTAGAGGCGATGAAATCAAGTGGGTGTTATGTTATATCCGCAGGTATAGAGTCTGGTTCTGACAGGATACTAAAGTATGTTAAAAAACACGAGACAACAAAGATCATGATGGAGAAGGTCAGGATGATCCAGAGGCATGGCATAGATGTTATAGGATTTTTTATATTAGGTTTTCCAACAGAAACTTTAGAAGAAATGAAACAGACCATAAGATTTTCAAAGGCATTGGGCTTGATACGAGCGAACTTTTTACTGTTCCATCCTATTCCTGGCACTGAGATATATACAATGCTCAATCACAGTGGTGAACTTACAAATATAGACTATGATGCAAATTCTTTTGCAGAGGTAGCATATACACCAAAAGGTATAAGTAAAAATCAGCTGAAAAATGTTCAAAGATTGGCATTCTTGAGTTTTTATCTAAGACCTAAACAATTCATAAATCTGCTTTTCAGTATCCGCTCATACAATCATTTTATCTACATATTCAAGAGAATATACCGCTGGTTGATAAAATGGAAATGAAAAAAGCCCTTCTTTTAAATCCACCCGGGGATCAGAAATATCTGAGGGATTATTTTTGCAGCACTATATCAAAAACAGGTTATTACTGGCACCCTATTGATCTGTTGATCCAGAGTGGTTTTTTGTCAAGGCGATACGGTGTTAAAGTGATAGATGCAATTGCAAGTGATATGAAGGAAAAAGAAGTCATACATATTATATCTGAATACAAACCGGATGTAATACTCTCTATGACCGGTGTACTTTCTTATAAAGAGGATATGGCCTTTTTAGCTAAAATAAGGAGTATGTTGCCTGATGCACATATATTTGCAATAGGTGAACCATTCCTTGAGCAGCCTCGTATGTTCCTCGGAAGGCATTCTTTTCTGGATGGTATATTATTAAGTTTTATTCATGATGATATTACAGCATATATGGATAAAAGGTTTGAAGATATAAAGATGATGGCTTTTAGAAAAGGCAATGAGATCCTTTTACAGTATCAGTTAGAAAAACGCGGTGTATTTTCTATACCTCTGCCAGAACACAAACTTTTTCCATTGAAGCGTTACTGGATGCCTTTTATAAGGCATCACCCTTTTGTCAGTGTATTGACCACGTATGGATGCCCGTACACATGTAGTTTTTGTAACAGTGGTGCAAACAGTATGGGGTTCCTTACACGGGATATAAATGAAGTAATAGATGAGTTGCGACACATAAAAAGGCTTGGCATAAGACATGTATTTATAAAGGATATGACATTCGGGATACCAGGAAGGCATGCCATGTTGCTGTGCGAGGCAATGATAAAAGAAAGGCTTGATATAACATGGCATTGTTACAGTAGAACTGATGTGGTTGATGATGAGATGTTAAGACTTATGAAGAGGGCAGGATGCAGTATGATACAGTTTGGTGTTGAGACATCAAACGAAAACACGTTAAAGAAATACAATAAAGTTATACCATTGGATAAAACAGTTCATGCATTTGAGCTTGCTCATAAGTATGGCATATTAACAGGTGCTCATTTTATTTTTGGTTTGCCTGGGGATAACGCTGACGATATAAAAAAAACTGTTGAGTTTGCAAAATATCTAAAGCCTGCTTATGTATCATTCAACATAGCAACACCACGATATGGTACTTCGCTCAGAAATGAGCTTATATCCAGTGGGAATAGGGATTATCATGTTGATAAAGGTGTTGAGGAGTTTGTAAAAGAAGCAAACATGGATTTTTACTTAAGACCGACTTATCTGATCTATCTGTTGAGGCATATAAAGAACATAACTCAATTTGAATCTGTTTTGAGAGAGGGCATTGGGATGATAAGATCGCTACTATCCGCTTAAAACAGAACAGGCTATAAGTCTGGCGAATAAATGAACGATCATTTATTATAAACTGATGACCTGAAGATGCATATCCAAGATCAGGAGCTACCTGATGAATTTAGCAAATCAAGCCAAACATTGCCTGTTTAATTTCCCTGATTGGTGAGCAATTTCCTTCATCTCCTATGGCGAGTGCCAGTGAAATAGACAGTAAAATATCTGATACATCTAATTTATATTCAGTGTCTTATCAGTTTATATATTACCAATGGAGATTTTAAAAGTGAGAATTTAAGGGTATTCCAATACATACTGAAAGACTTTTTATATTTTTTTCTTACAATGCTAATGCTTCCAAATATAAAAAACTTAAAAAAAGCTTCAGTAAGTATCAAAGTCCATAAAATAGGTAAACTCCATTTTCCGAAATGTTTTTTGAAATATATGTATGGGCTATCTCCATGATCAATAACAAATGTTGATGACATTTTTGTTTCTCCACCAAGATAATGAATCGCTTCTACATACGGATAATAAACTACCTTCCACCCCTTATCCTTAATTCGTTTACATAGATC
>JBMFUY010000080.1:0-10075 GCA_049966275.1 bacterium
CGGGTGGGTACCCCATCACTCATTACACAAACTTCCCTATTTCGCAAATGCATTTTTCGGGTTAATGGGTCTCGGCTGCTATTCTAAATTTCAGGATACAATATATACCGGAAGGCATAATGTCAAGCGGTAAACTCAGGTGCCTGGGCTCTTTTATTTTAAAACGGATTCTCTCTGTGAAAAAAATAACCACGCCTGCAAAGGCGTGGTTATTTTTTCAGCATTTATTGGTATTTTATTTGTACTGAGGTTTTTCGAGAATTTTGATCTGTGCTGGAGAATAACCAAGGGCCTTGAAGTCCATCACACCATGCGGAGAATGACACTTGTTGCAGGAAAGACCGATCTTTTTCACACCATGATTTACTGATATATAAGAAGTACCTGGTACCTGCATTGCCATCCACTCACCACTCCAGGTAAAGCCCATTGCCTCCAATGGCTTCATACCTGCATCTATAGCCTCTTTTACATTACAGGTTTTGTTGTATACCTCTCTATTGGGTGCAAGCAGTGCCGGGAAATTTGCCATTTGAGGATTATCCTTTAGAAAGCCCATGCCAGGCTCTTCCCACATTTTACGCTTCTTATCAAACAACAATATCTGGGTTAAAGCCCTTACAGGGTATATCTTTGCACCCGGCGTATTTATTGTTGCTGTAGTGAAAGCCATCCAGCTCTGAGCATCCTGATTGTCCTTTGTATTGGGTATTCGCCATATATATGATGGATAGCCTTTTTCTATCTTCACCTTTGGTACACATATACCATGTATGGATGGAATCCTATCATATTTTGAAAGTTCACTGTATTTCCCATGAATATCGTCCTTTACTGGTTCACCCCAGTTCTCCCATACAATACCACTAACTGTTGGAATGTGACATGTCTGACATGATATTTTTGCAATATGTTCATTCAAGATCTTACCGATCTTACCTCTGTGAGGTGTATCTCCATGACAATTTGAACATGTAACTTTCACATCAGGTAGATCATTGGCAACCATATCTGATTCATATTGACCCTTTGCAATCTTATGATGTTCTGTAACATGACACGTTACACAGTCCAATCCTGCCTTTGCATGGACATCATTTTGAGGTGTGAATGGCGTACCTCTCTTGTAATCATCAGAAAAGGCGTGCTCATGACATCTCAAACAAGCCTCGTTGGTAGGAACCTTTGTTATACTAAGTGCTGCTTTCAAAGATTTATCCTGCCCCCAGTGTGTACCGGTTGCATCGGTAACAAGTGTTGCTCTGTCCTTCCAGTTGTAATCTTTAGCGTGACATACCAGGCAATCCACTGTGTTTGTCTGAGCCTGTGTTGGTGGTTGACCGGGTGGAAGTGGGGCTGTTGGCAATGCGCCTATATGACACATACCACACCCAGCTGCCTGTACAGTTGCATGACCATTTGTTGAAGCAGTCCAGTTAGCAACAGCTAAAGAGCCCGCGAGTGAACATTCTCTGTCTACCATGCCAAACCATGCGCCATTGGGTAACCCCTGAACATTTCTGACAGGTGTTGCCATATACCAGTGAGATGTCTGAGTTATTTCCTCAAGTGCATCAGGATGACACATTGCACATGTTTGTGCTCCCTGATAACCGTTTTCCTTTATCGCCTCATTTCCAGGATGAACCCAACCCTTTAACATGTTATTTCCTGCTGCAAAAACTACACCTGATAAAAGTAGAAACGTTATTGCAGTTAGCCACAACCTTTTGCCCATTTTTCTTTCCTCCTTTATTTTTATAACTTATATATTTAATAGCCTTTACCTCCTGTCAATAAAATTGCTTCAATATGTCTTTTATGATGAATCTGTTGTTCTGCCTATCTGACAAATGAAATTTTTGTTCTTTAAGTGAGTTTATTATTTTACACTTGCATTATTTGTTATTACGTAATATGTATAATGTAGTACATTCATGAAAAGGAGTGAAAGATGGAGATAGATAAAGTTAGTGAACTGGAACATAAAATTACTGAATTGATAGACAGGTATACAGCACTGAAAGATGAAAACAATTCTTTAAAGGCAAAGATAGAGGATATGGAGAAGGAGAGAGAGGAGTTAACAAAGTTTAAGCAAGAGGCAATAGCAAAGGTGGATAAGATATTGAGCACGTTAAACGAAATAAACTTGTAAAGGAAGAGGTTGTTGAAGAAGCCTTACACTATAAATATACTTGGTATAGAACTCGTTGTGATGAGCGAAGATGAGCCGGAGTATGTAGAAAAGGTAGCAAGGTATGTAGAGGATAAACTCAAATCAGCAATAAACGATGCGACCATATCTGATACAGCCATCTTATCAATCATCACAGCTATGAATATCGCTGATGAGCTATTCAAAGCAGAGAATAAGTATAGAGAAAGAATCACATACCTTGAAAATAAGATAGAAGAATTGATCAAGATGATAGAAACAAAGGTGGCAATATGATAACGTCCCTGCTCTTGCGCGTGATGGATCTTAAATTTTTTAGACCCTTAACCATACAGAATGGAGACTGTCCCTTATTGTGGATAGCAAGCCTCTCCTGTAAGAGGAAGCATGAAGCAATAAAATGGTCTCCCCCTGGAAAACCAGGTCTGAAAAGAGGTCCACACGGCATGTCTGTGGGGACTTTTTTCTTTTAATGGCTTCTACAACATCTTAGTGTACGCAATGGAGAATAAGTTAAATATAAGAAAGTCAGTCCTTCAATGTAGAAAAGCTATAACCTCACAAACATACAAAAAATTAAGTGATAAAATCCAGCACTTATTTCTAACGTCTGATCTGTATCGTCAGAGTGATTCTATAATGCTTTATATACCCATTAACAATGAGCCTGATACAGACAGGATCATCTCAACAGCCATGAAAGATGGCAAGGTTGTACTTTTACCTGGTATCATTGATGATGAGGTCTATCCAGTTGTTTATAAAAAGGGTATGCCTCTAAAACATGGAAAATACAATGTGAAAGAACCTGCACAAAAAGAAGTATTCCCAGTAGAAAACATAGATACAGTCATAGTTCCAGGGGTAGCATTTGATAGGTACGGCAATAGACTGGGTTATGGGAAAGCATACTATGACAGGTTTCTGAGTAAATTAGATAAGCACACAATAAAAGTCGGATTATCTTTTACAATATGTATTGTAGAGAATTTACCCGTGGATCCATGGGATATTTCTCTTGATGTTATTATCACAGAAATTGGTTTTCAGACAAAGGAGCAAGGAATATGAACATTATAATCATGATTATTATTACAGCTTTTGCTGGCATTGGTTTGGGATACGCAATAGCTACATATCTAAATAGAGTCATTGGTAAAACAAAAATAAAACAATCAGAACAAAAGGTGCAGGAGATACTTGAGTCTGCAAAAAAACAGGCAGATTACATAAAGAAAGAGGCAGCCTTACACGCAAGGAACAATCTGCTTGAGTTAAGGGCAGAATTTGAGAAAGAAACAAAAGAAAGAAGACAGGAACTCGTTTCACTTGAAAAACGATTATTGCAGAAGGAAGAATATCTTGAGAAAAAAGAAGATATCATAAACAAAAAGGAAGTTGATCTGTTAAAAAGGGAAAGAAATGTAAGCATTGCAGAAAGAAACCTCTCAATAAAAGAAGAAGAGTATAAAAAGAAGTTCAATGAGATTAATCTTGAGCTACAGAGAATCTCTGGTTTAACAACAGAACAGGCAAAGCAGTTGCTGATTGAAAGTGTGCAGGAACAGGCAAAACACGATATAGGGAAGATGCTGAAACAATTGGAAGAAGAGGCTCAGCAAACAGCTGAAAATAAAGCAAAGGAGATCATCTCCACTGCCATCCAGAGATACGCTGGTGAATACGCACAGGAATACACCATAACTACTGTGGACCTACCAAACGATGAACTTAAGGGTAGAATAATAGGTAGAGAGGGTAGAAATATCAGAGCCATAGAGGCAGCAACAGGTGTTGATATTATAGTGGATGATACTCCCCAGGCAATTGTTATATCCGGTCATGACCCAATAAAACGGGAGATTGCCAGACTTTCTATAGAAAAGCTTATAGCAGATGGTAGAATACACCCTGGGAGAATAGAAGATATTGTAAACAAAACCTCACAGGAGATAGAAAGATCCATGAAAGAAGCCGGTGAACGTGCTCTGTTTGATCTTGGATTGCACGGTATCCACCCTGAACTTGTCAAATTAATAGGCAGACTAAAATATAGAACAAGCTATGCTCAAAATGTTTATCAGCATTCAATGGAGGTTGCCTTTATATTAAGCATAATGGCAGGAGAGTTGGGCCTGAACATAAAGCATGCAAAGAGAGCTGGTATCCTCCATGATATAGGAAAGGCTGTTGATCATGAAGTTGAGGGATCGCATGCTTCTATTGGTGCAAACCTTGCTAAAAAATACGGTGAACCTCAAAGGGTGGTAGAGGCTATAGAACAACACCATGATGATAAACCCAATAGCCTGCTTGGCATTCTCCTTCAATCAGCAGACGCTCTATCAGCCGCAAGACCAGGTGCGCGTAGAGAGATGTATGAAGCTTATGTAAAAAGATTGCAGGATCTTGAGAGGCTATCAACCTCTTTTGATGGCATAGAAAAGGCTTATGCTATTCAGGCCGGAAGGGAAATAAGGGTCATAGTTTCACCCGACAAGGTCAGCGATGATGAAATTCCATTAATTTGCAAACAAATTGCTGATAGAATAGAAAAGGAGATGAGCTATCCCGGTACAATAAAGGTAACAGTTTTAAGAGAAACAAGGGCCTCTGTCTATGCAAAGTGATAAAATTATGATATCCATTCTCTACATCGCTCAGAAAACAGAAACATTATTGGAACGCAAAAGATAAAATGAATATCCTGTTTATAGGAGATATTGTAGGAAAGCCTGGTAGACACATTACATCAGTGCTCCTGCCTGCTTTAAAGGAACAATACAGAATAGACTATACCATAGCAAACGGAGAAAACTCTGCAGGGGGATATGGTATTACACCTGATATAGCCAGAGCACTGACAGATATGGGCATAGATTTTATAACAACAGGCAACCATATATGGGAACATAAAGAGATCATCCCATTCCTATCAAATAGCAGTGCCATTATAAGACCTTTAAACATATCTTTATCAGCACCAGGTAGAGGGTTTGCCATCATTACAAAACAGGGTGTTGCACCACTTGCTATTATAAACTTAATAGGCAGGGTTTTTATGCCTCCTGCTGAATGCCCTTTTCATACCTCACTTGAGGCAATAGATAAAATCAAACAGAGCTATTCGGATGTGAGACATATACTTGTGGATTTTCATGCAGAAGCAACATCTGAGAAACAGGCGCTTGGATGGTATCTTGATGGAAAGGTGACCTGTGTACTTGGCACGCATACGCATGTACAAACATCAGATGAAACCATTTTACCCAATGGCACTGCGTACATAACAGATGTTGGTATGAGCGGTGTTATAGATGGCATACTTGGAATGGATAAAGAACAAATTATCACGCGCTTCACTACATCCGTTCAAAGGCATGCTGATGTGGCAACTGGCAAAGAAGAACTTCAGGCTGTTGTAGTTACTACAGACGATGAAGGCAAGTCTGTATCTATAAGGAGGATTAAGGAACACTTATGAATCTTTTTCGTGTATTTAAAAAACCCGAAATTCTAAAGTTGTGGCTTAAAAAAGCTATACCTGCATACATTTTTTTTATTATATCAATTCTGGCTATAAATTATGTATTACCAGTATATCTCAAGCATAAATACCCTCCTATTGTAAGAGAGGAAAGGTTACTGGGTATCTTTGATGTTGGTAAAAAGGTTTATATAAGTAAATGGCGTACTGTGTATAACAAATGGACACCATATCTTTACCTGATTTCCATTGGCATAACAACAGGATGGATGCTTATGCTGATACGTTCTGCAATAGATAGTGCGGATAATTTAGCAATTATTGAAATAGAAAAGGCTGATAAAGCAGAGTCTGAAAACGACCTTTCTAAAGCCATCTACAATTTAAAGAAGGCTGTTTCTTTAACATTAAATGAAGAACAGATCAAAGGTATAAATAACAGGATTGAAGCTTTAAAGTCATCCCTTTCAACAGGCTCCACAGTTTTAAACAAAACCAGCACTGTGCATGTGCAGATAGACCCGAATAAAACCATTGTAAAACAGCCTGTAGACAATGTGGATTATATTGCAAACAGATATAAAAAGCTAAAAAAACTTGGGCAGGGGGCAATGGGTATAGTTTGGCTTGCAGAGGATACAGTGCTTGAGCGACAGATAGCTGTGAAAGAATTGCCTGTTCAATTAGCAGAAGATACTGAATTCAAAGAGCGATTTTTCAGAGAGGCAAAATTACTCGCAAAACTAACCCATCCTAATATAGTGCAATTATACGATATTGTAGAGGATAAGGATGTTCTATACTACACAATGGAGTATGTGGATGGGATACCACTGGATAGACTTTACAAATCGTCAAAGTTATCCATGTCTGCAACAATGGATTACGCCTTGCAAATATTAAAGGGTATGGAATATGCGCACAGCATGAAGATCATACACCGCGATCTAAAACCCATGAATATTATGGTGAGAAAGGATAACATTGTAAAAATAGCTGATTTTGGACTTGCAAAGATCATTGGTAGTTCCTCGGTAACCATGGCAGGCACTGTGATGGGGTCCCCAATGTATATGTCTCCAGAGCAAGCAATGGGAGAAGAGGTGGATGAGAGAAGCGACATATACTCTTTTTGCATGATCCTTTATGAACTTATCACAGGCGCACCTGCATTTACAGGTGCACCAAAGGATGTTATAGTAAAACAGATCCAGGCATCTCCTCCAAAACCGTCTTCACTTACCGATGTTCCTGAATGGCTTGAAGATGTGATATTGAAAGGACTCACAAAGGATAAAGAACAAAGGTATCAACATATCTCTGATATTATAAATGATATCAAGGAGCATTGGAATCCATCATGAAGTTTGGAGAATTATCTAAAAGGATTTTAACAGCAATTGTTGGAATACCAATACTTATTTTTACCCTTATAAAAGGAGGCTATTTTCTATTAACCCTTATCATACTGATAACCATTATAGGGCTATGGGAATTTTTCAGGATCATGGAAATAAAAGGTTATAAACCCATAAAAATACCCGGCTACATATCAGGTATTATAATGATCTGTTCTTCCTATTTTTTATGGAATTATTCTATTGTCGTATCAATAGTGTTGTTACTTATTCTATTCACAGGGCTTTTTGAAAAGGATAATTCATCAGCACTCTCAGGTACCGGTGTTACTGTATTCGGGGTATTGTATTTAGCTGGATTATTAAGCTTTGCCTTACAATTGAGAAACATCAATTTGTTTCTATTAAAAAACAATATAAGCGATAAAACTGGTATCTATGCTGTTTTTTTCCCAATAGCAGTCATATTCATAAGCGATACAGGCGCTTACTTTGTTGGAAGGGCGTATGGAAAAAGACGCGTAGCACCAAGTATAAGTCCTAAAAAATCCTGGGAAGGTGTTGGAGGTGGTATAATAGCAAGCCTTATAGCAGGATGTACTATATGGGCAATTGCACCTGGTATATTCCCATTGAAACATGTACTCATCCTGTCAGTAATTTTAAGCATTGCAGGGCTTGTTGGAGATCTTGTAGAATCACGGATAAAGAGGGATGCAGGGGTAAAGGATTCTGGTACAATATTTCCGGGCCATGGTGGGGTTATGGACAGAGTAGATGCCCTGCTCTTCGGTTTACCCATAGCTTATATATATTTTTTTGTTTACTTTAAGACACACTTTTAAATCAAAGTGATAACATGCGTCTGTTACTTGTGGAAGACGAAAAAAAGGTAGCAAGTCATATCAAAAAGGGGCTTGAGAACGAGGGGTATGCTGTTGATGTTGTTGAGAATGGTGAAGATGCATGCAACATGGCTAAAACATATGAGTATGATCTTATAATACTTGATATAATGTTACCAGACAAAAGCGGTATTGATGTTTTAAAAGAGTTAAGGGACAATAAATTTTATACACCTATTATATTCTTAACTGCAAAAAATAGCACAGAAGAAAAGATCCGTGGTTTAGATTTAGGTGCTGATGATTATCTAACAAAGCCATTTGAATTTGAAGAGTTGTGTGCAAGAATAAGAGCTATTCTGAGAAGGCATGAGGCAGTAAAAAGCACAATCCTTACAATAGCTGATCTTGAGTTGAACCTTATAACCCATGAAGTAAAGAGAGCAGGTCAAAGGATAGAGCTTACCCAGAAAGAATATACATTACTTGAGTATTTTCTTTACAATAAGGGTAAAATCTTAACGAGAACCATGATTGTAGAACATGTCTGGGATCAGGATTTTGATAGTTTTACAAATGTGGTAGATGTATACGTTAATCACCTGAGGGCAAAGATAGACCAACCATTTAAGAAAAAATTAATACACACTGTACGTGGTTTTGGATATGTTTTGAGAGAAGAAGATGCTTCCAATAAGGATTAGACTGACATTCTGGTATGTAGCAATCTTCTCTGTTACCTTAATTGTCTACAGTTTGCTCATCTTTGAATTTGTATCCCATAAGGTTATTAGAAATACAGACACAGAAATGCTTGCAGAAGCACGAGAGTGCAGATCCATCTTCCTGGAAGAAATATCAAAGCCTTCATTCGAAGAACTGGATGAGGAATTAAGTGGAATAAATTATTATCTGCAGATATATTCCATTGATGGTAAACTTTTATACAGCTCTGCAAATCTTTATAAGACCAGCATACCTGTTGACACAGAATCATTTAATGCAGTAATGCATGGCAGATTCATTTTTAAGAACGTGAGATTGTTTAAGCGCACAATGGTTCGTTTGTTGCTTTATCCTGTTGTTTCTGGTGGAACTGTTAAATACTACATGGGAATAGGGGTTCCACTCAATGAGGTGGAAGGATTTCTCAATATGTTAAGCCTTATTCTGATAGTGGTTACACCGATCTTTATCATTATTGCAAGTCTGGGAGGTATTATCATTGCCGGCAGGGCAATGAAACCTGTAGATGAAATTATAAATACGGCAAGACGCATAGAAGCAGGTAATCTATCAGAACAGATCAGGATAAAAACTAAAAATGACGAAATAGGAAAGCTTGCCGAAACCTTTAATGAGATGCTTCAAAGATTGAACAAAACATTTAATGCACTTACAAATTTTTCTCAAAATGTATCGCACGAATTAAAAACACCACTAACGATTATGAAAAGTGGCATTGAAATAAACATTAAAGAAGAAAGATCTATTCAAGAATACAAAGAGCTACTTATAAGTTTGCTTGAAGAGGTTGATCAAATGACGAGGATCATTGATGACCTCCTGCTCACATCACTCTCTGATGTGAAAGCGATAAGGGATTCTTTTACCAGAATAAATGTATCAGCATTACTCATGCAGACAGTTGATTTTCTCGAAGCCCTTGCAGTGGATAAGGGTATTTTGTTTAAACACAGTATTCAGGATGGCATTATGATGATTGGTAATGAGCGACTGCTTAAACGGGCATTCAGCAATTTAATAGATAATGCAATTAAGTTTACACCTTATGGTAAAGGTGTATTTATATCCGCAGTAAAAAAGGATTCAGAGGTAGTTATAAATATAGTGGATCAGGGGATAGGCATACCTGAGGCTGATATACCAATGATTTTTGACAGGTTCTATAGAGGTAAAACCAGCAATGTAAAAGGACATGGGCTCGGTTTAAGCATAGTGAAGTGGATAATAGAACTGCATCAGGGGAATATACAGGTAATCTCGGGTTCTGAAGGTACGAATTTCAAAATAACATTTACTTCCTGTAATGTATAGGAACCAACTTCACTTTATATTCTCAAGGAAAGTAAAGAGGCACACAGGAGGCAATTAACATGCCTCCTGTGTTTTATTAACCCGAAAAATGCAATAGGAAAGTTTGCTCATTCGTTCAACCCTGCGATCCACCTAAGATACAAAGACT
>JBMFUY010000081.1:0-10064 GCA_049966275.1 bacterium
ATTCGAAGAATACCTATATTTGACGCGGGGTTATCACTCATTACACAAACTTCCCTATTTCGCAAATGCATTTTTTGTGTTAATAAGGAGGGTATATGGGTGTACCTGCAATAGAAACAGGCTCAACAAACAACAGGATTGACGCCCTCAAAAGTGCAATCCTGAACGCTCCTTATGAACTCTGTCTCGAGAGGGCAAGATATTTCACAGAGGTTTTCAAACAAACAGCTTCAGAACACCCTTCCATAAGGTCTGCACTTGCATTGAAAAATACGCTTGAAAATATGACCATATACATAATGAAGGATGAACTTATCGTAGGTAACAGGTCAAGTAAGATACTGGGTGTTGTACTGCCTGTTGAACGTGGGGATATGAATCCGGTTGTAAAGTATTATATAAACCAGCTCAGAAACAGGGCATTCAGACCATTTGTAATAACAGGTGAAGAAGAGAAGGAATTACTTGAGGATATACTACCATACTGGGAAGGCAAAACTGTTAATGATTTAAAATACAACCTCTGGCGTGAAGAAAAGATATTTAAAAGGGCACGGGTAAGACCGGGTGCTATTCTTTCTATAGCAACAGGAGGCAGTAAACACCTTGGTAAATATACAAGTTTCAAAGATGTAATATTGTTGAATGTTTTAGAGAGGAGCAATCCGCAGATCATCATGAATATTCTGGATGTTCAGGGGCATCTTGTTGTGGGTCATAAAAACCTTATTCAAAAAGGGCTTGGAACAATAAAGAGCTCTATACAATCATCACTTGAAAACATCAAAGATGAGAATAAGAAGCAGGTCCTCAAGGCAATGATTATAACAATTGATGCAGCCATTGAATATGCACATCGTTTTGCCCGGAAGGCAAGGACACTTGCAATGGAGGAAAGGGATCCACAAAGAAAGCTGGAGCTTGAACAGATCGCACAGCACTGTGAATGGGTTCCTGAACATCCTCCAAGAAATTTTTATGAGGCTATTCAGTTTTTATGGTTTATACAGGTTGTTTCTCTGATATCCTATGGTTCTGGAGCGATTTTTGCAATAGGCAGGGCTGATCAGTATCTCTACCCATTTTATAAACATGATATTGAGAATAATGCAATAACCCCTGAATTTGCATTAACCCTTATTCAGGAGCTCCTGATAAAGTTAAGCTATAACCTGATAGTGCTTCCTTCCATACTGAAGGCATCTGCAAGTGAGCTTGGCGCTGATAATCAGGCAGTTACAGTTGGTGGTATGGATAGGAGCGGCAGGGATGCAACAAATGAGCTTTCCTACATGTTTATAGATGCAATTGCCGGCATAAAATCCATGACCAATAGTTTCTCAATAAGGATCCACAAAGATAGTCCCAGAGACTTTGTGAACAAATCTATAGAGGTTTACAGGTATACTTCTGGTCCAGCCATATTCAATGATGATATAATTGTCCCGGCACTTGTTGAGGATGGTTATACAGTAGAGGATGCAAGGGACTACGCGATTATAGGATGCGTTGAGCCAACATCAGAAGGAAACACATTTGCAACAACATCAGGGAATGACATATCGCTTGGTGGGGTGCTTGAGGAAACACTTTTTAACGGCAGACTAAACCTGACAGTTAATCGTTTGTCTTTAAAAACGAAATCACCATCAGCATTCAAAACCTTTGAAGATGTAAAACAGGCATTTAAAGAACATCTTGAATACAACATATCCCTTATGGCAAAGGCTATAAATATGAAGGATAAAGTCTATATGGAACATTACCATTACCCATTCGTCTCTATGACCATTGATGGATGTGTTGAGCATGCCATGGATATGACTCAGGGTGGTGCGCGATACAACTTTGCGTCTATAACAGCAAGAGGCTTTGCAACTGTTGTAAACTCATTAGCATGCATAAAGAAGCTTGTGTTTGATGAGAAAAGGCTTTCCATGAAGGAACTGATAAAGATCCTCAAAAAGGACTTTAAAGGTTATGAGGATATAAGACAGTACATGCTAAATAAGTGCCCGAAGTATGGTAATGATGATGATTATGCTGATGACATAGCAGTATGGTTGCAACAGACATTCTGTGATGCAGTTAAATCTAACAAAAGTATCAGAGGAGGGATATTCAGACCGGGTTTTTTCTCTTATGGCATCCATGTGTTTGATGGCGTTGTTCTGGGTGCAACCCCTGATGGCAGAAAAGCTGGTGAGCCTACATCAAACAGCATATCACCTGCAAATGGAACTGAAAGAAATGGTCCAACCGCGGCCATGAAATCTGTAGCAAAGCTTCCAAATATTAAAGCAAGCAATGGTACATCACTCAATATGCGGTTAACACCAGACCTACTTGGTACAAAAGAGGGTATTTATAAAACAGCTATGCTTTTACGTACATTTTTTACACTTGGTGGTATGCATGTGCAATTTAATGTGGTGTCATCAGATATGTTAAGGGATGCGCAGAAGCATCCTGAAAAATATATGGATCTTATTGTAAGGGTATCAGGTTATACAGCATACTTTGTTGATCTTGGCAAACCAGTGCAGGATGATATTATAAATAGAATAGAGTTTGGAATGTGAATCCTGATCCGATCTACAGAACAGGAGAAAAGGCACTTATCTTTGACATACAGCGTTTTTCTTTACACGATGGACCAGGCATAAGAACAGTTATATTTTTTAAAGGATGTCCATTGAGATGTGTGTGGTGTCAGAATCCAGAATCCCTGCATCCATACAGAGAGATAGCATTCTATGAAAACAGGTGTATCAACAGTGGTAAGTGTTTTACTGTGTGCAGACAAAAAAGTATTCTGCCGGATAAGACCAATAGAATAAACAGGGCAACATGCGATGCTTGCGGCGATTGTGCTGATGCATGCCCATCATCCGCGATAAAGGTCGTTGGTAAGTACTATACTGCAAAGGAATTAATGAATGAGGTTTTGAAAGATAAACCCTTTTTTGAACAATCCAATGGTGGCATAACACTTTCTGGTGGAGAACCCGCACTGCACCATAGGTTTCTTAAAGGTTTTCTTGAGTTGTGTCATAAAGAACACATCCATACTGCTATAGAAACCTGTGGGTATTTCAGCATGTTGATCATGAGAGATATTTTCCATCTGACAGATCTCATACTGTATGACATAAAGATCTTTGATGAAGCCAAACATATAAATTTTACAGGTAGAACAAACAGAATAATTTTTGAAAATCTAAAAGCCCTTGCTTCTACTGATCTAAAGGTTGTTCCACGGATGCCCATCATACCAGGGTACACAGCATACGAGGAGAACATTGTTTCAATAGCACGTATGATTAAGTCTTCAGGTTTTAAAACAATGTATTTATTGCCATACCATTCAATGGGTGAAGCAAAGATAAAACCCGTTGGAAGTACACAGCCCTATCTTAAGCTATCTCCTTTATCCATGGAACAACTCCATGAGATCCAGGCTATCTTCAGTGCGAATGGTATAGAGACAATCCTTTATGGATGGATGTAGAGGGTTGGTTTACCCTCTACACCAGTTTCTCACTCAGCCAGCACAAAGTATACATCTGTTGGTTTAAACTTGGAGTTTCTCTTGAATCTTGGTTTAACCTTCTTACCTATTAAATTCAAAGAGACCTTATCAGGATCGACACCCATGAGCCTTGAAAGCATCAAAGTTTTAGCTCCTTCAAATTCAACAAGTACAAGCATAAAAGGTGTCTCTTTAAGAAATTCTTCGCTACCAAAATAACATACTGTAAAGGTGTGTATTCTACCTTCCTGAGGTAGCTCAATCCATTCACATTCACTCCCGCATTCCTGACAATGTAGCTTGGGCGTTACATGTACATATCCACAGGATGTACATTTCGTTCCAAGCAAACGACCATTGGCAAGCCCTGCGAAGAATGGAGAATCCTGTCCATAACTATGGATATAGTTTATTCCATAATGCTGTAGTATAACTATCGGGCTCATGTCCTTAAGTTGTTTTAGATCCTTTGGAAAGGGAACGTTAAATAAAACTGTTCCTTCTTCTGTTTCCGGTATGTTTACGATTTCTTTTTCTTTTTTCATAATGTCCTCCTTAAGCCTTTTCCAGTATTGATACGGTTACATAGGTACCTGTGCCTGCATGACTGTGTATCGCTCCTCTTTTTGCATCCTTTACCTGTAAAAGATCGTTACCAAAGTGTTTCTTTATTGTGTGCTGTATCTGCCAGAATGCAAACACTGCCTGCATAAGTCCTGTTGCACCTACAGGATGACCACATGCTATCAAGCCACCGGATGGGTTTACTGGAATGGTGCCTTTTTTCTTCAATTTAAGACCATAATCTATGTTGGGCATAAATGGGTGCCCTTCTTCAACAAACTTGCCACCCTCTCCATACTTGCAAAGCCCCATGTCTTCATAGGTTTGTATCTCTGAAGATGTATATGCATCATGCAACTCAACGAAATCAATATCCTTTCTTGGGTCCTCAATCTTTGCCATCTCATAGGCTAACTTTGTTGCCATTCTGCCTGCTCTGAAAGAATGTATGCCAGGATAATCTAAATGTTTGTAATCACTTTCAGACTCATGTGGAAGCAATATAACCTTGCCATGTGGCCTATCAGCCATTCTCATACTATCTGTACCCCTGCCTATGCCGGAGATTCTTACAGGGGTAATTTTTACACCGGAGATCTTCTCAAGCTTTTTTATACCTTCTTCACTTGCAAGGAGCGCAACTGCAGCACCATCTGACATGACACATACATCCAGTCTGGTTAAGGGCCATGCAACCATTGGAGCACTACGTACATCCTTGATCGTAAGTTTTTCCCTTTTTTGTGCATATGGATTGTGGTACGCGTTTATATGATTCTTAACAGAAACCATTGCCATCTGTTCAACCTTTGTCCCAAACTCCTTCATGTGCCTTACAACCATCATCGCGTAGTATCCTGTGTAGAACCCTCCAACAGGATAATCAAAATTTGTGTCAGAAGCGAGTGCTATAAATTCATTTCCCTTCCATGTGTTCACGTGCGACATTGTTTCAAATCCATAGGCAACGCATACATCCATAACACCTGAGGCTACTGATTTATAAGCCTCCTGAAAGCATATACCACCTGTTGCACCGCCTCCCTCAACCCTGTGCCCGGGTTTTGGAACAAGTCCAAGATAATCCTGCACCATAATCCCTGCCATCAATTGTCTTGTAAAGTGATCTGAGAAGTAGGATGCCACAGAGCCATCAATGGCTTTAACTGCCTCCTTATGGGTTAAGCCTATATCCTTCAGTGCATAATCATAAGCCTTTTTTACCATCAGCTGGAAGGTCATTTCAGGATGCGCCTTGGCAAACTTTGTTATACCACCTGATACCATGTAGACTGGTCTCATATTTTCTCCTTTCTGTTATTTATATTCTTGGTTTTACTTCTTTTTTTACAAACTCAAGTATAGTCTCAAGGCTTGTTCCCGGGGTAAATATACCTTTCACCCCGATGCTTTTGAGATAGGCAATATCCTCCTCAGGTATTATACCCCCTCCGAAAACAGTAATATCCTCTATGCCTTTTTCTTTTAACAGATCCACAACCTTCTTAAAAAGGGTATTATGAGCTCCGGAGAGAACGCTTAGTCCAATGGCATCCACATCTTCCTGGATAGCTGTAGAGACGATCATCTCAGGTGTCTGGTGCAACCCTGTGTATATCACTTCATAACCAGCATCCCTCAACATCCTGGCAATGATCCTTGCTCCTCTATCATGGCCATCAAGCCCTGGTTTGCCTATGAGGATCCTAATTTTTTTGGACATATCGCCTCCATATATTTATGGAATTACCATTATTAGATAAGCACAATTGCACAGAATAATGCAACATAAAGAGAAATCATGGGTCTGGATATTATTCTATGGACAAAAACTTTCGTACAACAGGAGGTAAGAATACATTGGAAAGTTCAGCACCAGAAAGCACATCTTTAAATATCTTAAGTTTATCTTCCAATTCTGAATCAAGGTCTATTATAAGATGTGATTGTCCTTTAATAACGCATAAACCGGATTTAGCCTCTGCAAGATGCTCATACCGGATACGTATGCCCAATCTTGTGGAGAGTTTCTCAAGTTCTGAAAGCAAATACATCTTTTGTTGAATATCATCAGGCATACGACAATTATACTACTGTAAATAAAAATTACATTAAAAAAAATACACCTCTGAACAAAGATCATTACATTAAAAAATATTGCTTTTAACCAGGTTTGATATAGAACAATCAGAGGGAGGTATGTATGGCTAATGTACCCAATGTAAGTTACAGTATAACGGTTAGACTTGAAATACACAATGTGCCCGGGATGCTTGGAAAGGTTACAACAGCTATTGGTAAGGCTGGTGGAGATATAGGGGCTGTGGATCTTGTTGGATTTGGAAAGAATACTATTGTTCGTGACATAACTGTAAAAGCAAGGGATGAGGCACACTCTCACCAGATCATCTCAACACTGAAAAAATTAAGAGGTGTTCATGTAGTTAGCGTATCTGACAGGGTATTCCTATACCACCTTGGCGGAAAGATTGCTATCATCGGTAAGAATCCTATTAAAACCAGGGAAGATCTATCACTTGCGTATACACCCGGTGTTGCAAGGGTTTCCAGAGCTATTGCAGAGGATAAGGATAAATCCTTTATTTTGACCATTAGAAGGAATACAGTGGCTGTGGTCTCAGATGGGACAGCGGTCCTTGGGCTTGGTGATATTGGACCTGAGGCAGCACTCCCGGTAATGGAGGGTAAAGCCCAGCTCTTTAAAGAGTTTGCCAATGTGGATGCTTTCCCAATCGTATTGAGAACCAAGGACCCTGACGAGATTATTAATACAGTAAAGATCATTGCTGGTAGCTTTGGAGGTGTAAACCTTGAAGATATCTCTGCGCCACGATGTTTTTATATTGAGGATGAGCTTAAAAAGGTTCTGGATATCCCTGTGTTTCATGATGATCAGCACGGAACAGCAATCGTTGCACTGGCTGCCCTCGTGAATGCACTTAAGGTGGTAAAAAAGAAGCTGGAGGATATAAAGGTGGTAATATCAGGTGCAGGCGCAGCCGGCATGTCTATAGCAAAGCTGTTGGTTATAAAGAAGGTGAAAGATATTATTGTTGCAGACACTACAGGTATAATCTTCAGAGGAAGAAAGGAAAGAATGAATGAGTACAAGGAATGGCTTGCGCAGCATACAAACAGGTATAATGTAAAGGGCAAATTGAGCAATGCATTTGATGGAGCGGATGTTTTCATAGGTGTGTCAGCACCCAATATTGTTAAGCCATCTGATCTTAAAAAAATGGCAAGATCGCCTATTGTGTTTGCAATGTCCAATCCAGATCCAGAGATCGCGCCTGAAATAGCAAAAAAATATGCAAGGATCGTAGCAACAGGCAGATCTGATTATCCAAACCAGATAAACAACGTTCTGTGTTTTCCTGGTATGTTCAGAGGTGCTCTTGATGCCAGGGCTAAACAGATAAATGAAGAAATGATGCTTGCTGCCTCTGATGCAATAGCATCGCTTATAAAAGAATCTGAATTGAGCGAGGATTACATAATACCAAGCGTTTTTGATAAGAACGTTGTCAAGGCAGTGGCTTCAGCTGTAAGCGAGGCAGCATATAGAACAGGCATGGCTCGTAAGAGGGTTCGAGTTTATTAGGGTAAAACAGGTAGATAGATTATGTTAACAGAGAATGAGTTAAAACGTTATACAAGACAGATGATAATGGATGGATGGGGTGAGGCAGTGCAGGAAAGGCTGAAATCATCCACTGTTTTTATAGCAGGAGCAGGCGGGCTTGGTTCACCGGTTTCAATCTATCTTGCTGTTGCTGGTATAGGCAATATTATTATATGCGATTTTGATACACCTGATATTTCCAATCTTAACCGACAGATCCTGCATGATGATACCAGGATAGGCATTAACAAAGCTTTGTCTGCAAAGATGACGCTTGAAAGACTCAACCCAAATATAAGGGTGACAGCAATTACTGAGAGGATCGTTGAGGATAATGTTGATCAACTTGTAGCCAATGCTGATATTATAATGGACTGTATGGATAATTTTCCAACACGTTACATATTGAATGATTGCGCAATAAGAAAACATATACCAATGGTGTATGGCAGTATATGGGGTATGGATGGAAGGTTATCCTTTATACATTCACCTGAAACACCATGCCTGAAGTGTATATTTGAAGACGCACCACCTAAGGAGGTTTTCCCGGTTGTTGGAGCCACACCCGGTGTTATTGGTTCTCTTCAGGCACTTGAAGCGATAAAATACCTGACCGGTATAGGTAAGCCGCTAAAAGGCAGATTGCTTGTCTGGGAAGGTGAAACAATGCGTTTCAACATCTTCAACTTACAGAAGGATCCACACTGTCCAAGTTGTGCAGGAGTCCATGACATATTGGACTGAATGAAAAGGTGCTATGATATATACTGGGGCTCTGACGCTAAAATGGGGTTGGTAAAACCACGCAGGGCTGATTGGTAATCCGTCCCACGGTTATTATAAATTGTTCATCAGTATCTTTGAAACTACAGAAATGGTAAAGATGATGATAACACCAAAGTATGGAACAGCCGTGGGAAACCGAGTTTCCCACGCCTGTAATGAGCGTTTCTATTGATACAGAGCAATTGAATGGGTGCTCCTGTTCCTGCTACAACAGCATTCTGTGTAGTGTGTAGCCCTGACCCCTGTTCTTCCCACTTTTTTTTCATTTGCGATCATCTGTAAAACTATGGTTTCTTTAATACAACAAAACCCGGATATTTTGCCCCATCACTACTTTCCAGACAACTTTCACCAGCAGTGTACACATCATTAGCTGACAATCCTACTATAATCGGATTTGATGGTGATGGTGATACTTCTTTCACCCACGTTGTTCCATTATAATTATATATAGAGGGAAGGTGTTCTGGTGTCATTATATACACATAAATATTGTCAGGGCTACTTCCCCATATATAACCTACATCACCTGTTATAGGTAAACTTATATTGTTCCAGGATGCACCTGTAGAAACAAACAACCCAGAGGTATTACTAATGGTGTACCCATATAGATATAATGTACCGTGTCCATCGCCCCAAATTGCATTGACCTGTTTCCAATAAGGATCTTTAACTATTGTGGAGGTGCCTGTAATCACCTGGTATAAACCTGTTCCACCTGCCACATAAATGTGGCTGGAATCTGTTCCATATATAAACATCGTTCCCCCATTTACAAAAAAGGGTGACAAAAGAGGAGTCCATGGTACCCCTCCTTGAAGAAGATATGGATCAGTATCCAGCACCGTTCCTAATTCTGTGTAAGTTGTACCATCGTAATGTATCAGAATGTCTTGCCGATTGTTTAGGGTATATACAGGACCAGCTAAAAAATATATGTTGTTTTGCCCTGTACCCCATATACTACGAACAAGTGCGTTGGATGTAGTAGCAGTAATCTTATTAACACTCCAGCTATTTCCATCGTAGTGGAATACTCGCACACCTGGGGTGAAATTATCAGCCAATACACCACCTATATACACATCGTTTTTGCTATCAGCCCATATTGCATTGGATATGTAGAAACCTTGAGGAATTACTTTGGAAAGATCGTTCCATATCTGTCCATTGTAATGGTAAATAGCACTGTGGTCCACTGTTAAGTAAATATCATCATCAGCATTAACCCAGAAACCAATTCCTCCTCCACCCCCAGATGACCTGTACATGATTTTCCATGCGTATGAGGATATACAAAATCGTGAAGAAGAAGGGCACGATGTAAATAATGATGTTAACAAAATCACTATCATCAAACTAACATATTTATGCTTATACATAAGGTTCTTCTCCCAAAAGTGATCACAGCATTTAGGGGATAAAAAGGAAAGAAAAGCATCGGTAACTGAGCCCAGATTGGGGGTCAAATCTTTTATTTTGACAATTTGTCAAGCACATCTTTAATCCTGTTAATAGTTTCATGCAGTT
>JBMFUY010000082.1:0-10013 GCA_049966275.1 bacterium
CTTACCTCCTATAATCTCAAAACAAAAGATGACAAAACGTTTTAAGGATTTTATCCTCTTAACATTTCATCACACCATATTTTCACAAAATTTTTAAATATTGGAAACTCATAAAAATATTATGGAATCCAAGTTGGAATTGGGGAGTATAAAAACGGAAATTTTGGTTGCGTTCATTTTTCCGGTGCTGGTGGTAGTGGGGTGGGTGATAGGGCTTTTATTCGGGATATATTATCTAATTGTTCTTGGGATACTGGGGGGCTCATACCTGGGTTCGATTTTTTTTGGATTAGGACTAATGTACACAGTTGTCTTCCTAATACTAATGATTCCATCACTTTTTGTAATGAATAGGACAAACAAAATGCGCAAAGCAGCGGATAAGGGTGATATAGCAAAGCTCATGAAATTGAACTCCATAGGATGGGCAATTGTTGCACTGATATTCACAGGAATTATTCCTGGCGTTATGTTACTGATAGCGCATGGACCGATTGCAGAATTGCAGGAGGGTGGGTTATCAGAGGATAACATAAACAGACTCATTAAGCTGAAGACACTGCTGGATAGTGGCGTGATTTCTAAGGAAGAATTCGAACAGCAGAAGGCTAAAATCACCGTTGCATCCTCTACAGGGGGGATAGAAGAGCAGCTAATGAAGCTTAAATCCCTTCTTGATTCAGGAATCATTCGCAGAGTGAATACGATCAACAGAAGAGCGAACTGCTTGAGAAACTTTGGATGGTGCAAGGAGGTCTGGTAAATGGCTAGGTTAAGGTCGGTTTCTGGAGCACTTGGAATTGTATCGCTGATAGTTCTAATTGGTTCTACAAGCCTCTTTTTTCCTAATTTAGCTGTTGCAACTGGCTCGCCTCAGGTTTCTACTGCTATCGTAATCGACCAACAAAACAGTATGCAGTTATCGTCTGGCAGTCAAATGTACATATATGGTGCTGCAGGGGGTGGTGCGGGCCCGATGAGCCCCTTCTCTTTTACCAATGACGGCAGCGAAACCATAAATGATTCTGCGGGTGTCATAGCAGTGCAGATAGCCTTAACTTCAAGCGATTTTAATAGCTATTCTTCAAATTTGATGTACTATGCGATTGGTGGAGTTGGAATTCAAGGGTTCAAGTCTTTTACTGCGATCTATGGTTCTAATAGCACTCCAGGTGCCACCGGCGCCAGCATAGCATTTTCACTTAACCAGCCTGCGTTAATTGTCGTTGTTGCTTTGGCATCTAGTCAGGATTTAATTTCTATCAGCGGTATTCCTGGGTTAATAATTGATGCCTCCAATAACGACAGTTCCCATAGTTCAGAGGCGATTATGATAGGACACGCCTACCTTAATAGTGGAAGTTATGATGTGATAGAACACAGTGCAAACACAGTCTATGCAGTTCCACAAAACAGAGCAGACCTAATAGGGATATTTGAATTCTTTTCTACTTCATCTGTAACACCACCCCCGAGTAAAAGCGTCTATATCTGGATTACAATTGCGGTAGTCGTTGTCTCAGTGGCAATGGTGATGACGCTAACTATACTCAAAAGGAGAAGAAGACAGAAAATATTCAAGCCTAAAACAAAGACAGAAAATGCGCAAGAAGGGCTAAGTGATGAGTCTATCCGGAGATTAACTAAGCTAAAAGAACTGTATGACAAGGGACTGATAACTCAGCAAGAGTATGAAAAAGAAAGGAAAAAAATAATCGGGTAGAAGATATAGCAGATACAACAAACACCAGAGTGCCATTAAAAAATCAAACTGAACAGTTAATGATAATGTTCCTCGTTAACGAGAAAGGAATCCAACCTGAACTCTTCATTTTTATAGGCACATAGTTTACGGTCATCACAAATTTCTTTTGTATTTTAGCCGTTTGACCTGACTTCGCCCTTTAGTAGTACTACACTTTTCAGCTGAGCTAGTATTTTACCAGCTCTGGTAGCAAAAAGTCTTATATGGGTTGTAGCGGTATTTGTACTACATAACCTACATCAGAAGATAGGTCAAGAATGGTCATACCTACCTGAGCTGGGTGCGTTCGTACAGGGACAAGGAGACCGGGAAGGTAAAGCAGGAGGCAACCTATATCGGGAAGGAGGTAGAGAAGGATGGCGAGAAGATGCTCATACCTCCTGTGGACTGTAGAACGGTGAGACGTGTTCTTGATTCCGCAGGATACATCATGTACCATCAGGCCCTGGATAACGGATTCCTTGCCAATTATGAGGATGCTCTCCTGGGCATAACAAACATCAGGGAAGCAGCAAATAAGATACTTATGCTTGCAGCGGAAACGATTACAGGACTGGATCATTCCATCCACCTGCATGCAGACATGCCTGAGCTGAAGGAGATCAGGGACGTGGTTGAGCTGGTTGGAATGAAGGACCCTGATGTTGCATCCATACTGGAGAGATCAATGGCAGGTAAAAATAAAATTATAAATAATAAGTCTAAGTCTTTTTCTGATATTATTAAAGCAGACAAGAAAAATTATTATAGAAATATGCTTCTTGTTGAGAAAAGAACTAATATATTACTTTCAAGCATGGATAATAAAGAGGCTGATTTAAAGTGAATCCCTTGTTATTATCCAGATATGGAATCAGCTTCGATGTGGATAAAGCACATCTTACAGTAAAGCAAAAGGACAAACTTATTGAATTTGAGCCTTACAGAATACCTTATGATTCAATCATAATAGACGGGCATTACGGTTCAATGTCATTTGAAGTGATGCGTTTTTTGTCAAAACATGATGTATCCATTGGGTTATTGAACTGGAATGGCAACCTCTTATCAATGACGCAACCTCGGGAAAAGCTTAACGCTGAACTGAAAATAAAGCAGTATGAGAAATATATGAACCTTGAATCGAGGTTGTATATAACTGGTCAGGTCATAAACCAAAAGATAAAATCCTCTTTAAACTTTTTAAATCAGCTTTCTAGATTCTACAATATAGATTTAGAGACAATAAACAAAGAAGTACAAGGTTTTGAAAACAGCCGTTCAAAAACGATGAAAAAAGAAGGAAAACGATTAGAACCCGTTTCGATAAATGAAATAATGATGTTAGAGGGACGTATTGCTTCTGCTTACTGGAACGAATTATCGAAAATATTTAATCAATTAGCACCTGATTTCCGTTTCGAAACAAGGAAAAATTTATCGTATTCGTGGAATATGAACGAATCAGATCCTGTAAATGCTTTACTAAATTACAGGTATGCAATACTGGAATCAATGGTTAGGAAAGGTATCAACACAATGGGTCTTTATGGATCAATTGGATATTTGCATGAGATAGCACCTTCCAAACATCCTCTTGTTAATGATCTACAGGAATTGTTAAGGTATGTTGTGGATTATTCCGTTATCGAATTACTGGAAAGGGGATTGAAGAAATCGGATTTCATAACAACCGAGAATTACCATATCAGATTAAAACCAGAAACAACTAAGAAATTGATTGAGAATATTACAAACAACTTCAATAAGCGTTATGAATTCAGTAATAAACAGCGTAGATTAGAGAACATAATGTTTGAAAATATCAGGGAGTTGAGCAGATATATATCAGGAAAGTTCAACGAGCTTGTGTTTAAGATCCCGGATATTGTTATATCCAGAAACGATGATATCAAAATAAGGAACAGGATAATGTCAATTGATCCTGAGAAAAGGAAAGATTTGAAAATTAACAAGTCTACATTGTGGTATCAACAGAAAAAGATTAAAGAGGGAAAGAGTATTAAACTTTATAACAAGACAAGGGTGAAGGTTGAATGAATATAATTCCACACTACAAGTTAATCCAGAGTGAATTAAAAAACAGATTTGATATAAAGGAGTGATAAAATGGAAGATGTTGAAAAAGCATTTATAGGGGCAATAAATACATCATTTGAAGAGTATAACAAGAAAGGTGCTAGAAGCACGGCTAAATTAATACCCGTACATTCATTTATAGCCGAATATTTATATGAACAATTAGGTAAAGATTATAAAATATACAGTCAGGGATTTAAAAGGGGAGAAGAATATACAATAGATGGAAAATATTATCCTAAAAAAGAGGATATTGTTGTATTAAATCCAAAAAATGATCCTTTAATTGCTATCAGTTTTAAATTTGTGACGTCTAACTATAAACAAAATTCTAATAATTATTTTGAAAATTTGTTAGGAGAAACTGCTAATATAAGAAGAAAAAACATCGGTTTTGCTCATTTATTAGTTTTAAGAGGTCATACGCCTTATTATAATAAAAATGCTGGAAATAAAAGAGGGAAACAAATAAAGATAGAAGTATTAACAAATGAAAATATTGCTAAATATGTGAAATTGTTTAATGATGATGATTATCCCCATAAGCCAGATGTTTTAGGAATACTGATAGTCGATTATAACGACAAAACAAGAAGTATGGAGAAAGCAAATTTAAACAATTTTAATTTATCAGAAGATATTAAAATTTTGCTTAATGGAGAATTATCATTAACATCATTTTTTAAGAAGGTGTATAATTTATGCAAAATAAAAGACCAATAGATCTACCAAAATATTTAACCATCACAAAAGAAAAATTACATGGCATTGTTTATACACCAGAATGGATAGTTAATTTAATATTAGATAATATAGGATATATAAATAACCTAGAACAAAAGACGATAATAGATCCCGCGTGTGGTAGCGGTAATTTTTTAACTTTGGTGTTAGATAGGCTATTAGATTACCTTGATAAGAAAAATTTTTCTTATGCTGATAAAATTAATATCATAGAGAAAAACATCTATGGTATAGAAATAGATAAAATTGCATTAGAAAAATGTAAATCTAATCTCCATAATATACTTTTAAAACATAATATAACAGACAAATTAAATTTTAATTTATATAATAGAGATGCATTAGATAAGGATTTAAATAGGAATTTATTTAATAAATTTGATTATGTAATAGGTAATCCGCCATATGTAAGAATTCAAAATTTGGATAAAGGGATGAGAGCATATATTCAAAAAAATTATACTTTTTGTGCATCTGGGTCTACTGATATTTACATAGCTTTTTTTCAATTAGGTATAAATCTATTAAATAATAACGGTATTTTAGGTTTTATAACACCTAACACATATTTTTATAGCGAAGCCGCTAAACCATTTAGAAAATATCTAAAAAATAATAGATCCATAATACAGATTATTAACTTTAATGAAAAGCAGCTATTTGAAGGCATTACGACATATAACGCTATTACTATAATAGGTAAAAATTCAAATTCTAATTATTTTTCATATTTTACTTTTGAAAATAAATTAAATTTTATAGATAATATTCCTTTTTCTATGTTAAGTGACGATAGATGGGTATTGGATAATGTAAATATATTAAGTAGGATTAATGAAATAGAAAACAGAGGTAAAAAATTAGGAGAAATTGCAGAAATCCATGTAGGTATAGCTACATTAGCAGATGATTTTTATATTTTCAAAGATGTTATATTTGAGGATAATACTGCTATAATAAAATTAAAAAATAATAAAGAATTTAAGATAGAGAAAGAAATTCTTAAACCAATAGTAAAGGTTTCAACCTTAAAATATTCTGATGAAATTCAAAACAGGTTTGTTATATTCCCGTATAAATTAGTTGATGGAAAATATATACCAATTAGTGAAGATGAATTTAAAGTGAAATATCCCTTAACTTATAATTATTTCTTATCTATTAAAGATAGGCTTAAATTAAGAGATAAAGGCAGAGAAATAAAGCCCTGGTATGCTTTTGGTAGAACGCAAGGTCTGAATTCATCTTTTGGCAAAAAAATATTGGTCTCGCCAATGGGAAATAGGCCAAGATTTATAGTTTGGAATAAACCTGAATATACCTTTTATGCAGGTTATTGTATAAAATTTAATGGTAATTTAGAAAGCTTGGCAAATCAATTAAATTCTGATGATATGAAATTTTATATCGAACATACAAGTAGAATATACAGAGGTGGATATAGATCTTATTCTAAGTCATTTATAAAAAATTTTGGTATTGATTTATCATTACTAGAAATGGCAATTGATAATAAGCAAACTAAATTATATTAACTTTATAAATTACTTTAGCTCATGCACGAATTTACCGTTTAACTACGCTTTTCATTTTATTTATAGATTTCAATCATATAAATACTGGCATACCTTAGAGGACTTCCTGATACAGTATGTAAGGCATGATAATCACAAGTTCGATTACGATAGTGAATGCATTGCACACAGGAAGTCCATCATTGCTGACCGTATCCGATACATAGGCAAGGAATCCAACAACTTAGATGAAACTGAGGTAATAGGATTACATGAAGAGGACTATCTGGAATACCTGAAGGATCATGAGATTGCCAATAACGAGGAATTTCTTGACTGTGTTTTGTCATTGAAGCCTAATAACGTCAGGGATAAGGAAATATCACAACAAACCCTATATTAACAAAGAATAATAATTAAAAACGGAAAGGGTTTAAACGTTAAACAAAAAGTGGTTAAAATCTTATTAAAATTATATAAAGAGTTTAAATTAGATAATTATGATTTATATCTTCTATGTTTTATATTTAAAACTAAAAATCACAAAAGTTTTTCACTTATCTATATCCTTTCGTGAAAAGTCAAATCTCTCAAAGAAAGGAGGATTCCACTGAAAATATTCTGTGGGGTAATTTCTGATTATTTCCGTGCGCCATTATTAAACTTGCAAATCCTTTTGAAATCGCACTCGCTGCAGAAACCACTCCTCTTCCCCCTGAATTTCTCCTTCTTTATTCCCCTCGTAGCCATTTCAGCAGTTTTCATTGCCTGACGGATTTTTCTCTCATCTATCTTTATTTCACGCATCTTTTTCTCCTCCAGGTATACAATGGAACCTTTCCTCACAAGGAAGTCTAGGTGTTTCAGACCCAGTGCGTAAAGCGCGATCTGAATCTCTGAAAGTCTGGGTGAGGAAACCCTTTCCGATGTCTTGTAATCCCTCACCTCAACCTCGTTGTTTCTCCTGATTATAACATCAATCCTGCCTGTGATCGTGAATTTTCTGGCGCTCATCTCATACCTGTACTCGGCATCGGTGATGTTTTTTATGTCCTCCATGCCGTTCATTACATAATCCGTCAAAACTTTTCTTGCACTTTCCTTAAGCCTATCAGTTATTACCGGTGGGGCAAATGGCATGTAAAATTTATTCTCAATAACATTCTTTATTGCCCTTTCGGCATCCTTGCCATTCTTGATGGATTCAACTGTCTTTTTCAGGCAGTAATGAAGGGCCCTACCGTATCCCAGTTGCTCCGTAAGGGGTGAGCTGAATCGCCAGATGTGCCTCATCCTGTAAAAGTAGGGACATTTCATGTAGTCGATGATTTCATTGACATCCAGCGAGACGAGAGAATCCTCCCTTTTCCTAGCGGTTCTAGGATCGAATTTTATCCTTACCTTTTTATTTAATGTGATGTCCTGAACGATTTCCGAATCTTTGGCAAGTATCTCTCTCAAAAATCTGCTGTCACCTTTTCTTTTGACATTTGATTTGCCATGCGTTGAGAGAACCAGCGTACCCTTTGCCCTAGTGACGGCAACGAAAAACAGCCTTCTCTCGTCATCCTCCGATAAATCGTACCTTTCCGCCAGAAACATGTCCCTGCTTATGAGCCATGTCCTTTTCTCCCCCATATGGTGGGATGGAAAAACACCATCTACAAGTGATGGTGTGAATACAACACTCCATTCCAGTCCCTTTGCCTGGTGAACGGTTGTGACCATTACAGCATTTACGCCCGTTACGAACTCACTGAAATTTTCTTCGTATGATCTTTTTCCGTAGAAATGGATGAACCACATCAGTCCTTTGAATGTGGTTTTGTTCCATATCAATTCATTTCCACCCAACCTTACAGCCCTTTCATAGTGGTCAAGGAGGTTACTGAAGATACCCACATTTGCCATCACGGTTTTATGGATATCGTTATCTGGATTCAACCTTTTTAGCTTCAGAATTACGAGGAGGCTGTGAAAAATTTCCTGAAAATTCCTGTAAACACCATTCCAGACATGGTCCTTCCATTCCTCCAATTTTTTCCTTATAAGCTTCTTCTGAGAACCCTTCAGGAGATGGGTGGTATGAATCCAGTCATCTATTGCGGAATCGAGGAGTTCCCTGCCCTCTAATTTTCCCTCCTTATCGCTCCAGAAACCGTCTTCAGAAAGCCAAGAAAACAGCTTTCCAAGTGCAACAGCCTCACCTCTTTTGAATAGGCCACTCTTTCCGCTGACTATAAAGGGAATGTTGTTTTTCTTAAGTTCATATATTATTGGAGATCCTGAAATGTTCACGCTCCTCAAAATGATTGCCATATCCGAATAGTCAAGGCCACTTGATTTCAGGTATTTGATCTGTTGCGCAATCCACCTTGCCTCATCCTCCGGGGATAACGCACGGTAAAAGTACACCTTTCCATCTTCCCTTCTTGCGGATCTCATCTCTTCAATCCTCAGTCCCCTAAATCCCAGAGAAACTGTGTTACCAATCCTGACAATGGATTTACCGCTTCTCCTGTTCTCCGTGAGCTCGACAGTCTCGGCATCCCTGAAGATCTCCTCCGAAAAACGGTCGAAGCACCTATCATCGGATCCCCTCCACTGATAAATGGTCTGCCTCGGATCCCCGACTATCATGACGTTTGCTCGCTTACCTATGAGCGTTATCAATCTCTCCTGGGCTCTGTTTATGTCCTGATATTCGTCAACTATGAAATGTTTTACCTTTGGTATCCTGTCAGGATTTTTTTCAAGCTGTCTCACGGCAAGGTACATTATCCTTCCGAATGTCATCCTGCGCGTTTTTTCTAGCAGTTCCTCATAACGTTTGAGGATTTCGTAAAATTCAGGATTCCTCTGTTTCAGTTCATCCTCATCCACCAGTTCATTGTATACAACATTGACCGTTTCGAGAAATTTCTGGCATATTTCGCCATAGTTGTATTTTTTATTCTCACCATCAATTTTCATTAGATTTTTAAGTCCAAGTCTGAATCCGTTCCTCATTACGAAGGCCATTTCCTCATTCTCATCCATAACCTCATATTCTCCGTAATCAAAATGTTCCTGCAGAATTTTGAGGGAATAGCTGTGTATTGTCCCAACAAACATTCCAGAGAGTTTTGACAGGTAACTTTCATTTCCAGTTATTTTGAGAATGCTTTCATGAATTCTGTTCTTCATGCTTCTGGCAGCACTCTCGGTGAACGTAAAGGCAACTATATCTTTGGGATCAATTTCTTCATAAAGAAGAAGGTAGAGAATCCTCTTAGTTAAAGTCTCTGTTTTTCCTGTTCCTGGCCCGGCAACGATCCTTACATGTTTCTTCCTGCTCAAAACAGCCTTCCTCTGTTCTTCAGAAAGTTCCTTTCCGTCAGCACCATAAATTATTCTTTTCAGAACCGTTTCCTTTTTCGTCACGCCGAATCTATCATAAATTTGAATAAATAATTTTTTGAAATATCTTCTTTTTTTAAAAATCTTCACAATATTTAATAATCCCTTGAAATAATACTTAATCATGAAGGAGCTGTTACCAGGAAGGTTTCAGCTATTTCATCTGGGACATCACCACATGCTTTCAAGGGTCATCGGTGATAACGATGAGATAATCATTCTTGTTAAAAATGCTGATGAATCATTCCACCTTGAAATCCCGATGACCGAAGGGGAAAGGATAGAGATGATAAGAAATGTGATGATGAAAAGATTCAGGAATGATATTCACAGGATGATGATATTTCCGATAGATATTGTGACGAACAATGCGAAATGAGTCTTTCATCTTAAATCCGTGCTGCCACCCTTTGACATCTGCTACTCAAACAATCCCTCATATGAATACTGATGGAAAGCGCCGGTATCATGGTAGCCAACGTGGATCTCATGAATAGGGAAAGGTTTTCTAG
>JBMFUY010000083.1:0-9939 GCA_049966275.1 bacterium
CGAAGAATACCTATATTTGACGCGGGGTTATCACTCATTACACAAACTTCCCTATTTCGCAAATGCATTTTTCGGGTGAAGGAATAAAGGGTTACAAGACGAACATTACTGATGTATCAGAACAGCTTCTTATAACCAGGTATCATGATTTATGGAGAATAGAACAATCATTTAGGATTGCAAAATCAGATTTAGAAGCCCGCCCGATTTATCACCGTAAGCAACTATCTATACAATATCATCTTTTGATTGTGTTTGTTGCGTTGTGTATGACACGAGTTATTGAGCAAGAAAAGGGTAAATCTATTAGGCAGGTGGTCGATGAGCTCAAAGACAAATGGACTGTTACATTAAAAGACGAAATCTCTGGCAACTCCATAAATATCCTTATCAATAAAAAACCGCACTAATTGGGAAACTCAGGAATGGATTAAGAAAAGGATACGAAGGCGCGGAAATGTCATGGATACTTGAAGATAATATACAAATGAATCATGCTATCCAGCGGATAGGCGGAGAGGTGTATAAAATCTACAGAATCTATGGTAAACAGGTTTAGCACGCTAAGTAACCATGCAATCTTATTGGTATCATTGTAATGCCTTTGTCTACAAGGATGTTATCAATTTGTAAAAATTCATTGACACGATTTTATTAGTTCTTTATAAGCGGGTTCATGCTTTATGATGCGATAATCATAGGGTCTGGATTTGGTGGAGCTATACCTGCACTGAGACTTGCTCAGGCAAATAAAAAGGTACTGGTACTTGAGCAAGGCAGGGTATTCACTGAAAAAGATTTCAAACAAACATGGGATCTTAAATATTTATCTAACCTTCTTAGTATAACGACATCTGACGATTATGAAACCTTTTTTAGATCCGGTATGGTACTTGGAGGTGGGTCTGTTGTCTTTTCAGGATTGATGAACAGATCGCCTTCTGAAACATTCGATTTCGTTGATTACAACGGCTATAAGGTATGGCCCGATGCAATAAACAGGCAGGTGCTTGATCCCTACTATGATATGGTCGAGAGCATGATGCAGATTAGACAGGTAACATGGAATGAGGTTTCCAAAACAGGCGGTATGTTCGCAAAACTGCTGGATAATGTTGGCTTAACATGTGATAGGGCACGATATCCTTATGTTAACTGCAGGCAATGTGGTTATTGTGAGGCAGGTTGTATCTATGGGGCAAAGCAATCGCTCATGCACAACTACATACCTCAAGCTCAGGCAGCTGGAGCTGAATTTAGGACAGAATGCAGGGCTATGCTGATCCAGCCCAATACAAACGGTTATACAGTTTCATATACAGGACCTGATAATACCATGTCTTCTGTTCAGGGCACAATAGTGATCCTTGCAGGTGGGGCAATATACACGCCGGAGTTATTGCTCAGATCAAAACAATATCTTCCAAACCTGTCTGATCAGGTTGGTAAGAATTTCCATAATAATGGGGGCATCAGGTTTGGAATAGAATTACCTGATGGTCTACCCTCTATAGAATGCTACAAGGGCATGGATAGTGCTGGTGTTATGACATACGCGTTCTGGCAGGATTATCGTATTACAATTGAGGCAGGCACCTCACCAGCTTCTATATTTACACTAAATATACATAGGCCTGGTGATCTGGGCTGGGGACTTGAATTCAAACACTGGGCACATTCAATATATCCATCAAAATTAATTGTTGCCAACATTATGGGATTGGTTACCGGTGAAGGCTATGTATATATCAATTCTAATAACATTCCTACAGTTCATTTTCCCCTTACACAAAATCTTGTAAATTATATGAATAAGGTAATGACACCCATTCAACAACTTGCAAAAGCGAACAATGCAATAGTATTAGAAACCATGCCTTCAGGTTATATGTATTCTATAGATCATATGCTTGGCACATGCAGAATGGGTGATGATCCGGCAAGGTCTGTAGCAGATGCAAATGGACAACTGTGGAACTATCCTGGTCTATTTGTGACGGATTCAAGTGCAATACCAGGAAGCACAGGTGTAAACCCATCAACAACCATAGCAGCAAACGCTGAAAGAATAGCAAATTATATTGTTAACAAGTGGTAATAATGTATGGATATTACAAGAATATTAGATGATATCATAAAAAAAGAGCTTGATAGACGCGAATTTTTTAAGTGGCTTGGCAGGATGTCCATAGCTGTATCCATGTTTGGATTGCTGGATCAGATAAGCTGTGGCACTGTTTCTCAGCCAACGGGACAATCTTCTCTGTATATGCAACCAATAACAGATGATGAGAAAACAGTCTATGCTTTATGTGACACAATTATCCCTGGTAGCAGTTCTGACCCAACAGGTGCACCCGGTGCTGTAGATGTTGGGACAATGGATTTTGTGTATGATAAGTTCTATGGTGTTGTACAGAATCTCCCGGTGATACTACCCCTGATAAATGCAGAGGCAAACAAACAGTATGGTAAACCTCTGTATGAATTAAATTTAGAGCAAAGGACAAATGTTCTCAAAAATGTAGAATCAATGCTTGATATAATAGACCAGATTTACATGTTTATAAAGGGACCTTTTTATATTGGTATAATGAGCAGGGCTGGGCTTGATTATATGGGAGATCCAGGACCAAACTTAGGGTATAGGAATGATGATTTTAGTTTTAACCAACCCATGTCCAGAGAAATGACAGTAGACGGGAACCTACCATAAATCATTGGATGAATAACATGGCTAAATTTATTGTGAAGAATAAGAAGATAGTTTTTTCATGGCAGACTTTTTATTATTTTATCGTCAGTTTAATGGTTGTTATTACAATTACAGGCTGTCAGACAACCAGGACAGTTCAAATAAATACAGTAAATTGTTATGATTGTCATGACCCAGATCAGATCAGCATGGCTATTTCCAATGAATCACTGGGCATCAAGGAATGGATGCAAACTGGCAGTAATGGACTTGCAATGATTCAACCATATAACCCTCCACCTCTTTATATGTATATACTTGAATGGCCTAAAAGGGGTAGACATACTTTTGATCTCAACATCAATGATTGTGCACAATGCCATCCAATTTATAACAATGTAGAAAATCACAGCTACAGTGAATACCCTGCACAGGCTAAAGAATACCTATACACTGGAGGTATCAATTGTGCTCAGGGTTGTCATTCATGGCTTGAGGTAAATGTAGAAAGCACTGGATTTACATCAAGTACCGGTACTTCCCCAACATATTATGGAACTCTTGATCCGTATAAGCTACTCACATCTGTGCAAACTGCGCACACAAACATCTTTTTATACGGGTTCAGGATTACCCAGGACAATCCTAATCTTGCTATAAGGCATTTGAATGCAGGCTGCGGAGGATGTCATAACTGGGACGGACCCGAGCATGGACATATAGCAGAATGTACAGATTGCCATGTGTTTGATCCTTCTGTAAATAATGGACTTCATCAACAGCACATAAATATTATCGCGGCTACACAATCACAGGTTGATCCTAATGATGCAGGTATGCCGGTATGTGCATACTGTCATGGTTTCTCAGACACAACGACAAATCGCATCTTATCGAATGCAGTATGTTATAATTGTCATTTAAGCGGCCATCAACCCATGGGGGCAGATGGTATGCCTCAATTCTGGGATATAAAACACTGATTCATCAATCTTTACTGTAAATATACATTATTCCTGTAGGTTATTATAAAATTCTTCGTTCCTGTTTACCCTATCCGCTTGTTGAATCTATTTACACTAAGTAAGAAAAGGGTGATACCAAAGATTGCAAGGGCAAGTGCATCCGGCCAGAGTATGTGTAATCCTGCACCTTTCATAAAGGTATACCGCACAATAACAATAAAATATCTCAATGGTATAAGGAATGTAAAATATTGAACGATAACAGGCATGTTATCTATAGGAGACATTACGCCAGAAAGCAGGATTATAGGCATGATTATAAGCATGGAAATCATCATTGCCTGTTGTTGAGTTTTTGAAATCGTTGAAATGAATAGCCCGAGTCCGAGTGTTGTCAACATAAAAAGCACTGATAACAAGAAAAGAAGAACAAAACTACCATGAAGGGGTATTCTAAACCAAAACACAGCAACCATTGTAACAAGCACTATATCTATTATACTGATAATGGAAAACGGCAAAAGCTTACCAGCTATAAGCTCTATGGGTTTTATAGGCGTGACAATGAGTTGTTCTATAGTACCGCGTTCTTTTTCTTTCACTATTGCCATAGAAGTAAGCACTGTACTTATGATCATCAGAACAAGTGCAAATACACCTGGCACCATAAAATCCCTGCTTTTCAGCGTGGGGTTGTACCAGATTCTTGGTTGTATGTCCAGGGGGTCAAAAAATTTGACACCGTATTTTGAGATCTGTTCTGTTGATAGGTCAAGTGCTCTGTTGGTTATAATCCTCTCAAGATACGATCTTACCATCGTTGCATAGATAGCATTAGAGCCATCTATTATGGTTTGTATATCTACTTTTTTACCCGCGTTTATATCCCTCTCAAGCCCCTCTGGTATAACAATACCAACCATAGCTTTACCATCATCAAGGCTTTTCCTCACATCATCAATAGAGAAAACTCGACTTTGTATTACAAAATAGCCTGAGGCTGTAATGCTGTTGAGTATTGCCCTGCTCTGCATACTCTGATCCATATCACAAACAACAACAGGCACTGATTTTACATCAAGTGTAGCAGCATATCCAAACAAGGTTAGCTGTATAATAGGAGCCATAAAAGCAATAAACAACATACGTTTATCCCGTCTCAACTGGATGAATTCTTTACGTGCTATTGCCTTTACCCTCAATACAAATATCCGCCATTTGCTCATATCAATCCAGACTCTTTTTTGTATTTAATATGCACAATGTCAATACAACAATAGAAAATAATACCATTATGAGTATCTGTGGCATAAGGATATATATACCCGAATTTTTCAAAAAAATACCTCTTAAAATAACAAGGAAGTATTTTGCAGGTACAATGTATGAGAATATCTGTAATGCTAATGGCATACTGTTGATAGGATATATGAAGCCTGAGAGTAAAAGTGCTGGTAAAGTTGTACCGACAAAAGACATCTGCATCGCAACCTGTTGAGATTTTGTTATCGCAGAGAATAGAAAACCTATGCCCATAGCATTTATAAGGAATAAGAATGTTGTAAATGCCAATAAGAGAATGCTACCTTTTAATGGCACATGAAATACAAATACAGCAATGAGTGTAACAAGCGATACCTGAACAAAGCCTATCAGCATGTAGGGAATAAGCTTTCCTATAATGAGTTCATGCACCTTTACAGGTGAAACTATCAATTGTTCCATAGTACCCCGTTCATATTCACGAGCAACGCTCTGGGAAGTCATAAGAACACCAAGGATCATCAGGATAGTGGCTATAAGCCCTGGAACAATGAAGTTTTCTGTCCTCAAAGTCTGATTATACCAGATTCGGAGTCGTTGTGACAAAAGCGGGAAATTCTTCAGCATACTTATATTCCCCTGTCTGTTAAGTATCTGCTTTGTAATATTGAGCGAGTATCCCTGTGCAGCAGATATAAAATAACCCAGCGCAACCCCACCGACATTAGCATCTGTACCATCGATAAGGAGCTGAACACCTGCTGTTCTGTGTGCGTTTATATCCTCTGCAAAATGTGGTGGTATAATTACACCAATCTTGATATCTCCTTTTTCAAGAAGTGAATTAATTTCAGCTCTGCTCTGTGCATTATCAACAACTATAAAATAAGATGAAGCTGTTATGTTTCTTATCAATTGTCTACTTTCCTGTGAATGTGATTGATCAAATACACCCATAGGAATGTGCTTGATATCAAAGCTTACTGCATATCCAAACAACAAAAGCTGGATAATAGGTATAAGAATAACCGCTAAAAGACTTATTGGATCCCTGATGATCTGTATAAATTCTTTTTTTATGATCGGACCTAATAGGTTATGTCTTTTCATTGGCATCTTCCTGTTTTATCAAACTTATAAATATATCCTCTAGTGAAGCCGGTATCATATGTACATCATTTATCGTTATATTATGTTGTTTAAGCAGTGTAGAAATCTCATTTATAAAATGATTGATCTCCATTGCCGGGGTATCTGTAACAATGTGAATAAGCCTTCCAAAAAATGAAGCCTCTTTTATTGAACTTAATGTTTGCAATAGTTTGAGTGATTCGGATGGCGCCTCTGTGTCTATCTCAATGAGAGTGCCTCTCATCTGTGTTTGTTTTATTTCAAGTGGTGTTCCAATAGCAATAATTTTACCATTGTAAATAAAACCAAGCCTTGTGCAGTTCTCAGCCTCGTCCATATAATGGGTGGTTACAAACATGGTCATGCCTTTTTGTGCAAGGCTATAGATAAGATCCCAGAACATCCTTCGAGAATCAGGATCTACACCTGCTGTGGGTTCGTCCAGAAATAAAATCTTTGGTTCGTGAATAATTGCACATCCAAGTGCAATACGTTGTTTCCAGCCTACTGATAAAGTGGATGTAAGTGTATTCTCCTTACCTTTAAGCCCTATAATTTCAAGTATTTCATACTTTCTTTTTTTTAATGTTCTGTCATCTATCCCATATATATTCCCAAAAAACTCAATATTCTCTAAAACTGTGAGATCACTATAAAGGGAAAATTTTTGTGACATATAGCCAATGGAATTTTTTACGTTATCCGGTTGTGTGGCAACATCGTATCCAGCAACCATAGCAGAACCAGAACTTGGCATGAGTAAACCACACAGCATCTTAACGGTTGTTGTTTTACCTGCTCCATTAGGTCCTAAAAATCCAAACACCTCTCCCTTTTTAACATTAAAGGTTATGTCATCAACAGCAACAAAGTCGCCAAACAACTTTCTTAATTTCACTACATCTATTGATATTTCTAACATTGTGTACCTTACGAAGTTAAATGGTATTTTTCAGACCTGATGATGGAAACAAACACATCCTCAAGCGCTGGTGAAGTATAACCTTTCTGATTGATCTCTATACCATTCTGTTTCAAGATTTGTTCAACATCATTGATATACTTTTGATCCCTTTTATCCACGTACACGTGTATCCTGTCGCCAAGCACATGCACATTTTTATATGCATCAGTGTTCAATAATATCTGCTTTGCTCTAAAAGGTTCTTTTAACACAACCTCAAGCATAGTTCCCTTGATGATCGTCCTGATATGTTGAGGAGTATCAACAATCGGCAGAACGCCATTGTTCATAAATCCAATGGTAGTGCACCTATCAGCCTCATCCATGTATGGGGTAGACAGTAGAATTGTCATTCCCTGGTGAAGGAACGAATCAAGTATCTGCCAGAACTCACGCCTTGAAACAGGATCAACGCCAGTTGTTGGTTCATCAAGTATGAGCAACTGTGGCTGATGTATGAGCGTACACGCAAGCCCGAGCTTTTGTTTCATACCACCTGAAAGTTTGCCTGCAAGCCTTTTTGTGAAAGGCTCAAGGTTTGTAAACTTTAACAGATACTCTCTTTGCCTCCTGAATTGTTCTTTTTCTACAGAGCGTAGTGATGCAAAAAAAATAAGGTTTTCATCTACAGTGAGTTCCTCATACAAGCTAAACCTTTGAGGCATGTACCCTATCATCTTCCCAGCCTCTGCCTTGTATTTTAAAGCGTCTATATCAAATATCTTTATTGAACCACTGTCAGGTGTCATAACACCTGTAAGTAATCGCATAAGTGTAGTCTTACCAGCACCGTCAGGTCCTATAAGTCCGAACAATTCACCATGCCTTATTCGGATTTCCACACCATTTACTGCATGGGTAGTACCAAAAGATTTTTTTAATTTTGAGGCTTCAACTGCAAACATTACCTTGACTCAAAAACAGCATCAGCTGGCATACCCGGCTTAAGAAGCATATCACTGTTATCAATGTAAACCTTAACAGCAAATACAAGGGATGTCCTATCTTCCTTTGTCTGAACATCATGAGGTGTAAACTCTGCCTTGTTTGCTATCTGCCTGACTATGCCTTGAAAAACCCTATTGGGAAAACTATCTACCTTTAAATGTACATGCTGCCCAAGCCATACTTTACCGAGGTCCATATCGCTCACATATATTTTTATCCATGGCCTTTGTAAATTCCCGAGCGTGTATATTGTTGAACCTGGCATAACAACGTCGCCACGTTCAAAGTTCTTTGTTAATACAACACCTGTAATAGGTGCTGCTATCATACTCTCTTCATACTGTATCTCTGCAAGTCGCAAAGCACTTTCTGCTTCCTGCTTCATGGCAATAGCAGCATTAAGTTGTGCCTGGGTTGCCTGGGTCTGGGATTTTAAAAGATCAAGCTGTTGTTTGGATGCACCTCCTTTTTTATAAAGGGCTTCAATCCGTTTCAATTCTTTTGACAGATATTTTAATTGTGCCTGAGCTGATACTATCTGCGCCTTTGCAGCATTCAGGTTTGCCTGTGCCCTGTTCTTCTCAGCTGTCAGCTCACGCGTTGTAAGCCTTACAATAACCTCACCCTGATTAACCATGTCACCTTCATCAACAGCGAGCCAGCCTATCCTTCCTGGAATTTTAGACGCCACATCGTATTCTGTTACTTCTATAGTTCCACTGCCTGTCACAAGATTTGCATTCTTTTTTGAACAACCAATAACAAGAAATGCTGGTAAACTGATTATCAGTAATAAAAAAATGAGAAACTTTTTTATCCCCATTCTATTCTCCTTTATTCGCATTAAAGTAGTTGTTTTAATCCTTTAAGAAACGTTTATTGTAATAGACCCTTGCCTTATCTGTTAGAACACCATTGAAAAAAACCGTTATAATTCCCATAAAAGCATCCTTCATCGAGAATGATTGTTCTATGAGTGTTCTGGGTGTGATTACACCTTCAACCATAGAAGTAAAAATAAGAAAGAGCAATTCTTTTTGAACATCCTGTCTTACAAAACCGAGCTTTATACCTTCATCAAACATCTTATTAAAAATAGGGAATATCTCCTGTTTGCGATAAGTCTCTATCTTCTCCCATATATCTGGTCTATGTTTCATAAGGTCTTGCTGAGCAGTTTTGGTCATTCTTGATAAAAACTCACTTATAAATTCGCAGAGTTTATAAAGACGCTTTAAATAAGCCTCTTTCCCATGAATAATCTTTCGAAAATCATTTTTTATAGTCTTCATATTTCTCTGATAGACAGCATCTGCGATCTCATCCTTGCTTGTGAAATATTTGTAAAGCGTCTTTTTACTTATGCCTAACTCATCGCATAGTTCATCCATTGTTACTTTTGAAAAACCCAGACGAGGAAACAACTCAGCAGCCTTTTTTACGATCCTTTGTCTTATATGCTTATCCATGATTTTATTCTTTAACTATCCTTAAATGTTATTCAATACATGGCAATACCAAGTATTTTTTCTAACTCAGCAATAGCCAACAGATAATTGTACTTTGCCTTTATGTAGTTCATCTGTGCCTCCTTAAGCCCAAGGTTTGCATTCAATACATCCAGGTTCGTTGCAAGTCCTACCCTGTATTGCTCCTGGGCTATGCTCTCTGCCTTCTCAGCTGTATCCAGTGCATCCTGTGCTGCCTTTATCTCATTCTTCGCAACTGTAGCGTTTGAATACGCTGCCTCTGTTGATATCCTTATATTGTCTATGGTTTCTGACTTTAGAAATACAAGTTTGTAGTAGTTTGAATGTGTTTCCTTGAACTGCCCTATGTTCTCTCCTCCATTGAACAATGGAATCGTCAAAACAAGAGCTGCCTGATATATATCCTGCCATGCCCCTGTAAAATCGTTTGAAAGCCAGTTATAGTTACCTTCAAATGCAAGCTTTGGTAAAAACCTTCCTATG
>JBMFUY010000084.1:0-9839 GCA_049966275.1 bacterium
GTGGATCGTGCGACCCATGCTCTGCATGGGTACCCCGAACGAATGAGCAAACTTTCCTATTGCATTTTTTGGGTTAATATAAGCGATTTACTGTTGCTAATGTTTCATATTACAGGCCTATAATTTTATCATACCTATTGACTTTAATGTTGAAACTCATTATCAATAATAATATGCTGGATAAAATAAATATAACTCAAGGCACAAAGCAAACCATGGTACCACTGAATAATATGCTGGCTGGGCAGGAAGGGTTTGTAAAGCAGATCATAGGTGGTATAGGTTTTATGAGAAAACTGCTTAATATAGGTATACGAGCCGGGAGTAAGATAAAGGTTATAAATGCTTCTGGCGGACCAATAATTATATCTTCAGAGGGTACAAAGGCTGCAATCGGAAGAGGAGCTGCTTCAAGGATACTTGTTGAGATTCCTTCTGATAAGGATGATACCCATATTTAAAAGAATAAACTTCTTATAGCTTCGTCAAACATAAAGAAAATTTACAATTACTATTCTTGACACCGTTAAAATCGTTGTGTATGTTGAATAAAAGGAGGTTGTTTATGAAACAAATACTCAATAAAGGGTTGTTTTTCGCAGGGATCTTGTTACTTTTATTTACAATCTTTATGAGTGGTTGTGGTGGAGGCTCAGCGCCGGTTCCTACAGGAAGTAATGGAGCTGTTTGTTCGCCAAATCTACCACCAGATATGCAAAAACTTCTTGGTTGCCAGCCGCCTCAGCAACAAACACCTGTAAGCCAATGCAGTGCTAATGAGATAAATGTAATCTTAAGTGTAGAAAATTATGGTCTTGGTTCTCCAGTACCCGGAGCAACAGTATCGCTTTTTACTTCAACGAGTAATAGGATCTTAAATCAGAATCCTGATGTTGTACTTACAGCAGGTTCAAATGGCACTGCGACCGCGTGTTTGCCTGTGAACACACCATTTGCGATCAAAGCAAGTGCTTCTTCAGGATTTGTTGATACCTGTGAATTTGGTAATGTTGTTTCTGCTGCAGATGCCAACACAACTATATCGGTAAATTTGATGTCCACAAGTATAGTTCAGATGGCTAGCAGCAGTGCTGGTGTTACGCAGGACCCTGCAAAAGGCGCCATCGTTGGTACAATAAGCGATGCCAGTGGTAACCCGGTATCAGGTGTTCAGGTAGAGTTTGATAATGTGGCTACGGGTATCAGTGTTACATCAGGTATCTTTTATGGTGCTCCACCCCTTGGTTTGCCTGATCCAGCTCTAAGTTCAACCTCAAGTGCAGGTGTTTATCTTGGGTTCAATGTTCCACCTGGTGCTTACAACGTAAAAGTAAAAGATACAGCAGGTACCTTTATAACAGAGGCATACGGGGAAGCCATTACAGGTTCTGTTAGCATTGTAAATATTCAGGAATAGTGTATTAACCCAAAAAAATGCGTTTTCGAAATAGGGAAGTTTGTGTAATGAGTGATGGGGTTCCCATGCTCTGTATGGGTACTCCGAACGAACCCGTAGGGGTTTAAAATTTTAAACCCCTACCACATTATTGCATTTTTGGGTTAATGGAAATAGTATAATAGTATATCAAAACCCCTGTTATACAGGGGCTTTGTTTTGGGAATATATATGAGACAGTTGTCTATAATTACAAAGAAACGGATAGAAATGATTGATATTACCGGTGAGATCAATGGATTGCTAAAGAAACTCGGAATTGTAAGAGGCATTTGTTATCTGTACGTGCCTCATACAACCAGTGGTATTACAATAAATGAAAATGCTGATCCAGCGGTAAAACAGGATATACTTGACACACTTGAACGCATTGCACCAGCTCATAAAGATTACAACCATAAAGAAGGCAATGCTGATGCGCACATTAAATCAAGTATTATTGGTGTTTCTCTATCTTTATTCATTGAAAATGGTAGACTTGTACTTGGAACATGGCAATCTGTATTCTTCTGTGAATTTGATGGTCCAAGGACAAGAAGCTTACTGATAGAAGTTGCACCGCTATGAGTAATGATTCTAATCTTCTACATCAGGTTAGAAAACAGCAGAGAAAGTTGATCTGCATCCCGGTTCTTCTATCAATAGAAGGTACAAACAATTTCAAAATAGATTATACAACTGATATGAGTATGGGTGGGATCCTTATACAAACACAAACCCCACTTAAAAAGGGAACCAGGCTTGATATAAGGTTCAGGCTTCCAGGTGCGATCAAACTTATTGAGGCAAAAGGTGAAGTGGTCTGGTCACACGAATATAAACCAGGAACCCCACCAACGCAGGAAAACCTGCCTGGTATGGGAATAAAATTCCTGGAGCTTGATGAACAGAGCAAAAGATATTTGAGCTCTTACATAGAAACTGAAAAAGGTACATCAGAAGAGGACATTTTCTTTGAATAACACACCAATATCCAGAATAGATACCGTAAAAACAAAATTGAGTGTTAAGATAAGGAATATTTTTCTGTCCGGGATAGCTGTATTTATACCCATTTTGATAACAGTGTTCATCATAGAAATACTTATATCATGGTCAGACAGTTTGCTCAGCATACTTCCAAAGGAGATAAATCCACAGACATATATACCTGTACATGGAATAAGTCTGATTATTGCTATAATCATTATCTTTATAATGGGATTGATGACGTATAATTATCTTGGGCAGAGATTATTGAATCTTATGGAAGAGGTATTTTCAAATATTCCTTTTGTAAAAGGAATATATCATGGCGCAAAGCAAATCACGGATGCCTTCACAGAAAACAGAAAACAATTCAATCATGTTGTACTTGTGGAGTTCCCGAGGGTTGGTAGCTATGCCATCGGTTTTGTTGTTGGCAGGGCAGAGATAGCCACTCAGGAGGTACAGGAAACATTAACAGTTTTTATACCAACAGTACCTAACCCAACGTCTGGATTTTTTCTGTTTGTGAAGAAATCAAACCTGTATGAGCTAAATATTTCAATAGAAGAGGCTTTCAAGATCATACTTACCATGGGTGTAGGAATGAATAAGAATATAAAAGCCATTCCATTCAACCTGTAAAATATCTCTGGCACGTAAAAAGAACAATTACACAACTTCATGCAACTCAAAAATTTCTTGCTATTGAACAAATGTTTTGTTACCCGTTCTTTTCAGGAGGAAGTATAATTATGGAGGATTGCATATTCTGCCAGATTGTTAAAGGAAAGATACCATCAAAATTTTTATATGAAGATAATGATTTAATTGTAATAAACGATTTACATCCAGTAGCACCTGTTCATCTTTTAGTAATCCCTAAAAAACATATACCAACGCTTGTAGATATAACAGATGATGACCAATTATTACTTGGGAAAATGATGCTTGTTGCCAAACAAATGGCAGATAAAACAGGTATATCAGAGAAGGGGTTTAAGGCTGTATTTAATGTAAAACAATGGGGCGGTCAAAGTATATACCATATCCACCTGCATGTTGTGGGTGGGGCCCCTCTTCATATTCACGTAGCATAAGCATCATACTGTGATATTCTGATCACACAGTACAGGTACAAAAGAGATACAACTTATTGAAATATTGGAGTTTTGCAACTGGTATGGTCTTTGCTTATCTCTTATGTCGTATGTTTAAGAGAACTGTAAAGAAAAAGGTAATTTGCGAAGGTTATGGTTTGCATACAGGTGAGTTTTCAAGGGTGATTATCCATCCATCATCAGAACCAGACGGCATATTGTTTGCAAAAAAGATTGGCAACACATTAAGATATATTCCTCTAAACCCGGACACGGTTAAAAGCACCATGTTTGCAACAAGCATAGGGAATGATCAATTTACAATTTTTACTGTAGAGCATTTATTAAGTGCACTACACGGCTTTGGCATAGATAGTGCTATAATAGAGATAGATGGGGATGAGATGCCTGGTGGAGATGGCAGTGCTTCTTTGTTTGCAGATGCTATTCTTGATGCAGGTGTTATGATCCTGCCTATTAAAAAGGATTACATTACAATAAAATCGGAGTTTATAGTTGAATACAACACCGGGTATATAAAATATGAACCAGCCAATACCTTAAGCATAGATGGAATTATAGACTTTGCTCATCCAAAGATATTAAAACAGCACCTTACATACTTTAACACCCCTGAACATTTTTATTCAGAGCTTGCAAAGGCGAGAACCTTTGGATTTTTAAAAGATTACAACACCATGCAATCATTGGGCCTTGCCAAGGGTTCATCTCTTGAGAATACCATAGTACTGGATGAAAATGATGTTATAAACCCTGAAGGATTGCGGTTTCAGGATGAATTCGTTAGACATAAAATTCTTGATCTGTTAGGGGATCTTTATACCGTGGGTAAACCTATCAAAGGACACATAACAGCTTACAAGAGTGGACATGCATTGAATCATTTGTTTGTTAGAAAATTTTTAGCTTTGCTTGAAAAAGATTTCGTAACAGAGCAGGAAATCCTACAACCATCTGTGGCATACACATTGGGTTAACCCCAAAAAAGCGTTTGCAAAATAGGGAAGTTTGTGTAATGAGTGATGGGGTATCCACCCGAAGGGAAGGGTCACGCGTCAAATAAAGGTATTCTTCGAATATTAGAAAAAAGAAACTCTTCAGGCTTTTTAATGGGTACCCCCTACATATAGTAGGGGCACAGCAGACTTTTTGTGTGCTCTCCCCTCTTACAAGGATGTCTGACAATACACAAAATTATCTCTCCCCCTCGATGGGGAAGAAAGAGAGAGGGTGAAAGTTATTGATGTATAACGAATTTCTCCTGAGTTTCCCGCTTTTGAAAGTTGAGATTAAATAGGTCATTTATCAATATGTTACAAGTAATAAATTGGTGTGAAACCGCACTACAATACAATTCGAAAGGTAAGAACACATTCCGGTATCGTATTTTTCGGGTTTAAGACTTTGCATCAACTTCCCTGATCAGGGCATGTGTAAATTCAAATGCAAGATTAACAGTTTCAGGTTCTATATTTTCATATACATCTGTGATCCAGTGCCAGTTTGGCAGTATACCCTGCTCATCAAACGCCATGATACTCATTGCACTGAATCCTCTTGCAAGAGGTACAAGAGCATCTGTTGACATGGTTGTAAAAACTTCAGGTTTAACCTCCTCAAAACCTTTATTCCTTAGCCGATCCGCAATGGTAACCAATCTGTGATCCGCAGGGTACTTCTTTATCATACCTTCTTCAATGATGTATGAAAGATGACCCGCTCCACAGTTATCCAGATTTACGATAAATGCATCTTTTAAAATTCGTTGGTGATGTTTAACAAAATCTATCATTCCAACCATTCCAACCTCTTCTGCACCTGTTGCAACAAAATAGAGTTCTGTGTTGTCAAGTGGTTTTTGTTTGAATTGCTCTGCTAAATTCAGGAGTATACCTACACCTGAGGCATTGTCGTTTGCACCATTTGTATATTCACCTTTTATCTCTCTGTGCAATAGCAGTATAATTGTTACAACAGGATCAATGGTTAATATGACGATCAGTATTTTTAGCCAGAACACATTGGAGATCCAGTACATTGATGTAAGTATAAATATGGAAAAGATAGATATGACAAGTCCTATAAAGGTATTTCTGAACCCTTTTACAAACCTTGGTGAAAACATTATACCAGAGCGTGAAGAATCATAATGTGCACTGATTATTATTCTATGCTCAGTATGTTTTTTTGCAGGCAGGTACCCTATAACATTGCTGGATTCCCTTTTGGGCAGTAACAATGAAACCAATTCAAATGAAGAATTTTCCAGAAAAAATGTTATTGCACTGATGCCTGTAAGGATGATCGCGACAACAGGATGATTAAACAATAAAAATATCACCCCGATTACACCTGTGAGATAGATTATAATGTATGGATAGGAGAAGGAGGTTATGGTTTTGAAAGGCTCTACATGGGTTTCTATGCCCATGTTCTCAAGATTGGCTTTTATATAATCCCTTGCCTTATACTCGCCTTCTGTGGCTGTTCCTCTTTTACCAATTCTGACAGAAAGATTGTATATGTGTTCTACAGCACGGATCATGATACGAGTATAACACAGTTAACCTCAGCAATACAACAGCGTGCTGATTTAGAACTACTGTCTTATTGTTGCTCCAGGTATGTTCTGGCCGCCTGTCAGATCGTTATACGCCTTTTGCAGTAAAATTACATCAAAGGCTGTGTTATGAATTCCATAGCTACCTTCATTGTTTACAAGATACCAGTTATACACGGCATTCCTTTCCTGTGTTGTTGCAGTGGGCCAGACTGCAAATGTTGTTCCTGTTAATGAAACATAGGATGTTGTAGTCTGTCTTGTACCTGGTATTGTAATTGACCATGATACAGGATTGCCATTGATATCTGTTGTATTAACTGTACATGGCTGGTTTGCACTTGTTGTTATTGCACATGCAAGCACGCTCAATAATCCATGCACCTGATCCTGAACACCCTCTGTTACACTGGATGGGTGTCCATCCCAGTTTGCATCCGGATACAATGGATCAACCGTATCAAACCCGGAGACTGCAATACTTCCAGAATGGCATGTATTGCATACTGCAACATGATCATTGCCGTTTGCATCTGTCATCATAAATGTATGCTCCCCTGTTGTGTTGTATCCAGGTTGACCAGGTGCAGGTGTTTGACCCATATGGCACGTTACACAGAGATTGGAGATATTTCCTGCTCCTGCGTGGAAAGAAGTTTCTGTTATAGTTTCTGCATATGCTCCAGCACCTGCAAGTGTGAAGCCCTGTCCCTGTGCAAACACCTCTGCTGTTGTTTCATGTAGCTGCCCTCCACCTGCAGCAACAATAGCTGGGTTTGATGTCTGATCAGTATGGCACTTCATACATATAGCACCTGCTCCGACATCATTCATTGTGAATGAACCGCCTGCAACAGCCACACTATTGTAAACCCTTAATGAGTATGGATTTGTTCCATTGTGTGGATCATGGCACGCTGTACAGTTAATGGGTTGCTCCTGTGATGTTATCAAAGGTATAAATCCTTTGCCTTCCATATTTGTGTAAACAATATTAAGAGACCAATGACATGCCCTGCATGAGGTAAAACCAGCACCAGCCAGGTTCAGTCCAGCGGGTGATACAGACTCAGCGTGTGGTGAAATAAGCCATTGTGCATATTCCGGATAAAATGGAGGATCATCATGACATTGTGCACAAACACTCGTATTGAATGAAAATGCACCTGTATGTGTACTGCCTGGTCCATGGCATGCTTCACAACCAACATTTGCCATTGTCTGTAGTTGAGAAGGTAATGCCTGATAGGACAATGGCAATGATATTATCCAGCCAAGTTCATGCGCTATATCATCAAAGCCTCCATTCCCTGCTGTTGGAGTTTTATCAAAGCCTGTTGTATGACATTTAAGGCAGCTTTCATATACAGTGGAAGCACTGCTCAATGCATTAAATGCACTTGCATGAGCTGTTGAATTATATTCTATTGTAACATCTGTCATAACACTCCCATTATGACAGGACTCGCAATCTTTAGCACCAACATAGCTATTTGCTGTTACAGTAAAGGTCTCATTGATGGTTCCACTGGATGTGCTTGCAGAGAGATTTATAACATAGTTTCCTATCATATCAGGTATAAATGATGGGGTCTGGGATGAAGGATTATCAAATGCAGCTGTTGAACCTGCTGGTGTTGATAAGAATGACCATGCATAAGATTTTATGACATTAGTACTTTTTGGTGGTGCATTGTATCCTCCATTTAGATAAACCACTGAACCAACCGGAACGTTAGCCCTTTCAATGGATTCATTTGATAATAGATAACCCACCTCATTTGTTATAGCAGGTTTTGGTTGAGAAGAGTACACTGTTACAGTGCTACTATCAGAGAATCCATTGGCATAAGCATAAAGTCTGAATACATAAACCCCGGTTTCTGTGGGGGTTATACCAAGCAATCCAAAATTATCCGGGATACCTACCACATCATTTATGGGAAGTGTTGTAAAGACAGGATTGGCTGTTGTATCCGAAAGAAGCATTACACCTGGTCCTGAGATCTGTTTCCATTGATAGGTTATAGGTGCATTGTTATAAGAAGAGCTTCCATTCCCATTAAGTGTTACAACGCTTCCGTATCCAGCGCTGTAAAGGTTTGACCCTGCATTAGCTATGACCATTGATGTTGCCGGGAACTGACTGATATAGAGATTAAAATTATTTATACCTGAAGTTGTAACAGGAATAAAATCCGTTGTTTGAGATATATAACCTGCTGCCTGCACAATCAATTTGTAATTTCCTATTGGTAATGGAGATAGCGCAAAGCCTCCCTTATTATTGGTCGTTGTTGTAATGCCGAGAGGGTATGTTGTTATCAGTGCTGATGAGACAGGTGTGTTTGTTCCAAGTTCCAGAACCTGTCCACTGATATACCCTGTAGAAGAGCCCTGATTACCCTTTTCACAGCCCATGGCTAAGCTTAACAAACCCAAAACAAAGAATAAAAGATACTTTTTCCTCTTTCAAATGTTAATTATAGTAAAATCCTAATCTATTTGATTTGTCAACACACACAGGGAATCAGCATACTTTACCTGAAAATCGTATGGGCTTCCACATATAGTTGCAAAATTACAACTGTATCATCTATAATAAAAACATATGCGTATGGCAGGTGTTAAAGCAATAGAGGAGCGTTTCTTTAAATTCGTGCAGACCCAAAGGATGTTTTCTGTAATGGCTAACAGGGATGTTCCTTCTAATAAAAAAACAGGCACTCCCTTACGTGTAGGTGTTGGGGTGTCAGGAGGTCCTGATTCAGTATGCCTTGCAATGCTTTTAAAACGTTATCAAAAACAGATGAACATAGAACCTATTATCATACATGTGAACCACCATCTGAGAGGCGAAGAATCTGATAGAGACGAAGATTTTGTCAGAAAGTTGTCAGAGGATTTACTGGATTTTAAATTTGTTAAATACGATCTTGAATTTAAAAAATCAGAACTCAAAGGGAATTCATTAGAGGCAATTGCAAGGGAAAAAAGGTACAGGATCTTTGAAAATTGCATAGAAGAGTTTGAACTGGACAAAATAGCGCTTGCGCATACAATGAATGATAATGCAGAAACCATGCTTATCAATATGCTCAGAGGCACTGGTGTTGCAGGCATAAGCGGGATCCCACCGGTGAGAGATTATATAGTGAGACCCATGCTTATACTTTCAAGGGAGAATGTTCTTACATACCTTAAACTCAAGCATGTAGCATATATGACGGACAGTACAAACGAATTACCTGATTATTTAAGGAATCAGATAAGGTTGTATATAATACCGGAATTGATGAAACTCAATCCTGGATTTCTTAACCATATGTTCTTTTTATCAAATGATATAAGAGAGATAGGTACATTTCTTGTTAGGATGTCTAAACGTCTATACAAAGAATTGGTACATACAGAGACCTCTAATTTAATAAGATTGGATATAAAGAGGCTATTAGAACAGGACGATGTTATGATAAAATCCGTTGTACAGATCGCTATTAAAACCATACTTGGTATGTATTACAATCCGCGCAGAGAGCATATTGATTATGTGATGAATATGCTAAAAAAGACCAGTGACAACTCCAGAAGGTTGGAAATGTTACCAAAGGGTTTGAAGATCTATAAAAATAAGGAATTTCTAATCTTTGAAAGATCAGTTGATTAACCCGAAAAATGCATTTGCGAAATAGGGAAGTTTGTGTAATGAGTGATAACCCCGCGTCAAATATAGGTA
>JBMFUY010000085.1:0-9795 GCA_049966275.1 bacterium
CAAAAAGTCTTTGTATCTTAGGTGGATCGCAGGGTTGAACGAATGAGCAAACTTTCCTATTGCATTTTTCGGGTTTACAGGCATGCCATGCTCCTGCATCTTTGCAAATAAAACACCTTCTTCTTTATGGTGATGACATGTATCTGCAAATGTCTTTATGAAATCTACACACATTTTTAAACTTTCTGGAGATACCCTCTTTTTATTCTCAAGACTTATAGAAAAATTTGATAGTACATTTAACATCCTTTCTATAATCCTGTGCTCATGCATAAGCATATCTGTTGCTTTCATACAAACCTCCTTTTTATAAAGGATAGGATGTTGGTCGCACGAGTTGTATGATCCTTATCATGTTAGGATCAACACAGCTCAGGTGTGTGAATATACAGTATTTACCCTGCAGGCTTGCGTTTGTTATAGTCCAAATTTTTTGAAAACGTAATACTTCGGGAAATCAAGCAGGAGTGTAAACACTGCTGATAGGATTAATACAAGTATAACCTTATAGAAGGTAATTGCAGGCATAAGCCAGCCAACAGAACCAAGTATAACAAATAGGATAAGTGTTGCTACAGTTGATATGAGTAGCTCTCTGCCTGGCATGGATGACCAGAAATGCTGACGCTCCCTTACGATAAGTATCCTGAACTGGCTTGCAAAGACCATGTTTAACAAAACAAGTGTTTGCATTTCAGCATCCGTAATATGGAAATACCTTTTCCCTATGATCATAACGAATATAGTCTCAAGAATGAGCAGGATTCCAAGAACAAGAGATGCAAGGGTTATATCCTTAACATTCCAATTATTAGGATTGCTTGTATGTTTTACGTTATCCGTTGCCAGAGACATTGTAATAAAATCGTTTGCAAAAACCAGAAGAGACATGCCAAGCAAGGAAAGCACAAGCCTATGTAACCAGAAAAACCCTATTGTCAGTACACCAACAAAGGCAATTACCTTTGTTTCTTTATTGATAACCCAGGATAGCATTCTCTGGAATGTTTCTCTACTTACCTTTATTGCATCCACTATTACATTTATACCATCCTCTGTTAACACTACAGAGGCTGATGCCTTTGCAACATCAGTTGAATTGCTTACAGCAATACCCATTTCTGCCTGTTTTAATGCGGGTGCGTCATTAACACCATCCCCGGTCATTCCCACTGCGTGTCCACCGGATTGAAGAAGCTTAACAATTCTATACTTATCTTCTGGATATATTTGAGCAAATCCATCACTCTGCTCAACTATCTTTATTTGCTCTTCTTCCTTTAAATCTTTGATATCCGGTAATTTTATTACTTTATCACCAATACCAACCTGTCTGGCTATCTCTCGCGCTATTGCAACATGATCGCCTGTAAGCATCATGGGCTTTATACCCAATGACTTTATTTCTTCAATCATCTTTGCTGCACACTTTCTTGGTGGGTCTGAAAGTGCTATCAATCCTACAAATTTGAGCTTATCACTATCGTTACTCAGTGTTCTGCCAACTGCCAGTGTCCTGTATCCTTTTAATGAAAATTCTTTTACTGTTGCTTCTATTTTATCCATTGTCTCCTTGTCCATTGATTTACTCAAACTTATAATCATCTGAGCAGCACCCTTGACAACCTTGAAACGCTCTCCATGCCCCTCAACTATAGCTTCTGTCCGTTTAATGGAGGGATCAAATGGCACAAAAGATATCTGTTTATATTGTTCAACAAGCTTATCAATCCCGTGAGCTTTACCATAAGAGATGATTGCCAGGTCAATTGCATCCATGCCTTTTTCTTGAGATGCCAGCATTGCCAGTCTAATAACATCCTCTTTTTTACAACCATTAAAAGATACACTGTCTGTTACGGTTAGATTGTTCTGGGTTATTGTGCCTGTTTTGTCAAGACACAGGATATCTATTGAAGAGGCATCTTCTACAGAATCTAATCTTGTTACAAGGATGTTCTTTTTTGATAATTCAACTGCACCCGCTGCCTGTACAATGGTTAGCACTGCTGGTAACGCAACAGGCACAGCGCCCATAAGGAATGTTACTATAAACGTTGCTATTAAGATAAGTTTAACATGCATGATCACAGCATAACCTGCCACTACAACAGAAGCCACTATACCCAGATACATCATATACCTGACGATCGTCATCATTACTTCTTCCTGATGAGACTTGGGTTTCGCTATCTTCACAAGTTCAGCTGTTCTACCAAAATATGTGTTTGCACCGGTATTGACCACAACACATCTTGTTTCGCCTCTTTTAACCGTTGAACCTGAGAAAACTATATCCGATGTATGTGCTTCTTTTGGTAAAGACTCTCCTGTTAATGCGGATTCATCAACAGCAATTGCATCGCCTATGATCTTGGCATCTGCTGGTATAATATCGCCAAGTTTGATCAGAATAATATCACCCGGAACAAGCTCCCTTGCATTTATCAGTGCAGTTTTTCCTTCTCTTATAACCTTTGCTTTAACTGCTAATTTACTTTTTAGAAGTTCTACAGCCCTCTGAGAATTACGAGAGTGGATATAGCCTATGGTTGCGTTGATCGTTAAAAGGATCAGTATTATTATGCCTTCCAGAGGTCTATCCAGCAGGAAGGAGAGTACCATCGCAAGTTCCAGCAACCATGGCATGGGCCCCCAGTAACGTGAAATAAAACCTATAAACGGGTTTTGTTTTTTTTCTGTTATTTCATTATACCCAAAACTTTTTAGCCTCTCTGATGCCTCAGCCTCTTTCAAACCTTCCAGAGAGGTTTGTAATGTATTCAATGTTTCTTCAACAGATAAAGCTTTGTATTCAGATGTCCTTCTAATATTAAGATTCATATCAGATCCTTATTTTTTTCTCAAAAATGTAATACTGGAAATACAAACATTCAAGCAAAACCATAAGTTACAAAAGAACAGGATAAATAAAATGAATCATCCATAATATTGCAATTGATTGTTTTAAAACGTATAGTTGAAATCTCACGAATAAATGACTATTCTACTAAAGATAGGAGGTTTATATGCCTTTACTTGAAATAAAGGATCTACATGTAACTGTAGAGGATAAAGAGATTATAAAAGGATTGAATCTAACAATAAATCCTTTTGAGGTGCATACCATAATGGGGCCCAATGGTTCTGGCAAATCAACGCTATCTTTTACTATCATGGGACACCCCAAGTACAGGGTAACGCATGGTGATATAGTGTACAATGGTACATCCATACTTGGACTTGATGTGGATGAACGGGCAAGAAAAGGTATCTTTCTGGGATTTCAGTATCCAATGGAGATACCAGGGGTCTCTGTTGAGAACTTTCTGAGGACTGCTATAGAGGCAAAAGAACAAAAGGATGTTCCTATCCTCGCATTTCATAAATCCCTTTTAAAAAGGGCAGAGGCAATATCCATACCTCAATCCTTTCTTGATAGGTATCTTAATGAGGGCTTTTCTGGTGGAGAAAAAAAACGCAATGAGATCTTGCAGATGGCAGTACTCTTACCAAAGTTTGCAGTACTTGATGAAATAGATTCAGGACTTGATATAGATGCCTTAAGACTTGTCTCTGAGGGAATAAACAAGCTTATAAAAGAGGACCATCTTACGCTGCTATTGATAACACATTATCAACGTATACTTGATTATATTAAGCCAGATTTTGTGCACATTATGGTTGATGGTAGAATCGTGAAGTCAGGTGGGTTTGAGCTTGCACAACAACTTGATAAAATGGGGTATGAATGGGTTAAGGAGGCTTAAATGAATGAACAAGTTATACAGGCCAATGAAAGCATTATTGCCCAACCTGTTGATTCTAAATATGTGTTTCGATCAAAAAAGGGCCTGAGTGAAGAGATCATAAGGGAGATATCAAAACAAAAACAGGAACCGCAATGGATGTTGGAAAAACGCCTTGAGGCTTACGAGATATTCAAGAAAAAACCCATGCCTGCATGGGGGGCAGATCTTTCAGCATTGAATTTTGATGAGATCATCTTCTATATAAAGCCTGAAGATTATAAGGCAATGAAATGGGAGGATGTGCCTGAAACAATAAGAAAGACATACGATGCACTTGGGATTCCAGAAGCAGAGAAAAAGTATCTGGCAGGGCTGGTTGCACAGTATGAATCAGAGGCTGTTTATACGAATCTTAAGAAGGCATGGGAGGGTAAGGGTGTTATATTTACTGATATGGACTCTGCTGTTAAAGATTATCCAGAACTTGTAAAAGAATACTTTATGACAAAGTGTGTTCCACCAACTGATAACAAGTTTGCAGCACTTCATGGTGCTGTGTGGAGTGGAGGAAGCTTTGTGTATGTACCTAAAGGCGTGAAGGTTGAAATACCTCTGCAAACGTACTTCAGGATGAACACACGCTCTTCGGGCCAGTTTGAACATACACTTATCATTGTAGAGCCACGTGCAGAAGTTCATTATATAGAAGGTTGCACTGCACCTCGATACAGCATAAGTTCTTTGCATTCCGCTGTTGTAGAAATCTTTGTAAAAGAAGGGGCAAGGGCAAGATACACAACAATTCAGAACTGGAGTACAGATGTTTACAATCTTAATACAAAACGAGCTATTGTTTACGAAAATGGAATAATGGAATGGGTTGGAGGCTCAATGGGTAGTGGTGTAACAATGCTTTATCCTGCATCAATACTTAGAGGCAGGGGGGCAAGAGCAGAGCATCTTAATATAGCCTTTGCAGGCAAAGGTCAATACAAGGATACCGGTGCAAAGGTTATACTTGCAGCACCGGATACAAGTGCAACCATTGTATCAAAGAGCATCAGCAAGGATGGAGGCACATCTGTTTACAGAGGACTTGTAAGAATTGGCAGTAATGCAACCGGTGCAAAGGCACATGTTGAGTGTCAATCACTTATGCTTGATGACAGGTCCCATGTTGACACAATACCCATCATAGAGCAATTTACACCTCAATCTTCTGTCGGACATGAGGCTACTGTTGGTAAGATAGATGAAGAGCAGTTATTTTATCTTATGAGTAGAGGTATATCAAAAGATGAAGCCATTGCCCTGATTGTAAGAGGTTTTATCGAACCAGTGGCAAAAGAGCTACCAATGGGATACGCAGTAGAGTTAAACAGACTTATTCAGCTTGAAATGAAGGGAGCATAGTATGGATACACCAGTTACACTACCTGTATGGAAAAGATTCAACACAGGATTTATAAGATTAGAATCACTGAAAACAATAAACACTGGAACACATGACCGGTATAAAGAGTATAAAAGTTCTTTAGAGAAAGGTTTGAAAACCAGATATGTTATCGGGAACTTTGATGGATACACAGAAGCAGAGCAGATACAGGAGTTGTATGAGCCCTTATTCTCTATCTCACAAATAGATGCAACAAAAGGTATTATTCCATCACCATACCTTTTCAGCATTATGAAACTTGACACATCAGGCAGGGGTAAGTTCCATTCCATGGATCAGTCCTTTGTTTCTATAGATAAGGCTTATGCAAAGGGCTTCTTTATAGTTATAAAGGAGTCTTTTGAGCAGCCACTTGTTGAGTTTGTAAAACTGACAGAAGAAGGTGGCTTGCTTGTTCACCATGATGTTATTGAACTAAAACCACAAACCCATACAATCATTTTAAGGGTTGTTGAAGGGGTGGGTAAGGGTATGATCGCTGATAATGTAGAGATCTTTGCAAATCAAGGCTCGAGTGTTGATTATGTAACTGTGAACAAGACGAAAAAAAATGGCTTTTACAGTGCTATAAAAAGGGCACGACTTTCAGGTGGTGCAAATGTAAACTGGTACAACATAGATATGGATGAATCAAACATAGCAATAAGTACACGTTCAATACTTGCTGAGCCAGGTTCTGAAACAAGATTGATAGGTGTTGTGGTTGGGAAGGGAGATGCACAAAAAGATATCTCTTATGAGACCTTTCACACAGCTCCGGATACAACCACATCTGTACTTGTAAGGGCCGCAGTACTTGATCAGGCAAAGGTAATATACAGGGCTTTAACCCATATTGCATCAGGCTCAAAAAGAGCGAAGGTTGAACAGGCTGAAAAATCCATTATGTTAGGAGAACATGCAAGGTTTGATGGTATACCAAGTTTATGGATAGACGAAGATAATGTTATAGCATCTCATAGTGCGAGTTCGGGTATGGTTGATGAACAAACAATGTTTTATCTTAAGAGCAGAGGCATACCTCATCATATTGCAGAAAAACTTATAACCGATGGATTCATAGGTTCTCTGCTGAACACATATCCTATAAATCTGGTGAACAGTTTATCTGGCAGTTGATAGTTCCCTTTTTACCGGCAGATAAAAGATTAACACGATCAAAACAATAGCCCCATCTATAACAAAATTAGAGATGTACAGAAGTGACTTCTGAAAGAGAATGAAGCTGATAAGAGATATTAAAGATGATGTTGTCTTACCCACTATCAAAACCGGTGTGAGGTTTAGATTTTTTAATACATCCTTGCTTATCAGATAAGCAATAGCTGTTACGCACGCCATATATGCTACAGCCAAATCAAGATAAAATTTTTCCTGGCTCAATGGAATCTGCTGGAAGTATCCTATTTTATCCGAAACAATATTGAATATGCCAATGACCTGATTGGGTACCACATAAAATAAAACTCCTACGACAAGAAATATCCAGAACAATAAGGTCATGAGTAGTTTGTAATATTTTTGTTTTGTTGTTAATTCCATACTTTTACCTCCTTAAGGATTACAAAAGTGCCTTAACCTCTTCAACTAACTGTGGTAATACCACGCCAGCAGGTCCTCTTAGCACATAATCATCTATGTCAGAATAAAATGTTTCTCTTGGATTTACATCAATAAGCACAGCTCCGGTTCCTTTTGCATATCTTGGTATCTCTGATACAGGATAGACAGTTCCAGATGTACCAACGATAAGAACTACTTTAGCCTGTTCTATTTGCATGTAAGACTCCGGTATCATGTGTACAGGTTCTCCAAACAAAACCACATCCAGCCTTGCCTTACCACCACATTTACAGGACGGCATGATGTTCATTATACGTTCCAGTGAACCGGTGCGTAGCTCTTCAATTGCCTTTTTAAGAAAGGCTATAAATTCTTCTTTTGTATACTTAATGGTTTCATTGCACTGGGTACATTTGAATGTATAGATGTTGCCATGAACCTCTATCACATGTTTACTACCAGCTGCCTGATGCAGATTATCAATATTTTGAGTGATAACACAGTCAAGCAAACCAAGTTTTTCCAGCTCTGCAATAGCAATGTGAGCAGGATTGGGAGGTGCATTACCTACGGAATTTATAGAATCTTCCAGAAACTCTATAAGCTTTTGTGGGTTATTCCTTGCTAATTCTATGAGTCCCTGAGGTGTTCCAAACTCCATGGGATTGAATCTATCCCACAATCCACCGGGATCCCTGAACGTGGGTATTCCACTTTCCTGTGATACCCCTGCACCGGTAAAGGCTACAACATGCCCTCTTTTAACAATTTCCCTTGCCGCCTTTTTTATTGAATCATTTGCCACTCTTTTTTTCCTTTATTATTTTTTCTTTTTCTCTTGCCCTGAGTTCTTTCTTTAATATCTTACCAATAATATTTTTTGGTAAATCGTCAACAAATTCAATATACTTTGGTACTTTAAACTCAGCGAGTTTCGATCTTGCATAATTTTTTATCTCATCTTCAGTGGCTGTTTCGCCTGGTTTTAATACTATAAAAGCCTTTGCCTCTTCACCCATAACCTTATCAGGTACACCTATTACAGCAGCATCCATAATCTTGGGGTACTCGTATAGAACGTTCTCTATCTCCTTTGGATAGATGTTCTCTCCTCCACGGATAATAAGGTCTTTTTTCCTATCAACAATGTAAAAATATCCATCATTATCCATATAGCCTATGTCACCGGTATGTAACCACCCATCAACTATAGTTTGAGAGGTCTCCTCTGGTCGCTTATGATAGCGCTTCATTACAGCACCGCCGCGTATGACAATCTCTCCTATTTCATTGGGGCCTAATTCTTTACCATTATCATCAACAACCTTTACATCCTGACCAGGCAATGCCTTACCTATAGAACCGATCTTTCTAACACCATTTAACGGGTTTAATGTGCTAACCACTGTACCCTCTGTAAGTCCATATCCCTCTACTATCTTTATTCCATAAATTTCCTCAAACTTTTTAAACGTTTCCTCTGCAAGGGGTGCTGCACCACAAACGCCAAATTTTAAACTACTCAAATCATGCTTTTTTACCTCATCAGCTATTAAAATTAAGATATTGTACACAGCTGGAACACCACTGAAGAATGTAACCCTGTATCTTTCTACAACCTCTCCAAACTCTGAGGCAGAAAAGGTTAGCCTCAATGCAACAGTAACACCAGAGTAAAGGGCGCTTATCATGGACATCATTGCATTAACATGGAATAATGGTAAAAAGATCAAAGCAACCTCATCTCCCTTTTCCTCATCAGAATGAAGAACTGATCTAACACCCATTACCGCGTACAGGGCATTGGCATGCGTTAGCAAAGCCCCTTTAGGTTTACCTGTGGTGCCGGATGTGTAAAATAAAAATGCATCATCATCCGGAGAGATATCAACCCTGTCAAGCACTTCAGGATAACCCATAAGTTCTTTATAAGGCACTGTGTTAGCTGGCACTTCGTCTCCATGATAAATGATATGTTTAAGATAATTCAGGTCTGGTTTTATGGTTTCAATATTAGGATAATAAGGCGCTTCTACAACGAGAAACTTTCCTTCTGAATCATTCAATAGAAACTTTACCTCTTCCGGACTCCACCAGCAATTGATAGGACCTGCAATAGCTCCGAGCTTATTTGCTGCAAGTACAGCGTAAAGGAATTCAGGCGAGTTATTCATATAGATATGAACAATATCTCCCTTTTTAACACCCATCTTCTTCAGACCATTGGCAAATCGATTAACCCTTTCGTTGAATTGCTGAAATGTTATAGTATCGTCGTAAAAATAGATGTAAGCCTTATCCCTGCTCTCCTCCGCCCTTTTTTCCACCATTTCTCTTAGTGTTTTATAAGCTAAATCCATATACCCTCCTTTGATTATAGAGTCAATTTTAGGTCATTTAATGTTTAAAAGTCAAGCAAACATTAGTCCATGTTCCATGGATTGTCATACGAGGATAAAATGATTATAACAGACAGAATAGAGTGCTATTACATCTACAAGAGCTTGACTTGAAATTGAATTTTGTATAGGATATAATTAAGTATCAAGCGGGTGTAGTTCAGCGGCTAGAACGTCGCCTTGCCAAGGCGAAAGTCGTGGGTTCAAATCCCATCGCCCGCTTTTTTATTTATGATGGCGGCATAGCCAAGTGGTAAGGCAGCGGTCTGCAAAACCGTTATCCCCGGTTCGAATCCGGGTGCCGCCTTTAGATTTTTCAAGTAGTTACGAGTTTTGTTGCTCATGCATTTTGCCCACTGTGTCCGATTTGTGCCGTAAATTTGTTTTCTTGGTTATTTAATAAGTTTATAGCTGTTCGTAAATTGTCAGGTGCAGGGTGTGCATACCTTTGCGTCATAGCCACTGTCTTATGCCCTAGTAACTTCTGGACTGTAAATAAGCTTATGCCCCTTTGAGCAAGCATAGATGCAAAGTGATCTGTCCCGCTTATTTGATAATTGGACTTTTTAACCCGAAAAATGCGTTTGCGAAATAGGGAAGTTTGTGTAATGAGTGATAACCCCGC
>JBMFUY010000086.1:0-9640 GCA_049966275.1 bacterium
AACATACAAAGGACTTAAGCCTCCTTTACAGCAAAAAGTCTTTGTATCTTAGGTGGATCGCAGGGTTGAACGAATGAACAAACTTTCCTATTGCATTTTTTTGGGTTAACCAAAAATCCGTTTGGAAAATAAAAGACTTCTATTGCTTTTTTTGTAAAAGTTGTTTATTTAACGTATATAAGTATGATAAGGAGTTAACAGGTTTATGAGACTGATTACTTATATATTCATTACTATGTTTTTATGCTTATCGTTTGTATATAAAGTAGAAGCTGATACAATTATATTCTCTTCTGACAATCTTAATTTCTCCCAGCCTATAAATGTAATATCAGATCCTTCAACAACCATACAGCTTGGATATAACTTCCCCATATATCACAACTGGCTTTATGCTGATTTTAGAGGTAGGACCCCTCAACAAAATAGTAGTGAAGTTATAACTGTTAACACCGGCACATCCATTGCTACAGAGAAAATAGCATTCATGCCATCGTTCGATGCAGGGGTGAGGGTGCGTCTCAAAAAAGACTATCCATTTGTTCCTTATCTGTTTTCACTTTTAAATTATACAACAGTCAATTTGACAACAGAATATGGTACCAGCTCATTGTCAAAGGATGTTTCTGAACTCGGATTACGAATAGGCGCGGGAAGCGATTTTCAATTAAGCCATCGATTACCAAGCTGGCTATTCAATATTGATACAGGATACCAGTATATACCTGCCAATGTATGTAGTCTTAGCATGAATGGGATATTCTTCAGTTTAGGGTTTGGACTTAGCTTTTGAATAATTATTATCCTGTTTTTTTGAACGTAAATAAAAAGAACTGCCTTGTTGTTGGAGGGGGCAGTGTAGCTTACAGAAAGATAATTCAACTGGTAAAGGCTGGTGCTCGTGTAAAGGTTGTTGCACCACAAACCATAACATCTATAGAGAGATTAAAAGAAAAACACAGGATAAAACTTATAAAAAGGGTATATAAGCCTTCTGATCTCAATGGAATATTCCTGGTTTATGCTGCTACAAACGATTCAGAGGTGAACAGAAAGGTTTTTCAGGATGCCCATGCCAGGTCCATAATCACAAATGTGGTTGATACACCTGCTTATTGTGATTTCATAATGCCTGCTATTGTCAGAAAGGGAAACATTGTGATTGCCATTTCTACACAGGGACTCGCACCATACGCAACTGCATTGGTAAAAAGGCGGATTAACAAAATATTGAGTCCTGATTATATAAAGGTTATAAATATTGTGGTGAAATTAAGAAACATTTTGCTGAGGATGAAGAAAAGAGGTGTTGACATAAACATAAAAGATGCACTAAATAAACTTTCAATAAATGCATTGTCAAAACACATAAAAAACAAAGATTCAGAAGGATTAAAACAGTATATCAATAAATTTCTTTCAATGGTAAAAGGAGCTTAAAATTGCAGAACAATATTCCAGCTCAGGTATATTGATATGTTAATATTAACTGTTCTATTGTACATAGCAGGAATGATAACAAGTATATGTTATGCATTCTACAAAGATAATAGATGTAAAATAGTATCGCTCATCAGTATGATATTGGCTGTTATTCTTCACTCAACGATGATCTTCTGGTTATACAGAGAACTGCATGTGTTCCCTGTTTTTTCTATCAAATATGCTATTTTCATATTTGCCTGGTCACTGGGAATCGGGGCTGTTTTAGTTTCAGTCATATTTCAGGGCACATCATCCATAATAGGTTTCTCAACACCGTTTATTCTTTTATTAATAGGTGTTTCATTATTATTAAAAGGTGCTACAAAAGAATTAAGCCCTATTTTTAATACAGAAATTTTTCCCATCCATGTATTGTTATCCATTGCATCTTATGGGTTATTTGCTCTATCATTTGTTTCTTCTATCATGTACATTTTGCAGGAAGCATGGCTAAAACAAAAGCGTATTGCATGGCTAACAAAATGGCTCCCGTCCTTATTTATACTTGATGATCTTGCATATAAAACATTAACCATTGGCTTACCACTTCTTACACTCGGTATAATAACAGGTGCCCTGTGGGCTAACAGGGTGTATGGGAGTTACTGGAATTGGGATCCAAAAGAAACCTGGTCACTTATTATATGGTTTGCGTATATTTTTATACTGCACGCTCGTATCAGTTTAGGCTGGAGAGGTAAAAAGTTTGCATGGGGTTCTATTGTCTGTTTTCTACTTGTTATGTTCAGTTTTATAGGTGTTAACTTCATTTTTAAGGGCTATCATAATTTTTAGACTATGAAACTTCTTGTAATAGGCTTAAATCATAAAACAGCATCCATAGAGCTGAGAGAAAAGCTCAGCTTTACAGATGAGCAGATTCCTATTATCCTTAAGGAGCTGTCTTCATTTCATGAGATTAGCGAATCCATTGTGTTATCAACATGTAACCGCATAGAATTTTATACAGCCTGCGAGGATCATGAGAAAGCCATAGATATAATAAAGGATATTATGAGTAAATATGGGAACGTGGATAAAAATGAGCTTTCTCTTCATCTGTATATCTATCTTGATAGGGAAGCTGTAACGCATGTTTTTAAGGTGGCAAGCAGTCTTGATTCTATGGTGATCGGTGAAGCTCAAATATTGGGACAGACCAAAAATGCTTACAGAATCGCCGCGTATAATTCCACAACGGGACCGATATTAAACCGACTTATGCATAGGGCATTCAGGGTAGCAAAAAGGGTCAGAACGTTTACGTCCATAGGTATGTACAATGTATCTGTGAGTTCTGTTGCTGTTGAACTTGCAAAAAAGATATTCGGGAGATTAACCGGGAAATATGTTTTACTCATGGGCTCAGGTGAAATGGCAGAGGATGCAGCCAGATACCTCATGAATGCTGGCACTTCAAAATTAATTGTATTGAGTAGAACATTTGCACACGCAAAGGAACTGGCAGATAGATTAAAAGGAACCGCTGTAGAATTTGAAGAATTGTACAACCAGTTACTGGATGTAGATATTGTTGTATGTTCAACATCAGCGGATCATTATCTTATAACCTATGATAAAATTACAAAGATCATGAAGGCGAGGCAGCACAAACCTTTATTCTTTATAGATATATCTGTACCGCGAAACATAGAACCATCCATATCTACAATAGAGGGTGTATTTCTTTTTGACATAGATGATCTTAAGAATGTGACAAATCAAAATATGAAAGAGAGAGAAAAGGCAGCTACAGAGGCAGAACACTTTATAGAAGAAGAGGTGAACAGGTTTATGAACTGGCTTGGTGAATTATCCCTGGTTCCAACAATTGTATCTTTGAAAGAGAAGTTTGAAGCCATCAGACAGGAGGAGTTGAAAGAGGCAATATCAAAGCTGGATAATCCTACCCAAAAGGAGATCGATGTGCTTGATGCTATGTCAAGGGGTATAGTGAATAAGATCCTGCATGAGCCTATTACTCAAATAAAAAAGGTACATGCAAGTGGTGAGGTTTTGAAGGATATAAACTTACTGAAGAAGATATTTAAGATATGAAGATAAGAATTGGAACAAGAGGTAGCAAACTCGCTCTCTGGCAGGCAAACCACATAAAATCTTTGTTGGAAAAAAACTTTAAATCAATTGATGTGGAACTGATAATTATAAAAACCTCTGGAGATAAGATACAGAACGTATCTCTCACTGAAATAGGTGGTAAGGGATTGTTTGTTAAAGAGATAGAAAAAGCACTTTTATCAAAGCAAATTGATATAGCAGTGCACAGTATGAAGGATATGCCAGCTGAGATACCGGATGGGCTTTTCATAGCAGCCACTCCTCCGGCAGAGCAACCATGGGATGTCATTGTGTTTAACAAATCAGCAACATTTTCATCATTAAATGAAGGCGCTATTATTGGTACAACAAGTTTGAGAAGAATAGTTCAGCTAAAACAAATGAATTCAAAATTGACGTTTAGTATGTTAAGAGGAAATATAGATACAAGGATCAAAAAATTAATGTCAGGAAGGTTTGATGCTATTATTGTTGCTTATGCTGGCTTACATAGGCTTGGTATAAAACCAGAGTTTATGGAAAAGCTGAACATAATACCTGCTGCAGGTCAGGGTATCATAGCTGTAGAGATACGTAAAAATGATACTGAAATAGAAGCTATAGTTAATACAATAAATGATTTACCCACATTTTATAGGGCAGGTGCAGAAAGGGGATTTGTTACAGGTTTGGGTGCTAATTGTCAGATCCCTGCAGGTGCACATGCAGAATTGATTGATAATGAAATAGAGGTCACAGGTTTTATCGCGGACCCGGAGGGCAGGGTATTATATAAAGATAGCAAAAGAGGAACGAAAGAAGAGGCTTACAACGTTGGGTTAAGGCTTGCAGAGAGATTGCTTATGGCAGGTGGAGACAGAATAATAAGGGGACAAAAATGAAGAAAGGAAAGGTTTATATAGCTGGTGCAGGTCCCGGAAATTTTGAACTTATCACTTTAAGGCTTTTGAACATTATAAAAACTGTTAATGTGGTGGTTTACGATCATCTGATCAATAAAGAATTGTTAAAATATGTGGATAGTTCTACTGATCTCATATACGCAGGAAAGACCGCGGGCGAGCATATAAAATCCCAGGATGAAATAAATAAAATACTCATTGACATGGCTATGTCAGGTAAGAATGTATTGAGACTCAAAGGAGGAGATCCATTCCTGTTTGGCAGGGGAGGTGAAGAAGCTATAGCACTTGCAGAATATGGCATAGATTTTGAAATTATTCCAGGCGTATCTTCTATAAATGCAGTTCCGCTTTACGCTGGTATTCCCCTTACCCACAGAGGTGTATCATCTTCAGTTGCAGTGATAACAGGTCATAGGCATACAAATATGGGAATTGATGAACATAACTGGGATGCGATTGCAAAAATGGATACCATTGTTGTGTTGATGGGTGTTGCTCAGATAAAACAGATAGCAAAAAAGCTTGTTGATAATGGCAGGGATATTAATGATCCTGTGGCAGTTATAAGATGGGGAACACTACCAATACAGACAACATCTGTCAGTACATTAAAAGATATACTTGAAGAACGTCATGAGCCATTCTTAACACCAGCCCTTATAATTATAGGCAGGGTTGTTGGCTTGAGAGAAAAATTGAACTGGTTTGAACACCTTCCATTATTCGGGAAAAAGGTCCTGATTACAAGAATGGAAAAGGATGCATTATTTTTAAGACAATCACTTGAACAGCTCGGTGCCATGGTTATAGAACAACCCACGATTCAACTTGTTCCACCTGATGATTACACACCTGTGGATCGTGCAATACATAGACTTGACACATACGATACCATAATATTCACGAGTGCAAATGCTGTTCACAGATTTATTGATAGATTGTGGTTCAATGGTTACGATACAAGAAAGTTCAGGGATGCTAAGATTGTAGCAATAGGTCCTAAAACAGCTCAGGCAATGGAATCTTTTAAGATCAGGGTTGATAATGTACCTGATGAGTTTAAAGCAGAAGGTGTAATAGCCTTATTCAAAGATAATGTAAACGGCAAAAAAATATTGATACCACGGGCACAGGAGGCGAGGGAAATCCTTGTGGAAGCATTAAGAAGAGCAGGCGCAGAGGTTGATGTTGTACCAGTTTATAAAACTATCAAGGCTGAAGTAAAACAGGATAATCTACCTTTATTGAAGCAAGGTGTGGAACTTGCCATATTTACAAGCTCATCAACAGTTACTAATTTCTTTGATATGTTTGGTGAAGATGCATTCAAAATATTGAGTCATGCAGATATAGCATGTATAGGACCCATTACTGCCAGTACTGTTAAAAGTATGGGATTGGATGTTGCCATTCAGCCATCTTCTTATACTGTTGAGGATTTAGTTGAGGAAATAATAGCGTATTACAATAGAGCTGGCAGATTAGGTAAAGGAGTGTAAGACAGCTATATGCGGGTTATATTATATACAGGTAAGGGTGGGGTAGGTAAAACAACTGTTTCAGCAGCAACAGCGGTTCGCGCCTCTGAACTTGGTCATAAAACAATAGTACTGAGTACAGACCCGGCACATAGCCTTTCTGATGCATTTTCAATTCAAATTGGAAATACGCCTCAAAAGCTAAAAGAAAATCTGTATGCCCAGGAAATAGATGTCTATAAAGAAATATCAGACAATTGGGGGAAAATAGAATCTTATGTGAAGGCTCTACTTCAGAGCCAGGGCATTGACGAACTCATGTCGGATGAATTGGCAACCTTACCTGGCATGGATGAATTGTTCAGCCTTCTTAAGATCCTTGAGTTCAAACAGAATGGTAATTACGATACAATAGTAATAGATTGTGCTCCTACTGCGAGCACAATAAGATTGTTAAGTTTTCCTGAGATATTCCAATGGTACATGGATAAGTTCTTCAATATTGGCAGGAAGATTGCAAAAATAGTTAGACCAGCGGCTGAGAGATTAACCAGGATACCATTCCCAAAGGATGAGGTTTATGCATCCATTGAAAAATTGTATGTTAAAATGATAAAGATCAAAGAATTGTTATTGGATAATAAGAGTACAACTATAAGGCTTGTGATAAACCCGGAAAAGATGGTGATAAATGAGTCTCAACGCGCTTATACTTATCTAAACATGTTTGGATTTACAGTGGATGCAGTTGTTGTGAACAAGGTATATCCACAGGAGATAGACAATTCTTATCTTTCAAATTGGCTTGGTATACAGGATAAACACATGAAACACATATCCAGGGTATTCCATGGCACACAATTGTTCAAGTCCATCCTTTATGATAAGGAGATGGTGGGTATTCCTTCTTTATCAAAACTGGCAAAAGACCTATTCAAGGATGGTGATCCAGTAGAAATCTTTACCAAAGAAGCGCCTATCAAGATATCCAAAAAAGCTGAGCAGTTTATTCTTAAAATAAAAATGCCCGGGATTAAAAAAGAAGATATTTCTCTTCTGACGAGTGGAGATGAATTGATAGTAAAGGTACTGAATTTTCAAAGGAACCTTATGTTACCAAGGGCTTTACAAACAAGGCAGATAAAAGAAGCAACAATGGATGGTGATTGGCTAAAGATCGTCTTTATATGAAAAGAAAAAATAAGAGCAAAAGTTTAAATCAGGATACTTTAAAGCTACTTAATTCTGCAGAACAACATTTTTTGACAGCAAGAAGAGAAGACCTGCTTGCCATAAGCGATATTATGGAATTTCTCAGGCAGACGATAGAAAAATATGATAACAATACAGGCATAGCTACGTTATCCTCTCTATTGACAACACTACAGTTACTTACAAATTTAACGATAAAAAACATAATAGATCCACTACGTATGGGAGAAATACCTGTAGACAGTAATGAAGTGATCTATATGGTAAATAATTTTATAGACCAGGAAGTGGCAAGGATTGAAAAGATAGATCCACAGGATCCAAGGATCCAGGTGCTTTGGAGTATAAAAGAGATGTTAAAAGGCAAGAGAAAACAAGAGCAGAAGAAAAAAAATGTTAAACGGGTTATCATTGAATAGTTTTGTTAAATGTGCTTAATCATAACATTATGAATAAAGGCAGGTTGAAAGATACACCTTTTCTAAAACTACTTGTGGATCTGTACACTAAGAAGGCTTCGGGTATACTAAGGGTTACAAGTGGTTCTGAAGTCAAGATAGTGTATATGTCAAAAGGCAAACCAATCTTCTCTGCCTCAAACCTACCTGCTGATAGAATGGGCGCTCTGGTTTTAAGACTTAATTTAGTTACAGAGGAACAGCTTGATACAGCGCTTAAGCAGGTAATGAAAACCGGGGATAGGCTTGGAACTGTACTCGTAAATATGAATCTTATTACACCGGAACAACTTTATGAACTCGTATTGAAACAGGTTTCTGAAATTATATATTCAATATTTGAGTATGAAGATGCTGAATACAATTTTATAGAAGGTGCTCAGTTCAGTAATGAAATTATAACCCTTGACTTAAGTTTATGGGAATTGATGATCGAGGGGGTAAAGAGGAAATATAGCCCTGATAAACTAAAAGGAATTGTAGGGAGTTCAAATACAGTCCTGCTAAAAAAACAGGTTGATCCTGAGGAGCTCAACATTATAAAGAATACTGAGGCTGAAAAGTTGTACAATATCATTGATGGAAACAAAACCCTGAGTGAAGTTATTGGCAAAGCCGGTATTGGTGAACTCAAAGCGATTCAAATCCTCGGGGTATTGGTGCTTCTTGGTTTTATATATCCCGGGGAAGAAAAAAAGGAGACAACATCTTTAGGTTCACTGAAAACAGAAATGGAAAAAAAGCTTGAACAATTTAAAACAATAAATCTTTTTGAAAAACTTGGACTTGATACCAAGGCAACAAAAGAACAAATTCTTGTAGCCTTTACATCGTTATCAAAAACTTATCATCCTGATAGGTTTGCCGAACCTCAGTACAAAGATATAAGGCCCATTGCCCTGCAAATATACAACCAAATTTTAGAGGCATTCACAGTTCTTTACAAGGATTCTACAAGAGAAAAGTATTTGAAAGAATTAGAGGATCAGGATAAAAGTATTTTATTTGTAGAAACCGATCCTGTACTCGCGAGAGAAAGTTATGAAAAGGGAAGGGTTTACGTTAATGAAAAAAAGTATCCTCAGGCTTATCAGATGTTTAGCACAGCTATAAAGAATGATCCGAATGTTTCAGAATACTATACAGCTCTGGCGATATTAGAAACAATGAATTTTGATAATCATCCACCCAATATAAAATCAGCAGAGCAAGCCTTTTTAAAGGCTATAGAACTCAACCCAAACGAAGCCCGTAACTATTACTATCTTGGCGTTATATATAAGAACAAAGAGGATTATAAAACTGCAAGAGGTTATTTCCAGAAGGCGCTTGTCCACAATCCAAATCATAAAGAATCCAAGAGACAATTAGAATTGCTGGATAAAATAGGATAACATGGCTATCTATAGAATATATACATATCCGGAAAAGGTATTAAAACACAAGGCAAAAGAGATTAAAAATATAAACGGAAAATTACAGGAGTTTATAGATAACATGTATGAGACAATGCATTATGCATCCGGGATAGGCCTTGCTGCTACACAGGTTGGGGAAGAAATATCATTGTTTGTTGCGGATGTTCCAATCACAGATGAAAAAACACAACGCGTAACCATAATCAATCCTGTTATAGTAGAGTCAGAGGGTGAATCTGCAATGGAAGAGGGTTGCTTAAGTGTACCAAATTTTAGAATAAAGGTTAAAAGAGCAGGACGTATCGTTGTAAAAGGGTACGATAGAGAGGGTAGGGATCTGGTTTTAGAGGCTGATGGGTTACTTGCTACTGTCATCCAACATGAAATAGATCACCTCAATGGTATAACACTGCTTGATAAGGCTTCACTATTAAAAAGAGAGGCATATCTAAAATCTCTTCTTGAAAAGCATTAACCCGAAAAATGCATTTGCGAAATAGGGAAGTTTGTGTAATGAGTGATAACCCAGCGTCAAATATAGGTATTCTTCGAATATTAGAAAAAAAGAAACGGAATGTGATTGCATATAAACATACAAAGGACTT
>JBMFUY010000087.1:0-9484 GCA_049966275.1 bacterium
AAAGTCTTTGTATCTTAGGTGGATCGCAGGGTTGAACGAATGAGCAAACTTTCCTATTGCATTTTTCGGGTTAATAACAGAACCCTGTTGTTTAAATATTAACAAAATATCCGCATTTTTGTTTGCAGACGGATATTTTGTTGAAATTTTATCACCAGTAGATTATAAAAAAGCATATGTTCTGCACAGGTGATTTTATTCTACTTTATAAAAAATACAATTGAGGATAATTAGTTATGAGCAATCATTACAAAGATTCTATTATTAAATATCTGGATCCCCTATTAGACAGCTTTGGTTATCCTTCATTTGTTTTTGATGCTGATGAAAGGATATTGAAGGTCAATTCTACTCTGAAAAGGATTATAAGGAAATTGCATGTTGATATTGCAGATGTAAATGTGGATAAATTACTTAAACTTAATGGGGTTAAGTGCAGGTTTAAAAAGCAACAAATCCGTAAGAAAAGGATATATATGTTGAAATACAGAGACAAGAAAGTTGTTTATCTAACATTGTTAACAAAGGATAACCGTTATAAAGGAGGCATTGTGATCATAATGGACAGGCGGTTCCAGGATTTGTTTATTGATTGGTATGAGATCTTGAACTCTGAACATATTGGTTATATAGCAAAGAAAATAAACATAATGGATGGTGGTTCAATCCAGTTGCGAAAATTTCTCAATGAAGTGGAAAAGAGTGTAATGGTGCAGGTTATTAAAAAGACAAACAATAAATCTGAGGCTATAAAACTACTGGGCATTTCACGAAGAACATTTTACTATAAATTAAAAAAGTATAAGCTGTTATAGTATAATCTTTGTATTGTTGTGTTTTATTGAATCTATAAGTTCTTTAGCAGAAGCAGTGGCTGTACCAAGTTTACCGACAACAATCCCTGCAGCATGGTTTGAAATTATACATGCGTCTATCCAGTTTGCCTTAACAGCCAGTGACAGGGAAAGAGCTGAGATTACAGTATCTCCAGCACCTGTAACATCGTAGACCTCTTTTGCTATTGTTGGTATATGTTTTATACTACCATCTTTCAGGAATAAACTCATGCCATGTTCTCCACGTGTTATAAGTATTGCATCTGTATTGTATCTTTTTAATAAATATGTGCCTGCTTTAATCAGTGTTTTAGGAGAATCTATCTCAAATCCACACGCCTCTTCAGCCTCCTTTTGATTTGGTGTTATAACTGTAACACCTTTATAAAACCTGAAGTTCCGGATCTTTGGATCCACAGAAACTATAATACCATTACGTTTTTTAAATTTAACAATATTTGTAATGAGCCCTCTGTTGATCAGACCTTTACCATAATCTGATACAATAACAGCATCAAATTTTGGCATCTGGGACAATAACAATTCAATCACAGTTCTATAGGTTTTATTAGAGAGTTCTTCTTTAGATTCTCTGTCAAATCTAACGACCTGTTGGTGCTGGGCAATGACCCTTGTTTTTATTGATGTATGTCTTGTATCATCAACTATTATTCCGTTTGCGTTGTAACCTTCCTTTTTCAAAGTATCCAGTAACCGTTCTCCATTATAATCATTTCCGATTACACCTATTAATAGAGCCTGTCCACCGAGTGCATGTATATTTTTCAGGACATTCGCAGCACCTCCAAGCATTATGCTCTCCTTTGTAACCTCAACCACAGGTACAGGTGCTTCAGGAGAGATCCGTGTTACCTTACCCCATACAAACTCATCAAGAATAATATCACCCACTACAAGGACTTTGCCCTTTTTAAACCTTTCAATTAATGTTAACAGCCTTTTTTGTTCTTCCATAACTACCTCTTGTTAAGGATTTGTTCTGTATAATGTAAAACAGATTCAATATCAATTTTTTCAATACATTTAGCCTTTAAACTATCATTGCATGGATAATGTTCGCAGGCTTCACATGTTACAGGAGGATATACAGCTATATAATTATCTCCCTGAGGCTTCCATTTATTTAAATGCTCCTTAAGATTATACATGGGTGGATATATTATTATACCAGGTGTTCCAACAGCGTCTGCAATATGACATGGTCCGCTATCATTACCAATAAATAAAGTGGCGTATTTTATCAAACAACTAAGTCTTTTTAAATTTAAGTCGGTTACACAAAACGTCATATCAGGATTGGTCAATCCGGATATTTTCTGGATTGTATCAAGCTCAGAATGATCACCAATGATAAAGCAGAAAAGATTGTATCTTTTTTCAAGCGTGTTTATTATCTTTGAATAGTTATCAACACTTAATCCCATGCCCTTTACGGTTTTACCTCCAGGATGTATTACAGCATACGCGTGGTATCTGTTCAGCTTTCCTTCAGCGGTTGTGGATACAATACTGTTACTGTCACAATCAACAACATCAAGTTTAATGCTGAGATCATTATCAATTATGCCAAGTGGTTTTAACAGTGCCATATTGAGTGCAACGATATTCATACCTTCAATGTATTTAACACGATCCGTTAAGAAATTAGCTTTACCATTGGTTTCAAAACCGATCCTCCTTTTTGCGCCTGAGAGCAAGCCTATGAGTTCACTGCGTAAAAAACGTTTAAACATTATAGCAGTGTCAAAATGTTTTTTTCTGAGCCTGTGTATAAACTGAATATAAGCGTATAAACCTTTATGTTTTTTGTGCATATCATAGACTATGAATTCATCAATCCACCTTACACCACTTAAAAGGTCTTCAATCCCCGGGGAAACAATCATGGCTATATATGCTGATGGATACGATTTTCTTAAAGCCCTTATCGCTGGAATGCTTACAAGCGTATTACCAATAGAACCAAATCTTACAATAAGAAATCTATCCATATGTATTATACAATTATACAGAGGTTATGGACATTCCAAGTTTGCTTCTCAAGAGAAAATGACTGTCTGACAGAAAAAACTGCAGTACATCCTGCATAAGCTCTGAAGAACTAAAAACATCCTTTCTCTTTTCTTTGTTTGAAAGTAATGAAACATCGCGTATATGCCATTTTACAAGCGCAGAGAATATTGATTCAATATCGCCTATCATAAAAGCGGCAGTTCTTACTGCAGTCATCTCAATACCTTTAAACCACTCATCCATGTAAGATTCAGGCATCATGTTGTATTTCTTTATAAGTTCATCAAGTGATGCTCTTTGTTTTTTTCCAATTTCATTGTTCAACGCGCTGGTTATTTTTAAAAACTCAGGATCTTTATCATCCGGGGTTGTCAGTGAAGGGTTCAACACCTTCTTCATGGCATTAATGAACAACCTGAATCTGTCCTTATTAAGTTTTACAGGAAGCAGGAAACCATATTTTATATACGTTAAATATTCAGTTATTACAAAGGTCTTTTCCCTGGCTGATAGATTGGAAAGTGTGGATGTATTTATGATTAAAGATGGTGGGGATGTATTCTCAATAACAGGTTTAAAATCACCCTTACTGGTATGATAGATGTCTATATCCTTTATATCCATTATTTGTAATAATGGAGCATATTCCTGCCATGCTACTGTTTTAGGAGATAACCTCTCCTGTTTGCCAGCACCATAGAGTTTTAGATCAGGTTTATATATATTTTTGATAATATCCTGGGACAAACCCACGATCTCTTTTAATGGTCCCCTTGCTTTTATATGCATAATGTGTGAAAGAAATAATTCATCTGTCAAAGGAAGTTTGGGCTGTTGAGGTTGTTTATTCTTATTTGCTTCTACAAAAATTCGCTCAAGGTCTTTCTCTTCGCCCAATAATTTAAGCGTGCTCAGATATAAGAATTGACGGTCATAGTCCTTTTTCTGCTCATAATATCTGGAAAGCGCCCTTAAAGCTACAGTGTTCTGCGGCATAAACTTTATCACAATTCCATATTCTCTAACTGCATCAGGAATAGTCGTTTTGTTCTTTGATAGCAGTTCTGCAAGCATAAAATGAGCATTGACATCAGATGGTTCAATGTTGGTTAAGGTCTGATATTGTTGAATTGCGAGTTCAGGGTTGTTTAGCTTTGTTGCATAGAGTTCTGCAAGTTCCTTAATTAAAGGAATTACAGATTTTGGTTCCTTGGGTAAAAGCACCTTTATAAACTTTTGATAAAGTTCTGCTTTACCTGCAGGATTTCCCTGAAGCTCAAATATATTGCCCAGCCCCATCAATGCATTAACAGAGGATGGTTGTATTTTAAGGGCTTCAAGAAAGTATTTCTTTGCCGTGTCAGGATCATTTTTAAATTCAACATAGATCTGCCCCAATCGCGTTGCAATCCTGGTAAGGTTGTTTGTATCCTTATCCAGTTTCAAAAGTTTCACAAGTATCTCTATCTCGTTGTCTATATTGGATTGTTCACGGTATATCTGCAAAAGCTCGTTGTATATCTGAAGGTTTTCCGGCATTATTGCCATAGCCTCTCTTAAAAGGGCGATTGCACCGTTAAGATCATAAGTCTTATCATGCTTTAGTTTTGCAATCTTTATGAATACCTGGGCTCTATCCATGGGATTGACAAGTAGTTTTGAGAGCTTTGTTAACACCTCTATTTCAAGCTCGTAATTACCAAGTGTAGACGTGAGTTCATCAAGTGTTACAAGGCTTTCTATATCTTTATCATTTATATCTACGGCTCTGAGCAAATATTCTACAGCTTGCTGGATATTGCCCAATCTTTTAGCAGTGTCAGATAAGATTTTATAGATCGGGAAGAGTTGTTCAGGTTGCAGTTCCTGTTCATGTGCATAAACAATATTTTTTAACACATCATAGGCATCCTTATACAAGCCAGCAGCATAAGCAGATTCACCATATGCAAGTCTGTAATCTATACTGGATGGCTTTAGATTGTATGCATTCTTGAAAGCCTGGAATGCTTCATTGTCAAGCCCTTTATACTGTAATAGCTTCCCATACTCAAAGTTTATCTCTGCCTTTATTTCTTCAGACAGATTGTTGAACTTTATTGCATCTTTATATAACGCAATAGCCTTATCATCCATGTGCTGATTTGATGCAAGCCTGGCCGCTTTAATGATTATATCACTGTTGGTTTTATCTATGCTGATGGCTGCTTCATAAGCTAAGATTGCGTTCTTTTCATCCTTTAATTTTTCTGATAGAAGCTCTGCCAGTTTTACAAAATAGGTAAACTTAATATCCTTTTTATCTATGTTTCTTGTTGCAGATCTGTACAATTCACTTAATTTTGAAAATTCATTTTGTTTAAGTAGCAGGGACTCAAGTGCATTGTAAACCTGAATATCAGCAGGGGTATACTCAAGGAGCTTGTGATAAATTGTTATGGCACCATTTGTATCATTTAATTTTTCTGATTTTATGGTTGCAAGCTGATTTAACAAGGCTATCTTTTCTTCCTGATTCTGGGTGTTGTCCAATCTTTTCTGATATATATCTACAATAGCTGGATAGTCATTAGATGCCTCATATAACCTGCAGAGTGATTCAAACGCTATTTTGTTTTGTGGATCCAATGATAAGATCTCTCTGTATATACCAATGGATTTCTGTTTATCATCCGCATGAAGTCCTGCCAGATCAACCAGTAAGTTTATTCTGAACTCTTTTGTAAGTTCGAACTTAAGTGTTTCATGGATCGCTGATATAATTGCATCTTTGTTGTTAACCTTTTTGTAAAGGGATATCAGCTTAAGGTATGCATCCATATGTCTTCTGCCGGAATTGATGAGTTCTTCAAGTGTTTTTATAGCGGATTGTGGATCGTTAAGTTGCTCATCCTGTATGGAAGCACGTTTTAAAGCTATATTTATTATCTCATCATCTTTTTTACTCAGGTCTGATTCTTTTTTAAGTACACTAACAAGAAGCATGTAATCCTTGCCATTTTCACATACCCTCTCAAGCCACTTCAGATATTCATGGTTATCAGGTTCTTTGTTTATAAGCTTTAACAGGTATACAGAAGCAGACCTGTAGTTGTGTATTTCCTCATAAGCAGACGCGAGTTTTTTGTGTATATCGTCTAAGTTATCAATATCCGGGTGTAGCTTTATTAAATCTTCAAAAGCAGTTATAACATCACTGTATTTGTGGTTTATATAAGCAGAGTATCCGTAAGCAATGGCATATTTTTTCTCACCTGGGTTTAATTCAAAAGCCTTTTTATAGAATTGCAGGGCATCCTGTTGTTTGTTTAATTTATCCAATACCCTTGCGTATCTGAACAAAAAATCTGGTAGTATTTGTTGTTCAACAAGATTATGCTCTATGGAGAATCTAAAATATGGCTCTGCTTTTTCCCATATACCAGCATTAAAATAAAGGTTTGCCAATGATAGGTTTGCTTCCGGGTGCGCTGGTTCTAAAGACAAAACCTTTTCAAAGGTTGAAATAGCCTTGTCCTGAAGGGCTAATTTTTCATGCTGTATATGACCAAGCTTAACCAGCAGATCTATTTTCTCTCTGGCAGGTGGATTGGTTTTATCAATGATAAACGAGTATAGTTTTTCAAATCCTTCATAATCACCGGTTGTTTCATACAGTTTGTTTAAAGCATTGATCGCTGTCTGGTCAGAAGGCTTCATTTCAAGTGCCTGCCATAGGTACTCCTGTGCTTTTTTTACATTGATGTCCTTTTCTGACATTAACAGCCCAAGTTCAACAAGAATATCATACCTGTTTGTTGCAGTTGCCAATCTTTTTTCTAACAGATTAACAAGCTCTGAGGAATTACCTGTTTTTCTATACAGCTCTTCCAGAGCAGACATGGCTATTGGATTGTCTGGATTGTTTGATAAAACCTGATTATAGATTGCGATCGCTTTATCTTTATCGTTTAAATGAGAAAGATATAGGTCACCGAGAGCAAGTTGTATAGAAAGTTTTTTAGAATCATCAGTTGATAGAGACAGAATTTTTATCATGGCCTGTTCTGCATCCTGCCACCTTTCTGTGGATAGATAAAGGGATATTAACTTCTCAAGATAATCCTTGTTTTCAGGCTCCAGTGCTGATGCTCTGGAATAGCTATCTATAGCATATTCATAATGTGAGAATCCATTAAGATAAGCTTCTCCAAGCGAAGCCCATAGCTTTGCAGAGGCAGGCTCATCCTCCTTACCCTGGAGTCTTTCAAGGTAAAAGTTTATCAGATTGTTATAGTCATGCGTATCGATATAGATTTTCTCAAGGTATTGGTACCATGTTTGATCACCTTTGATTTCTACAATAGAATTAATTAACTTTGTAGCGGTTTCATAATCCTTTTGATCCATCAGCAAAGGTATGGCTTTTTCATAAAGCAACAGCCTTTTATTGTTGTCGTCTTCAAGCTGGATAAGCCTTTTTACAATACTAACTGTCTCTTCTGTATCCCCGGTTTCATTTACAAGATCAAGCATGGTATAAAGTAAAGATCTGTCATACGGATTTACAGACAGCACTTCTTTGAATATAGATAGGGTAGAAGCTTTATCACCAATTTTCAGGTAACTCATACCTATTTGTTTGTTCAGCTCCGGCAACTCTTCTGGTGTGGCAAATGCCTTTAAAGATAAAAGTATGGATAAAATCAGTATCGGTTCATCAAAAGATTTGTATATCTCACTTAATTTTCTAAGAATATCCCTTTTATTTTCAGCATCCGAGGCGAGTGCCATTTCATAATTGTATGCAACCTCATATACATCATCAGTATTCTCTTCATATATTTGTGCAATGGTACTGTACAGATTGGCTCGGGCTTCAGGCGTGTTAAAGCTATTTACAAACAAATCTTTATATTCAATGATCTTTGATATCTGATGATTTTTAATCAGTTCGTTGTAGAGCTCTTTTACAAGGTTCTCAGGGGGTGGTGTTAATGTGGATATTAAGTTTAGTGCTTCCTCGTACCTGCTGAGTAAAACATAATTGTTTATCAGGATAAGTTTATTGTCATTTATCCTTTGTGGCTCTTTTGATATTGTGTTTTCGCCTTCGAGCAGGATATTGAGCGCTGGTAAGGCATTGGATGCCTTCATTATCTCTTTGAGCCTGTCTATTGCATTTTGGTCATAAGGGTTGAGTTCAAGTGCGTCGAGATAAAATTCAACGGCTTTGTTAGTGTCATTTAGCTTATAATAGTATATATCAGCTACACCTGTTATGTAGGTTATACGTTCATCATCATCCTCTGAAAGGCTAAACAACTTTTCATATACTTCTACAAGTTTATCCCATTGTTCGCCTGCTTTGTATATCTCTGCAAGCCCCTTTAATGCAGAGATATTGTCTGGTTCCAGCTTTAAGATTTCAAGGTAATAGGTAAGGTTATCCACACTTTTTTTTTCCGGACTACGTGATTTTTGTGATGGTAGTTTTATGCAAAAATATTATAGAATAGTGCTATAAGCCAACCTACAATATAGCCTGTAACAAAACCATAGATAAGCCCTAAAAGTGAGCCTCCAAATGTTATGGAATATCCCCAATAGATCTGGTTTAGTTTTATTAAAGTTCCCCCTCCGTGATGAAGTAAAACAAGGTAGTTGGTGAGAAGAAACAATCCCAATCCCAGAACAAGACCGCATGCGAGTCCAAATGCATTTTTTTTCATGTTATTTACCTCCTTATTTATTCTTTTACCTTTCCTATGATTACAAATTGTGGATATACCCAGCCGTCTATATGGAGCTTACTGTCCTTAATATGGAAGTATGAAAAGTTCTCGTTCACAAAAAATTGGTTAACGAAATCCACTTCTACAGGTCCCTTTATGCTTGTAATCTGGTTGTGCAATTTCATGTCATTGCCAAGAAATGCAAAAACAGGTATATTGCTACCAAATTTATTTTTAAGATTTTCAGGTACGTATAATGTCACCTTATGTAAAAAGGCTGTCTGCGCGTCTATATCAAGCCTTTTTGATACATCTGATAGTGTTGATATGCACTGTCTATAATGACCGGCATTATAACTATTAATAGCCTCAAAAAAACCATGTATGGCTTCATGACTTGGCACCAACAGATTGCCCATCTTTGCCCTGATTTGTTCAATATTATTCTTTGCATCCTTTTGTAATTGTTGCCTTGTATTGTAGGCATTGTTAGCTTGCTCTAAAGCCTGTTGTGCATATTTTTCTGCGTCATCATAGTCACCCTTATCGTATGCAGTCTTAGCCTTTGCCATATAAACCCTGTACCCCTGTGTGTCTATCGGATCAGGATGCGTTGTAAGGAGCCTATTGTAGGCTGACTCTGCTTGCTCAAAAGATGTTTTTACATTTATGGCAGAAGGACCACAGCCCATCAATAATAAAATTAAAAGCATTGAGACTACATTTACCCTTTTCATAGACAAGACTAACTATACAATAGTATGTAATTTTTTTCAACCTTTCTTACTTATGTAACCATGAAAATGCAACCAATAGACTTTTCCATTAACCCGAAAAATGCAATAGGAAAGTTTGCTCATTCGTTCAACCCTGCGATCCACCTAAGATACAAAGACTTTT
>JBMFUY010000088.1:0-9445 GCA_049966275.1 bacterium
TAAACATACAAAGGACTTAAGCCTCCTTTACAGCAAAAGTCTTTGTATCTTAGGTGGATCGTGGGGTTGAACGAATGAACAAACTTCCCTATTGCATTTTTCGGGTTAAGTAGGGGTACCAGGGTTTACCAATGACTCAGTAGTTAATACCCTTTTCAGGTATTCTGCTGTGTAGGATGTTTCTACATTGATAATCTGTTCGGGTGTACCTTTAGCTACAATATACCCCCCCTTATCCCCTCCATCAGGGCCAAGATCAATAATGTAGTCTGCAGATTTTATTACATCGAGGTTATGCTCTATCACAATTACAGTATTTCCTTCATTGACCAATCTATTCAGAACATTGAGTAGTTTTTTTACATCATCAAAATGCAATCCAGTTGTTGGCTCATCAAGTATGTACAATGTTCTACCAGTGCTTCTTCTGCTTAATTCCTTTGCGAGTTTTACCCTTTGTGCTTCGCCCCCGGAAAGGGTTGTGGCTGATTGCCCAAGTTTCAGATAATCAAGCCCAACATCATAAAGGGTTTGTAGCTTATCCTTTATTGAGGGAATATTGGCAAAAAATGCCAATGCCTCTTCTACAGACATATCCAGAACATCTGCTATATTTTTACCCTTGTAATAAACCTCCAGGGTTTCTCTGTTATAGCGTTTGCCCTTGCAACTATCACACTGCACGTACACATCAGGTAAGAAATGCATCTCAATTTGAAGTACCCCCTGTCCTTCGCAACTTTCACATCTTCCTCCTCTAACATTGAAACTGAACCTTCCCTTTTTATAACCTCTCGCCCTTGCCTCCTGTGTTTGAGCGAAAACATCCCTTATTGAATCAAACACCCCTGTGTAAGTCACAGCGTTTGAACGTGGAGTTCTACCTATTGGTGATTGATCTATCTGGATTACCTTATCTATAAGTTCTATACCATCAATACCTTTGTAAAAAAGGTTAGCACCTGTATAACCATTAAGTTTCTGGTACACAACATTATAGAGTGTATCAATCACAAGACTGCTTTTCCCGGATCCTGATACACCTGTCACGCATATAAAGAGCCCTAATGGGAATTCTACATCTATATTCTTCAGGTTATTTGCATGAGCACCGTAGAGTTTTAAAAACCCATTAACAGGTTCTCTTCTCTTATGTGGAATAGGAATGGTAAGTTTGCGTGAAAGATATTTGCCTGTAAGGGATTCATCGTCATTCATTATTTCGACAGGTGTTCCTTTAGCAATAACCCTGCCGCCTTTCTCTCCAGCACCGGGTCCCATATCTATCACATAATCTGCTGACATGATGGTATCCTGATCATGTTCCACCACGATCACTGTATTACCTAAATCCCGCAACTTTAATAGTGTGCTTATAAGTTTTCTGTTATCTTTCTGGTGCAAACCTATCGTGGGTTCATCAAGGATATACAACACACCAACAAGACCAGAGCCTATTTGAGTTGCAAGTCTTATCCTCTGATATTCACCACCAGATAATGTGCCTGCCATCCTATCCAGGCTGATGTAATCAAGCCCGACATCACGCATAAATTCAATGCGATTCTGGATCTCTTTGATCAGCCGTTCAGCGATCAGTTTTTGTTTTTCTGTAAGGGATAAAGATTGAATGAAATCAAAAACCTGTCCCACTGTCATACGTGTAAATTCATATATATTCTTGCCCCCTATTGTAACAGAGAGGCTCTCCTTCTTCAGCCTTGCGCCATTACACACCGGGCAGACCTTGTAGTGCAAATACTTCTGAAGTTCCGTGAGGATGAACGGGTCATCCTCTTCGTGATACTTTCTTCTTAAATGATAAATTACACCTTCAAAAGAGTAAGGGTATCTATGTATCTGTTTTGCGTAAGGCTGACTTTCCTGTGCATCCGTACCATAAAGGATTATGTACTGCTGCCACTCTGGTAGTTTTGAAAATGGAGTATCAAGATCTATGTCAAAATTATTGCTTAAAGACTCCAGCATCTCATGGAAGTAATAACTATTTCTCCTTCTCCATGGAGCTATTGCACCCTGGTTAATGGAAAGGGTTCTGTCTGGCACTATAAGATCCGGGGAAAAGTCTATGAGGTATCCTATACCATCGCAGGTTTCACACGCTCCATAAGGACTATTGAAAGAAAAGATCCTCGGAGCAAGTTCTGGTAAACTTGTACCACATTCAATACAGGCAAATTTCTGACTCATTGTAAATGATCTGCCCTGATCTACAAGTTCCACCTCTACAATTCCATCTGTTAGCGAATTTGCATTCTCAATGGAATCAGCTATCCTTGACCTCATCTGTGCATTTACAACTATTCTGTCCACTATTATCGAGATGTTGTGTTTTTTATTTTTATCAAGTTTTATTTCATCCTGAAGCTCATGATGTTCCCCATCCACCTTGACCCTTGTGTATCCCTTTTTCCGCCATAAAACGAATTCCTTTTTAAATTCACCCTTTTCACCTCTTACAACAGGAGCCATAATCATTATGCGGGTTCCTTCCCCCAGAGATAAAATCTGATCCACCATTTGATCCACATTCTGAGAAATAAGTTCTCTGCCGCACACAGAACAATGCGGCGTTCCTATCCTTGCATATAAAACCCTGAGATAATCATAGATTTCAGTTATGGTTCCCACTGTTGAACGAGGGTTATGGCTTAAGGCCCTCTGTTCTATTGAAATAGCAGGGGATAAACCCTCAATATAGTCCACATCTGGTTTGTTCATCTGCCCTAAAAACTGTCTTGCATAAGCAGACAAAGACTCCACATACCTGCGCTGTCCCTCTGCGTATATGGTATCAAACGCAAGGGTACTCTTGCCTGAACCGGACAAACCAGTGATAACAACAAGTTTATCTCTGGGTATGTCTATATCAATATTTTTAAGATTGTGTTCCCTTGCACCACGAACAATTATATGGCTCATAAAAATACTCTGGTCCCTAATGAAACATCCCTATCTCGATGTTTCCAAAAGCTGATTGCTTTATTTTTTTACAATGGTTGACGATTGTTTCTTCTGCTTTATTAAAGCCATTTTGCTTGCCAGCAAAATAGCAGAGATCATACTCTCTGGATTTGCAATACCCTTACCTGCAATGTCATAAGCTGTTCCATGATCAACCGATGTTCTTATTATCGGCAATCCTAATGTAACATTAACTGAATCATCAAAATTTATCATCTTTATAGGTATTAGCGCCTGATCGTGGTATATACCTACAACAACATCGTATTTTCCCTTGTACGCAAAATGAAATGCCGTGTCCGCAGAAAGAGGACCATAAACCTGAATTCCCATACTCTCTGCCTTCTTGATGCCAGGCATTATCAATTCCTTTTCTTCTACTCCGAATAAGCCATCTTCCCCTGCATGTGGATTCAACGCAACAACTGCTATCTTCGGGTTTTTAATGCCAAAATAATCTACGAGTGCCTCGTATGTTAACCTTATGGTTTTAAAGATCATGCCAGGAGTTATTGTGTTTGGAATCTCTCTTATAGGCAGATGGGTTGTAACAAGTGATACCTTTAACTTTTTTCCCACAAGCATCATACAGTATTCTTCTGTTCGGGTTAGTTCTGCAAGCATTTCCGTATGACCTGGATAGTTGAACCCAGCATTGTTTATGGCAGCCTTATTTATAGGTGCTGTTACCATTGCATTGATCGTGCCGAGTAAAGCAAGCCTTACTGCTTCCCTTATATATGTTACCATCATCTTCCCTGTAATCTTGTCTGGTTTTCCTATTTTAAGCCTCATAGGATCAAGATTTGATAACCTGACTATATTGATTATTTTGTTGTTTGGTTTAAGTGATTTTATATCATCCACTGATATAATATTGATACCTAAATTAGCATTTAGATCAGAGACGGTTTTCTTTATAACGTTTGGATCACCAAGAACAATCGGAATACATTCCTTCATTACCTTTGGTTCTTTATATGCCTTTACAATAACCTCAGGACCTATACCTGTAGGATCTCCCATTGTTATGCCTATTTTGGGTATTTCCATCACTACCTCCTACTAAAGAATCTCATTGTAAATTGTAATTATCGTTTTTTCTTTTTTTGTCAACAACCACTTTTTTAAAGTTGCATCAAGTTTCTCATTATATATGTCATTCCGGATCCTGTCCTTAACATCCTTCAAAGGTAATAGCTGAGAGGATCTGAAACCATTGACCTGTATTATTTCATATCCAACCGGTGTTTTTATAGGACCAATGATCTCACCTGGCCTGGCTTTGAATATAGCTGAATTCAGTACAGGATAAAGGCTTCCTTCATCTACATAACCAAGGTACCCACCATTATCTTTGGTATATTTATCATCAGAATATTTCAACGCTGCATCTGTAAATGTTTCACCATTTTCTATTTTTTTAAAGACAGTCTTAGCCAATTGTAACAATTGAGCCTGTTTCTCCTTTGAAGCATCTATAGGAACCTGAATAAGAATATGACTGATATTTGCCTGTTTAACCTGTGAAAATTCTTTTTTATGGGCTAAATAATATCTTTGAATATCATCATCCGTTATTGTGATTTCTGATCTGAATTTGAAATTAACCAGTTTTGTTTTTGCAAGTTCACTCTTAATCTCATCCTTGTATGCACTAAAACTTATACCTTTACTCTGAAGATCAGATTTAAGGGCATCCAGGGATATGCCATTGGCTTCGACCATCTGTTCTATCGCATTATCCACATCAGCCTCATTTACAGTTGCACCCATTGTCTTTAATTCATCGTATACAATAACATCATCAATTAGATCGTTAAGTGCTTTTTTCTTTAGATCCTTTGCATCCGGATACTTTTGTTCAAGTATATTTGCTCTTTGTTCAACCTGATAAAGGGTTATTGGCGTTCCATTTACCACTGCCACGATACCATCAACTACCTTCTTATCTGCAGATAAGATAACAGGTAAAGCCATCAAAATCAACAGCGTATTTAGGTATTTATTCATATCAATCCTGCCTTCTTCAATAACACATAATTAACATTAACATGTGCCTGTTCTCTTAATGATTGCAACCATGTTTTAAATGCTTCTTTTCTCTTATCAGCCTGCAAAGTATTGATGATCTCATCCCTTACCTCATCCAGGGATTCCTGATGAGCTGGTATCCTTTCTTCCACCAGAAATATTTGATAACCAAACTTTGTTTTTATTATTCCGCTTACCCTGCCAACCGGCATGGTGAACAATATGCCTGCAAGCTCTTCAGGCAGATCCCTTGCAGATAAATATCCCATATCAACGCCGATCCCCTTCCCTGGACTTATAGAGTAAAGCTCTGCAACTTTAGTAAAACTCTCCCCTCTATTCAATGCCTCCATGGCTTGCTGTGCAACTGTTTCAGACGGTAACTCCATCTCAAGTGGTCTCACCATCTCAGGAACCACAAAACTGTTCTTATGCTTATCATAATAATCCTTTATATCCTTTTCTGAAACTGTGATGTTAGAAAAATGACTTGCTAATAGCTTCTTTATAAGGAGATGCTCTGCCAGTTCCTCCATCCACAATTTCTTGTCTATCAACTTCTCTACAAATATCCTGTTAAACTGCTCATCTGTGTACCCCTGTTTAAGTTGCCTGTACTCTGCATCTATCTCGTCTGTTGTTACAGTGATTCCCTCTTTCTGTGCTTCATCAAGAAGTACCACAGTATTTATAAGATTATCCAGATTAGCTAAAACAACGTCTTTCGATAGGCTTCCTGGTTTGATCCCATTTTCCATTGCAAAATTATTCAGCCGCTGTTTAAACTCATCCAGTGTAATCTTTTTCCTGCCAACGGTTGCAACAATTGCACTTCCCATTGCAATGCCAGGGCTACTATTGCAATTCATAAAACCGAGTAGAAATATTATGATTAAAAATATCTTTTTCTTCATTTTTCTAATAACATTGCTTCTAACGCCTCAAGTACACCATCGATACCCTTTCTGTGAATGGGTTCAAACGTTATCTGCATATCAGTATGAGCTTTCAATTTTATCAGCTTTGCATTTAACAATCTAAGTATATCTTCAGGCTGAACCTGTGTACTCCTGAGAAAAGTTATCCTGAAACCATCTCCTATCTTGTCCAACCTTGAGGCTTTCAGTCTTTTCATCAATATCTTTATTTTAATGACTTTTATGAGCATTTCAAGTTCCAGTGGTATACGTCCAAACCTATCCTGCATTTCAGATATCACATCCGAAAGGCTGCTTTGATCCGCATTTGCAAGCCTCCTGTAAAATAACAATCTTAGCTCAGGATCATTTATATAGCTATCCGGTATATAGGCAGGTACAGGAAAATTCAGGTGTGGTTCTGTAGTCTCTTCATAAGTCTCTCCTTTAATATTAAGCATGGCTTCCTTTACAAGTTCAGAGTATAACTCAAGTCCTATCGCATCTATGTGACCTGATTGCGCCTTACCAATAATATTACCAGCTCCCCGCATCTCCATATCATGCATTGCGAGTTTGAATCCAGAACTCAACTCTGAAGAAGAAGCTATAAGTTTTAACCTGGCAATAGACTGCGGAGATGGTGGTTTATTAAATGGAAGTATAAAATAAACATATCCTGTTTGATTTGAACGCCCTACCCTGCCTTTCAGTTGATACAATTCTGATATTCCAAATTCATCTGCATCACCTATTATTATTGTATTGGCTGTTGGTATATCAAGCCCTGATTCTACAATTGCTGTGCTCACAAGAACATTTATCTCTTTTTTAACAAACCGTGTCATTATCCTTTCAAGCTCCCTTGACGGCATCTGCCCATGAGCTACACCAACAACAGCATCAGGAACAATATTTGCTATTCTATCGGCAAACTCTTCAAGCCGTTTTATTTTTTTTCTTACAACAAACACCTGCCCCTGTCTCTCCAGCTCTTTCATGATAATATCCCGGATAGCTGACTCATTATACTTCATTATATAACACTGCGTTGTCTTTCTATCCTGAGGTGGTGTTGTAATTATACTTATATCTTTTATACCTGTAAGCGCCATCTTTAATGTACGTGGTATTGGAGTGGCTGTAATAACAAGTATGTCTGCTGAAGGATTAAACTTTTTTAATGCCTCCTTGTGATCCACCCCAAACTTGTGTTCTTCATCAATGATTATAAGTCCGAGTGACTTAAATCTTATATCCTCTCTAAGAATGGAATGTGTGCCTATAAGTATATCTATTTCTCCACTCGCAGTTTTTTTTATTATCATATTTCTTTCAGCTTTTGTTTTAAACCTATTAAGTACCTCTATTCTAACAGGATAGTTTTTAAATCTTTCAGAAAATGTTGTGTAATGTTGTTCGGAAAGGATTGTTGTCGGTGCAAGCAAAGCTACCTGCTTATTATCCATAACAGCTTTAAATGCAGCTCGCATGGCAACCTCTGTTTTTCCATAGCCTGAATCACCACATATAAGTCTATCCATGGGCTTACTGCTCATCATATCGCTTAAAACCTCTTCTATTGCCCTTTTCTGATCAGGTGTTTCCTCGTATGGAAAGTCCTCTTCAAAAGATTGATAAAGTGCATCAGGTGGTGAAAAACTGAATCCTCCTTTTAATTCCCGTATAGCCTGATTATTTATAAATTCTTTTGCTATCTCATATAACCTCTGCCGTACTTTTTTAACTCTGGAAGCGAAAGAACTCCCTCCAAGTTTATCAAGTAAAGGCACCACATCAGAAGATGGTATATACTGACTGAGCATATTTGCCCTCTCAACAGGTAAATACAATTTTGCATTGTCCCTGTACTCTATTTCAATGAACTCGCTTCTGGAGGATTCTACCTCCATCATTTTTGTTCCTATTAATTTGCCTATCCCATACTCTTTATGAACAATAAATGTACCGAATTTAAGCTCATCCAGGCTAATGGGCTCCCAAAAAGGCAACTGCTTTCTTCTTCTACCTTTTTTAACATTAAAAAGATCATCTTCGGTAATAAAAGGTATCCCCTCATAAACAAATCCCTTTTCTAAGGTTCCTTTTATGATATTAAGCCCTATTCTTAATTTCAAAAGAAAATCAGGATACCCATCATCGATTATATTCACACCAATACCTGCATCCATAATAAGTTTTAACAAATGTTCCAATCTATCCTTGTTTCTTATTATAAGAACAATTAAAGGATATAGCTTTAATAAATGTTTTATATTATCAAAAGCTAACTGGAGGTTGGAATTACCTGATGTTGATAAAATACCCATCTGTTTTACAGGGATAATCTTGTCAAAGTTTATTGAATACATCCCGTTTTGTTCTGTGTTGTCTATTGTTATAATTTTATAGTTTTTAAGCCTATCTTTTAGATCATCCTCTGTTAGAAAAATAGATTTAACTTCATTCACTTTTCTTCCTTCTGCAACAGCCTGTCTGTGATGTTTGTATATATCATCTGTATACCGTTCAATCGCTGCATCAACATCAAGTGGATCAATAATTATAATCTCTGTATTCGGGCTCAAATAATCAAAGATCGTTGCTCTGCGTTCATACAATAGCTCTTCTGGTGAAGTAACCTCTGGTTCTTCTTTTGCAATAAAAAATTCTGTAACAGGGGGAATAAACACACTCTCGATCTTTTTAAAAGACCTCTGATCTGTAACCATGTAATACCTTATGGATTCTACAACATCTGAAAACATCTCTATTCTTATCGGATACGCTGTGTTAGGCGGATAAATATCCACTATACCACCCCTGATGCTGAATTCTCCAATGGCTGTGGATATATTCTGCCTTGTATATCCAAGCTCAACAAGTTTATTACTTATATCAGCAATGTTAAGTTTATCACCAACACTGATCTTGATGTGTAAGTACTTAACATATTCAGGTGAAGGTAATAAAGGCATAATAGCCTTTGCAGACGCAATAATTACATCATTCGCGCCATAATAGATATGTTCACTTATTGTTGTGATCCTGTCAGCCTGTATATCCATAACAGGGAATACACCACTGTAAGGAATTATCCCCCATGATGGAAATAATCTTGGAGTGATAAGATTCCTTGATAGCCATGAAAGTTCATCTGCCAGCATCTCACCATGCCCACTTGAAGGAGTTATTATAAGCACAGGTTTATCCAGAGATTTTACATATTCATAAACAAAAATAGACCTGAAGGATGTATCATGCATCCTTACAGAGAAATTTTCCTGTGAATGCAGTTCTTTAATTTCCCTATCAAGTTCAAATTTTAACAATGTATCAACAGCCATAATTAATGATATTATTGTACAAATAACCTAAAAATTGCAATAAGGAAATTCGTCAGAATGCACCCCCCCAATTCTCTTTTAACCCAAAAATGCGTTTGCGAAATAGGGAAGTTTGTGTAATGAGTGATAACCCCGCGTCAAATATAGGTATTCTTCGAATAT
>JBMFUY010000089.1:0-9415 GCA_049966275.1 bacterium
AAAGTCTTTGTATCTTAGGTGGATCGTGGGGTTGAACGAATGAGCAAACTTTCCTATTGCATTTTTCGGGTTAAACTAACATTATCAGTTGTATATCAAACTTTCCTATTGCATTTTTTGGGTTAAGTGTAATATAATTTGTCCATCAAAGCATAAATTATGACACTACAAAAGATCGGAAGATACGAGATAAAAAGAGAGATTGGAAGAGGGGCAATGGGTGTTGTTTATCTTGCCCATGATCCCATTATTAATAGACAGGTAGCGGTTAAAACAATAGATATTGCTAATTCTCTTGATAATGTAAAGCGTGAAGAACTAACCAGAAGAATGCTCACAGAGGTTAGATCCGCTGGCAAATTAAATCATCAGAATATTGTTACTATATATGATTATGGGGAGGATATACTGCCATTTGTTGTAATGGAATACGTTGAAGGTGAATCCCTTGAATCTTTAAGAAAAAAGAAAGGGAAAATAGGCATAAAAGAGATCTATCCCATATTGAAGGGTGTGGCAGACGGTATAGATTACGCGCATTCTATGGGGATTATTCATAGGGATATAAAACCGGATAACATCCTGATCACAAAAGACGCTATTCCAAAAATAACAGATTTTGGTATTGCTCGAATATTAGATACTTCTTCCACGCAGGATTCTGCTATTTTAGGTTCACCGTCCTTCATGTCACCTGAACAGATACTTGGAGGACCAATGAATTCAGCCACGGATATATTCTCTTTTGGTGTGTTGATATATTATATACTTGCAGGTGAAAAACCATTCTATGGCAACACACCTCATGCAGTAACTTACAGGATTTTGAATGAAGAACCAAAACCCCCAAGCTTTTACAATCCATCCCTGACAGCTCATATAGATGGAGTGCTTTTAAAGACGCTTTCAAAGAAACCAGAGGATAGATATAAAAAAGCCATAGATGTAGTTGAATCGCTTTTGAAGGCTGAGTATAAACAGCGCGACAGATTGGAGGATCGGATGAACAATCTTGAGTCAGGTAAAAGAAATATACTTTCAGAGATTTCTTACGTTGTTGATCCAATCATGGAGGAAGCAACAACAAATCTTAGAAAACACGTTTTAAGTAAAAAACAGAAGAGGTGAGCTATATGCAAATTAAATGTCCTTACTGCGGTAATAATTTTGATATAGATGATCTTGAAAAGAAGGATATTGTATGTCCATCCTGCAAAAGAACCATACTATCCGAATCCCTATCAAGCAGTACAATAATGGGTATCAGTAATACTCCGCAAAATATGCCTAAAGGTTTGAGGATCTCTTTAACAGTACTTGAAGGCAAAGATGTCGGTAAAACTGTTATTGTTGATAAAACTGATTTTACAATAGGACGTGAAAATGCGGATCTTGTTTTGAACGATGTCCAGGTATCAAGAAAGCATGCTGTATTACAGATTCATGATAGAAGGATTGTTTTAAAAGACCTTGACAGTACAAATGGTACATTCATTGGTTCACGTCAGATAAAGGAAGAGGAATTAAAACATCTTGATGAAATATCTATAGGAAGCACGAGACTGCTGGTAACAATATTTGAAACTCCTGAAACCATGTCTGAGAATCCTTCCGGCACTATTTTGCTTAAGGATGAGGTTTCTGAGGAAGGAACAACACGCATTCAAAGACCAGATGATGTTGACTTTAAATTGCCTTATAAACAACGCATATATCTTGATATTATAGATGGTGCTCAAAAGGGCACCACGTATGAATTTGTAAGTGGGAAGGTAGTGATAGGAAGGACAGATGGAGATCTTATTATAGATGATCCAAATGTCTCAAAAAAACATGCTGTTATTGAAACATGGTCAAGGGATACCTATTTTATAAGGGATCTTGCAAGCACAAATGGGACTTACATAAATGGACAGCGTATAACAACAACCAAGATAAAAAATGGAGATATAATTACTGTAGGAAATACTCGTTTGAAATTACGAGTAGAAAATCTACCATAAATTTTAAAGATACAGTTTACAATGGTTAATTAACCTCGTATAGTATGCTTGACAACAACGTATAGATATTCAATAAAATTTGACATATCATCCTTTTGGGTTGAAGGGTATTCCTGTATTAAAAATATAATAGGGTTTAATATTTATGAATATAAAAGAAATCCCTAAAGAAGGGAAAAAATTAAACATAAAAAAAGATAGTGCATGGTTTATGAATATGGTTGGCGATTCCAACATTGATATAGAATTTCTGGCTGAAGACATGACCTCGAACCTGGATGTCCATCTCACACAAACAAGATCAATTGTAATTGAAGGCAGTATATATGCTGATGTTGTTTTACAATGTGTGAAATGTTTGAGCCTATTTCATAAGGTTGTTGACACTACTTTCACAGTGGTGCTTGAGCCTTATGATCTATCAGCACCCATAAGGCATGCAATAGCAAAGGCTGAACTTGACGCTGAATTTTATGTTAACGATGAATTTGACCCTGAGGTTGTTGTTTTTGAGCAAATTATGTTGAATCTACCAATGTATCCTTTATGCAAGCCTGATTGTAAAGGACTCTGTATGTACTGTGGTGCAAATCTCAATGAGGAGCCATCACATAATTGTAACAAAGGGCATAATATTAGCTTGTTCAGGAGTCAATTGGAAAGGATTATAAAATAATAAAGGAGAAAACATGGCACAACCAAAACGAAAACATTCTAAATCTCGTACAGGTAAAAGAAGATCAACCCATAAGTTAGCCCTTCCGAAGCTGGTTGAATGTCCAAGATGTCATCAACTTATGAAACCGCATCATGTATGCCCAACGTGTGGTTACTATGCTGGCAAAGAAGTGGTTGAGGTAGAGGAAATATAAAACATGAAAGTAGCGCTGGATGCCTTTGGTAGTGATCAACGTCCTTATCCAGAGATAAAAGCAGCTAACGAAGCTCTAAAACAGGGGATTGATATATTACTCGTTGGTAACAAACAGGAGCTTAAAGGTGTAGATAAAAACATAGAGATCGTGCATACAGATGATGTGATCACAATGGATGAATCACCAGCAGACGCTCTGCGCAAGAAAAAGAATGCTTCAATGCGCGTTGCTGTAGACCTTGTAAGTAAGGGTAGAGCAGATGCTGTTGTGAGTGCAGGGAATTCAGGGGCAATGATGGCAATTTCTATGTTTGTCCTGAGAAAACTACCGGGTATTTATAGACCCGCTATAATAGGTGTACTTCCGAGCTATAAAGGATACACGGTTTTTTTAGATATGGGGGCAAATGTTGATTGTAAACCCCATTATCTTCTACAATTTGCAATTATGGGCAGCGTCTATGCAAAACAACTTTTCAATCTTTCAAATCCAGCTGTAGGGCTTCTAAGCAATGGAGAAGAAGAAGGCAAAGGAAATGAGCTTACATCGATTGCCCATGAACTTCTTAAGAAAAGCTCTTTAAACTACATAGGTTATGTTGAGGGCAATGATATTTACATGGGTGATGTGGATGTGGTGGTTGCAGATGGGTTCGTAGGTAATGCTGTTTTAAAGGCAAGCGAAGGCGTTGCAGACATGATAACAAAGATGCTGAAGGATAGTTTTAAGTCGTCTCCTATAAGTATGCTGGGATATCTTTTTTCTCGTGGTGCATTTAACAGACTTAAAAAACGAGTGGATTATACAGAATACGGTGGTGCACCGCTTATAGGCATCAATGGTTTATCCATAATAACCCATGGCCGTTCCAATGAAAAGGCAATACTCAATGCTATAAAATTGGCAAAGAAGTTTTACGAGTCAAGGTTAAATGAGGCTATCATAGAAGAGTTGAATAAGAACAGTGATCTGATCGAGATGCTTAATGAAAAGGATGAGGTAAACAGTCCGTTATGAATATTGCATTTATGTTTCCAGGACAGGGTTCTCAATTTGTTGGAATGGGAAGGGATCTTTATGATAATTTTGATATTGTAAGGGAGTATTATAATAGGGCAGACACGCGATTGGGTATTGGATTAACAAAACTAATGTTTGAGGGACCAAAGGAAGAACTAACGCTTACATACAATGCACAACCAGCCATATTAACAATGAGTATAGCCATTCTGAAACTGATAGAATCAAAGTTTGAAATAAAGCCACTTATGTGCATGGGACACAGTGTTGGGGAATATACTGCTCTTACTGCTGCTTCTGCTATGGATTTTGAGGATGCTGTGTACGCGGTCAGGAAAAGAGGTGAAGCCATGCAAACAGCTGTGAAACCAGGTTTAGGTACAATGGCAGCAGTTGTGGGAGTTACAGAGGATAAGATAAAAGAGGTTCTTGAGCTTGCACAAAAAGATACTGGTGCAGTTGTTGAAGTGGCAAACTATAACAGTAACGAACAAATAGTTATATCAGGGCATACAATAGCAGTTGATCACGCTATGGAGCTGTTGAAGAAACACGGGGCTAAAATGGTGAAAAAATTAGATGTGAGTGCCCCATTTCATTCAAGTCTGATGCAACCTGCAGTTGTAGAGATGGAGGCTGTTCTGAATAATATAAAATTCAGAGATATGTCTTATCCTGTAGTGTTTAATGTGGATGCAAAAATACATCCAGTTGAAGATATTAAAAATATGCTATTAAAACAACTTGTAAGCCCTGTTAAATGGGTTGATACTGTACTGTATGCAATCCAGAACCACGTGGACACATTTATAGAGATAGGACCTGGAAAGGTTCTCACAGGACTTGTGAAGAGAATAAACAATACTGTTAAACTGATCAATGTTAATGATACTGCTTCTGTTGAACAATTAAATTTACTTTTGCAATGAATAGTTATGAGTTATAATTTTTTAAATAAAATAGCCCTTGTTACAGGAGGAACACGCGGTATAGGTAAGTCAATAGCTGAAAAGCTGCTGTCATCCAATGCTACTGTGATCATAGCATATAACACCTCTCAAAAAGAAGCAGAAACAATGTGCAGAATGGCAGAATCAGAGAAGAAAAATCTTTATGCGTTCAAATGTGATGTTGGCAGTTCTTCAGAAGTCAAAGCTATGTTTAATTACATAGAGAAGAATTTTGGGCGACTTGATTTTCTTGTTAACAATGCAGGTATCGTAAAGGATGGTTTAACGCTCAAAATGACTGACGAACAATGGCTTGGTGTGATCAACACGGATCTCAATGGCGTGTTTTATTGCACAAGAGAAGCTTTAAGGCTTATGCTGAAACAGAGGTATGGGAGGATCGTTAATATATCTTCAATTGTAGGAATTAAAGGAAACCCCGGTCAGGCAAATTATGCTGCAGCAAAAGCCGGAATTATTGGATTTTCAAAATCAGTTGCCATGGAGATGGGGAAGAAGAATATTCTTGTAAATGTAGTCGCACCTGGCTACATTGAAACTGAGATGGTTTCTGGTGTGCCGGAGGATTTTAAAAGGGTTATCCTGGGGAAAATAGCTATGGGACGTTATGGTAATCCATATGAGGTGGCAAATGTTGTTTGTTTTTTATTATCGGATGATGCAGGGTATATAAATGGGGCTGTTGTGGATATTGATGGAGGCATGTATTAGAGTTGTAAATTTGCAAAATAAGATTTTTATACTGTAAGTAAGAAAAGGAGGAAAAAGATATGTCACTTGAAAAAAAGGTAAAAGAGCTTATAGCGGATCGGCTGAAGCTTGATATTGAGCAGATACAAACAAGCTCAAAGTTTATTGAGGACCTAGGCGCTGATTCCCTGGATATTGTTGAGATGATCATGCAGATGGAGGAAGAATTTGGAATAACAATACCTGATGAAGACGCAGAAAAGATCAAAACAGTTGGTGATGCGATAGCTTATCTTAAATCTCACGGTGTGAATGAATAAAAAAAGGGTTGTAGTTACAGGTCTGGGATCAGTTAATCCCATAGCAAACACGGTTGAAGAAACGTGGGCATTGCTATTGAATGGAGAGTGCGGTATTGACAGCATATCCCGTTTCGATCCTTCTAAGTATGAGGTGCGGATAGCAGGGGAAGTAAAAGGTTTTAATCCGGAACATTATATTGAAAAACGGGATATAAAGAAAATGTCTCTTTTCATACAGTATGCAATGGCTTCAACCATGATGGCTTACAAGGATAGTGGCCTGTCCGAGCATGATGTTAAAAAAGAGAGGATCGGGGTTATAATAGGAAGTGGGATGGGTGGATTGGAGAGCATAGAGTATTATCATGATATGCTTTTGAGCAATGGCAGTAGAAAGATCTCGCCATTCTTTATCCCTATGACCATTGGTAATATGGCATCGGGTTACATAGCTATAAAATTGGGTGCAATGGGACCAAACCTGTGTATTACTACAGCCTGTGCTTCAGGTGCTCATTCCATAGGTGAAGCTTACAGGTATATACAGAACGATCTCGCAGATGTTATGATTGCCGGTGGAGCTGAGTCTACTATAACACCACTCGCACTTGTTGGTTTTTCAAACATGAAGGCACTGTCAACCAGGAATGACGATCCAAAACACGCATCAAGGCCATTTGATCTCAACAGGGATGGTTTTGTTATGGGTGAGGGAGCTGGAGTGCTTATACTTGAATCTTATGAACATGCGAAGTCAAGAGGTGCAAAGATATACGCAGAGCTGGTTGGTTATGGAGCCAATGGAGATGCTTATCACATTACAGCGCCATCCCCTGGAGGCGAAGGTGCAGTCCAGTGTATGAACCTTGCAATAAGGGATGCCGGGATAAGTCCTGAGCAGGTAGACTATATAAATGCACATGGCACATCAACAAAGTATAATGATCAGGTAGAAACACTTGCTATAAAAACTGTGTTTTCAGAGCATGCTTATAAACTTGTAGTTAGTTCTACAAAAGGGGCAACCGGTCATTTACTTGGGGCAGCCGGTGCAATAGAGGCTATTTTTACAGTGATGGCTTTGCATAAAGGTATAATACCACCTACAATAAATTACCAGACACCTGATCCTGAGTGTGATCTTAACTATGTTCCAAACGTTCCTTTGAATAAGGATATTAAAATAGCAATGTCAAACTCTTTTGGTTTTGGTGGCACAAATGCAGTGCTTATATTTAGAAAGGCGGAAGATTGAAGATCGCTGTTGCTTCTGATCATGCAGGGTTTGTTCTTAAAGAACAGATCGTCGCTTTTTTAAAAGGCAAAAATATAGAGGTTCTGGATCTCGGAACCCACTCAGAGGCGTCTGTGGATTATCCGGATTATGCCCTGAAGGTAGCTGATGCCATAATAAACAACATGGCAGAGAAAGGCATACTTATCTGTGGTACTGGTATAGGTATGGCTATAACAGCCAACAAAAAGCCTGGTATTATTGCAGCCCTTGTTTATGATGATTACACAGCTGAAATGGCAGCGAGGCATAACAATGCGAACGTGATCACATTGGGCGGCAGGACAATGAAAAAAGAGGATGCGTTAAGATATGTTGATATATGGATGAATACTCTCTTTGAAGGTGGCAGGCATGAGAAAAGGATAAAGAAGATCCTTGATTTAGAAAATTCAAGGAAGGAGATAGGTTTTATGAAGGATTTAAAGAAGGTGGATATAGAGGTTTACAATGCTATTGTGTCAGAGATAAGAAGACAGCAGGAAACCCTTGAACTTATAGCTTCTGAAAACATAGTGAGTATGGCAGTGCTTGAGGCAATGGGCAGTGTTATGACCAACAAGTATGCAGAGGGTTATCCAGGCAAAAGATACTATGGTGGCTGTGAAAATATGGACATTGTGGAGCAGTTAGCTATAGACAGGGCAAAGGCATTGTTTGGTGCTGATTATGTTAATGTTCAACCACATTCAGGTGCACAGGCAAACATGGCGGTTTACTTTGCGTTTCTGAACTATGGCGATACAATAATGGGCATGAATCTTTCACACGGGGGGCACCTTACACACGGTAGCCCGGTTAATTTCTCAGGAAAGTTTTATAAGGTCATTCCATACGGCGTAAATAAGGATACCATGACCATAGATTATGAAGAGCTTGAAAGACTTGCAATGCAGCACAAACCAAAACTTATTATTGCAGGTGCATCTGCCTACCCAAGAACAATAGATTTTAAGCGTTTCTCAGAGATAGCAAAGGCTTGTGGAGCATACCTTATGACTGATATGGCGCATATAGCCGGGCTTGTTGCTGCAGGGCTCCATCCAAGTCCCATACCATGGTCTGATTTTGTTACAACAACCACTCATAAGACCCTCCGCGGTCCAAGAGGTGGTGTGGTGATGAGCAAATCACAGTACGAGAAACAATTAAGATCAGAGGTGTTCCCTGGTATGCAGGGTGGACCACTCATGCACGTGATAGCAGCAAAGGCTGTTGCATTCAAAGAGGCATTATCAGATGAGTTCAAGCAATATCAAAGAAATATAGTTAAGAATGCATACAGGCTTGCAGAAGAACTGAAACAGAGAGGCTTTAAGATAGTATCAGGCGGGACAGATACGCATCTTTTCCTTGTCGATCTTAATCCAAAAGGTATTACAGGCAAAGATGCTGAAAAGGCACTTGAAAAGGCTGGCATTACAGTCAATAAGAATGCAATACCATTTGATGATAAACCACCAACAATAACAAGTGGATTGAGAATAGGTACGCCTGCTGTGACAACAAGGGGTATGGGTGAAAAGGAGATGACTTTAATAGCGCAGTATATTGATGATGCTATAAAAAACGTAACCAATGATTCAATACTTGCTGAGATAAGGCAGAAGGTTGTTAGGTTGTGCAATGATTTTCCTATTTACAAGGATATGATCTGAAACAATGAAATGTCCTAAATGTGGATTCATGGACACCTCTGTTGTAGATTCAAGGATGTCAAAGGATGGCCTTGCAATACGCAGGAGGAGGCTGTGTCCCAAGTGTAATACTCGTTTTACAACGTATGAGCGTGTGGAAAATATGCTTACCATGGTTATCAAGAAGGATAATAGAAGGGAGCCATTTGATAGACAGAAGATAAAACAGGGACTTTTAAAGGCGTGCGAGAAAAGACCTATAAGTATGGATACCATTGATAAGGTTGTTGATCGGATAGCAAAAAAGTATGAAGACGCAGGTGAAAAGGAGATTTCGACAAGGGAGATCGGGGAGACTGTAATGGCTGAGCTCAAAGAACTTGATAAGGTTGCATATGTAAGATTCGCCTCTGTGTATAGAGACTTTAAGGATATAAGCGAGTTTATGGATGAGCTACAGGGATTGCTTAAAACAAAATTAACACCTAAGGAATCCCGAAAATCCAGGAAACAGTCAAAACAATAGGGGGTTATTAGGGTTAAAAAGTTAACCCGAAAAATGCAATAGGAAAGTTTGCTCATTCGTTCAACCCTGCGATCCACCTAAGATACAAAGACTTTTT
>JBMFUY010000090.1:0-9351 GCA_049966275.1 bacterium
AGAATACCTATATTTGACGCGGGGTTATCACTCATTACACAAACTTCCCTATTTCGCAAACGCATTTTTCGGGTTGAGCGATGCATTCGCTTTTATGTTCGTGCTGTCTACAGTAAGATGCCTCCCGGTTAATAGCCCATGTCTTATACATTGCCATACTATCTCATCAAATATCTCCTGGAATACTTTGCCCTCACAAAATCTATCATGCCGATTCTTCGAAAACGTAGAATGGTCTGACACCTTCTCGTCAAGATTTAATTCAACAAACCATCGATACCCTATATGCATATTTACTTCCTCACATAATCGCCGCTCAGAATTTATCCCATACAAATATCCTGTCAGAAGCATTCTCAGTAATATCTCAGGGTCTATGAAGGGAGGACCTGTGTGACTGTACAGGTGTTTTACCTTTTCTCTTATAAAGCTAAAATCTACATGCTTATCTACAAGTCGTAACAAATGATTCTCCGGGATCATTTCCTCTACCTTGATATGGTAAAACATCGGCTCTGTCCTTTGTTTCTCTCCTAACATCATACCTCCCTGTAAATTAATTACCTATGTTTTATCACTCCTGAAATAAATGATTTTTTAAGTGGAGTTTTTCAACAGGCTGTTGACATTGGACATTGGCCGGGGAAGTTGGGGAGTTATGGTGGTGTGTAGATTCTTCGCTTCGTCCAAGAATGACAGAGGTGCCTTTTACAAGAATTACCCATGTTTCCAAATGCTTTTTTTGTGATATAATGCTATCATAAAATAACATGTAACTTACGTTCATATGCGCACTGTGAAAATATTAAGGTCCGGAAAATATTTCAAAAAAGGAGGCATTGGCATTGACTGATAAAATTATACATAGCAGTGGGCTATTATGGTCCATTGGAATACTCGTGGCATCTGTTGTAGTTGGTCTTATTGTTCATAAAATCCTATTCTGGATACTCTCAAGCGTAACAAAAAAAACATCAAGTGTGTATGATGATTTCATTGTCAGACATTCTCGTGGTCCTTCCTCATTTCTCATACCTGTTATCAGTGTACTGCTCGTCATGCCGCTGTTCCATCTGCCGCCCCAGATTCACTCAGCGATCAAACATATCCTTTCATTGGCAATCATAGCTGGCATATCCTGGTTTCTCATAGGAATGACCGAAGTACTCTCAGATGTGATTGATACGAAGTATCAGATAAAAGTAAAGGACGATCTTACAGCACGCAGGGTGCTGACCCAGGTGCAGGTTTTGAAAAGGATTACAGTGGTCGTTATAATTATCATTACGATCTCAGTAATGCTGATGACCTTCCCGGAGATTCGTAGCATTGGTGCAGGGTTGTTTGCTTCAGCAGGTGTTGCAGGTTTGATCATTGGTATAGCAGCTCAGTCCACTCTGTCAAACCTGATCGCTGGCATACAGATAGCACTTACACAGCCAATACGGATCAATGACATTGTGATCATTGAAGGTGAGTGGGGCTGGATCGAGGAAATTGGTGTTACCTATGTGGTGGTAAGAATATGGGATCTACGGCGGTTGGTCGTTCCGCTTGCATATTTTATTACAAAACCATTCCAGAACTGGACAAGGCAATCTGCTGACCTTCTGGGCACAGTATTCTTTTACGTGGACTATACCATCCCTGTTGGAGAGGTTCGCAACAAGCTTTATGAGATTTTACAGTCTTCTAATCTATGGGATGGCAGGACATGGGGACTGCAGGTTACCAATACCACTGAACATACTGTTGAACTAAGAGCACTGATGAGCGCTGCTGATTCCAGTGCATTATGGAACCTGAGGTGCGAAGTCAGGGAAAAGATGATCCAGTATCTTCAGGAAGTGCATCCTGATGCACTACCAAAGACCAGAGCAGAGATACAGCAGGCAAAATAATGAACAGGACAAACATGCACACGTTATACCGGGACAGGATCTATTCTGGTTATCGTATAATAGAATACAACCGGACGCATTCTTATATTTTTTATATGTTATGAAAGGAGGCTATCATGTGTGACACAATCGTTGCTACTTCAAAGGCAACAGCTGATGGAACTGTCATACTCGCAAAGAACAGCGATAGAGAACCCAATGAAGCACAATTTTTAAAGTACTTTGCGCGTAGTTCGTATACACCTGGCTCACAACTTCAATGTACATACATTTCTATCCCTCAGGTAAAAGAAACCAATGAGATATTACTGTCAAAGCCTTTCTGGATGTGGGGTGGTGAGATGGGCGCAAACGCCCATGGTCTTGCCATTGGTAATGAAGCGGTTTTTACAAAAGAGCCCTATGAAAATACAGGACTGCTTGGCATGGATTTAATACGACTTGCACTTGAGCGTTGCAGCAATGCCTATGACGCGCTCTTGTTAACCACAGAGCTTATCGAAAGGTATGGGCAGGGTGGTAACGGCGGCATGGCACATAAGCTCTATTATCACAATTCATTTATTTTTGCAGATACCAGAGAAGCCTATGTCCTTGAAACAGCAAACAGACACTGGGTAGGAGTAAAGGTCAACGGTGTTAGAAGCATCTCAAACGGCCTGACCATTGAAGAGGAATTCGACTATTCTTCAAAAGGTATTCAGGACTACGCACGTAAGAAAGGTTTTCTGAAAAAAGGACAGACATTTAACTTTAGAAAGTGCTTTTCTGATACCCTGTACACCCATTTCTCACGATCTTCAAACAGGCAGTCCAGAACCACTGCCTGTGCTGTTCGAGACAATACCCCCCTGACTCCTAAAAAAATGTTTGCCATTCTTCGGGATCATGGAGATAACGTTCAACCTCTATCTCCGGATAAGACATCAATGGCTACTGTTTGCATGCATGCATCGTTAGGACCGCTGCGTACAAGTCAATCGGTTTCTGCATTTGTCGCACATCTACGCCCGGGCACACCTGTTTTCTGGGCAACAGGTTCATCCGCTCCCTGTACCAGTGTTTTTATGCCTTTTTATCTTGTTGGCAGGGACATAGATTATTTCCCTGCCAGAGAGACAGGGGTCTATTCACCTGCGTCATACTGGTGGATGCATGAGAAGATCCATCGCCAGGCAATCTTCAAGTGGGACTTCTTTCAGAAAAACATTGTTCCGGAACAACGAACACTGGAGGATGAGTTTTTTTCAAAGGAACAGGAGCTATACAAACAAAAGAACACTTCTCCTCAGCAATATTTTGATTTTTCCAGGTCCTGCGTTGAAAAGGTAATAAATAGTCATGGGAAATGGGAAGAAGAATTGAAAGTAGCTCCGTATTCTAAAACAAAATTGTCCTTCAGGCTTTTCTGGAATATGCAGTCCAGGAAAGCCCATGTGTGGGATGCTCTACGATAAGTAAAAAACAGGATAGCTCTTTTAGTTGTCTATCCTCTTATCCCAAAAAATGCGTTTGCGAAATAGGGAAGTTTGTGTAATGAGTGATGGGGTACCCTGGATGAATGAAAAAATTTCCTTATCGCATTTTTGGGGTTAATAAAGGGGTGGACTGCCGAAGACAGGACGGGGTATAAAAATTTCCCTCCCCAAAATTTTCCTATGAAGAAGCGAAGCGACTGAAGAATCTCATAGAAGCAGATGCTTCATGGAATTTACACTGAGTGAAACGAATGTGTAAGAATGATAAACCCGACTCTTTTTGAATTGCAGAGCATCCTCTTACGAGAAAGAAAAAGCTAGAGAAAAAAATGTCTGTTACTCGCAAAGATTAAACACCATAAGGAAACTATTATTGGATTTTAATGCAGGTATATCTTGATAAGATTCCGCAAAGAAAATTTGAGCTTTTTTATAATCACCAAGCCTTTTGTATATCAACCCCTTATCAAAGTTAGCAAACGCTGTGATCTGCTGTAAGGTGATCATTCTTCTATCTCTCCTTGCAGGATTGTTTAAGGAAAAACCGGAATGTGCAAGAGCAACGATTTGATCAAGAGGTTTTAATACATCAACATACCTGCCGGTTTTGTATAAGATACATGCCTTTAGAAAATAGGCATTAACAATATCAAGACTATCAGGGTGAAAAGCATACAGATAATCTTTATACAGTTGAGATTGGCTATCAAGGATTGCAAGAGCCTCATTGTTTCTGTCGGTCAGGTGATACAACAATGCCAATTGATTCTGGAAGTATAGGTAATGCGGATAAATAGTTGCAGCAATTTGATACATACGGATAGCATTTGCAAAATCATTGTCTGCCATATACAGTTGTCCTGCAATATCATAATAAAATGATTCATAAGGGTCGTTATCTATAGCGTTTCTTATTGCAACAAAAGCTGTATGAAAGGCTTCCTGTTCATGTGTTTGTTCAAAAAATAAAAGATTAAGTTTTGCAATAACCACGTAAGCTTTTTCGTTATGAATGTTAAATATAAGCGCATGTTTCGCGGATTCAAAGGCAGTTTTATATTGTCCTTTTTGCGAATTTGCCAGTGCAATGTTTCCGTAATCCTGACTTAAAGTGTATCTGCCTTCAAGCAGGATCAAAATTAAAAAAAATGCTGAGATTAAAAAATACTTTAAAATTTTTTCAATATGCATAGTTCTTTTCCGAGAGTATTAATGATACCCCTGCAAAAAGGAATAAACACCAGACAACAGCGGGTGATACATAATCAAAATCTACAAACGTGTGTAAAATAAATAAAACCAGAGAGATGAGTATTACCCCGGCAAGGTTATTACCATGCTTCCATGTTGATCCAAGTATCCAGAGCATACTTCCTATAAATATTAAATATACGATTAAGCCTGGTATGCCAATCTCACTTGCCATTTCTAAATAATTATTATGCGCATATTTAGAATATATTGCACCCTGCTGGTACATCCTATATGCAATATTAAATGTTCCTGGCCCGGTTCCCAACCATGGATGATGCTTTATTATATCAATCGCACCTATTGCAAGATCCTTTCTCACAATAAATGACATGTCGTTAGTTGCAATGATCTTTGGTAGTGCATACTTTGATGCAAGTGTTTGTTTGTTTAACCTGTTATACGATGATACCAAAAAAACAAGAAGTATCAATGCCGATACGATAACAATGCCTATATATGTAATTACTTTTGGGGCACTTTCTTCTTTTTTTAAAACTATAAACAAGAAAGGTAATGATACAATATAAAGGGCAATGGCAGCCCTTGAATATGTAATAAATAGCCCCAGTGTAACAATAACAGACATTAAGAACAACAATGGCTTACTATTCTTTTTTATTAAGAACATATACACGAGGGGAATCACCATAAGCAAAAAGCCTGCCATAACATTGGGATGAATAAATGTGCCAAGTGCCCGAAATGTAGTTTTGGCAGTTTCTAAGATGTCCCAGTTTAAAGACTCGTTGGTTTCAGCAATATGTTTAAACCAGAAACCTGTTTGATATATACCATCCAGAGCAACAACAGTACTTGATAATGCAAGTATAAACAACAAGGTGTTCACCTTTTCCCTGTTAAGGACAAAATATGTGTTTAACAATAATAGAAAGCCGTTGATGTAGATAAAAACAAACATTTCGCTCTCAAACATATTTATAGAATGAGCCATCGCAGCAATGTTGAAAATTACATATAGAAATGCACTACAACCAACCATCCACTGACTCATGGTCCATGCCCGCATTGTTTTTATAATATCATTATTGAAACCAATAGCTATGAAGCCTGCTATGGCTATGATACATTCAGAAAAAAATAGCCCGTTTATGTTATTCATCCCGAATAAGGGGTTACCTGCAGTTATAAGAGGGAATAGGAATACCACAGCATAAAGTAAGATACCAGCTACCTGTTTTAGATCCATTTTCGACGTGCTTAAGTTATACATGGATATTTATTGGTTTAATGAATTTTGATATAATGCAACATCTTTCCATGTTATATCCGGAGTTATTACCTGACCTGTCTTTGGATCATATTGAAAAGGCTTCCATGACAGAACAGAAGGGATCTTGCTTAAATATCCCTTTGAAACAAGTGATCCGAGATCTTCTGGCAGATGATGTTCTTCTGCTTTATAACGATTAACAGCCTGTGTTATTATATTTTTGTATTTTTCTACCTCAAGCCTCAATATATTATACATACATATAGCCTTAGTAATGTTGTCATTACTTTTATTATACATATCTGTCCACATATGCAAAGCAATTTCTATATTTCCTATTTTTGCATTTAAAAAGGCAATGTATTCATCCACTATTTTTTTATGTACAGGTTTTTTATCAGCCATTCTGAAATACTTGAGGGCTTGATTATAGTTTTTGTAAATTACATAAGAGATGAAACCGGCTTGAAATGGTATCTCCCAGCTATCGGGGGCCCTCTTCAGACCTAATTTGAGAAGGTCCATTGCGGATGTTTTGTCCCTGCCGTATTGAGCGAGCATGATAGCTCCGAAGTTATAGGCATCTATAAATCTTGGATCAAGTCTGGTCACGACATCATATATATGATACAACAGGTTAAATGTCTTATCCGAACTTAAATGTTTTCCTATGTATTGCAATGACTGCATCCAGTATATGTCTGCAAAAAAATTATCGTAATGAAATACTGCTATCTTTATGAGGGGCCCGGATGGAAAGAATGCGAGCTCCTGTAACGCATTTTTAGGCAGTGGATGTTTGTTATATTCATTTACAAAAACAACAGAGCATATAAGAAATGCAAGACCGAATATACCTATAGCAATCTTCTTTATCATTTTAATTCTTTACCTTCAAATATCAGGACAGCAAATAACAACAGGCACACTGAGTAGAACACGGTATAGCCGATAAGGAAGAAGGATTGGCTAAGCGAGGGGATCACACCATAAATTGCATTGTTCTTTAAATCCAGGATTGCAAAATTGGGAAGAACATAATAAAAGAATTTCGTAATGTATAAGAGCATGGGTGATCTGGCGGTTTCTGCAAGCTGTTTTAGGGTATCAGTAGATATACCTGCAAGGTACACAAAAAAGGTAAATATAGCGCTTATAATAGATGAAGATGAGATTACAGAAAAGAATATAGAAACAGCATTCAGTATAATCAATTGCATCAGAACAAAGAACATAGCAACTGCTATTGCAAAATAATGAAACTCATGAAAATACCACATAGAATAATAAATACCTTTATTAACAAGCAAGATATTAACAAATGCACCTGCTGACATTATAACTATCACCACAATATCAAACATTACCATACCTATAAACTTACCTATTATAAATTCATATCTTTTTACAGGGCGCGAGAGGACAAGATAAATAGTCCTTCCTTCCATCTCTTTTCTTAACAAAGACGTGCCGACAAGTATAACGAGCAACACACTAAAAAAGGAAAGAAATGCAAGGCTGAGATCCTGAACAATCTTAATCTGCTCTCCCATGGTAAGCGGTGTGATAAGCTGAGATGCAAGTAAGCCAAGCACCATAAAGAATATAACAACATACACAATCTTGTCTCGTATGGTCTCTCTCAGGGTATTACGGGCAATTGCATATATCCTATTCATTATGAGCCTCTCTTATAAAGATGTCTTCCAATGATTCTGTATGCTGTTCCAGAGCCACGAGCTTCAGATTAAGGCTTATAATATCTTTTAAAATCACATCCATATCCACATGTTTATCAAGCTTTAAAAACACTGTGTCATTGTTAATACTGGTATTCAAAATGTTAGCGGCATATTTATCAACCAGTGTGTTTATTTTTTCTCCTTTTATGGCGAGCTCCGCATATTCAATATGCCCGGATAATAGCTCGTTCAAACTACCTTCTTTTACAACCTTACCGTGTATTAATATGCCTACCTTATCACATATCATCTCAACATCCGGTATTATATGTGTACTAAAAAACAGGGTTTTCCCCTCTGATCGTAACTTTAGAAAGATATCCCTGAAAAGCTTTCTTCCAATAGGATCAAGGTTTGCCATGGGTTCATCAAGGATAAGTAACTGAGGATCGCCAACAAGTGCCTGCGCCATACCAAGCCTTTGTAACATACCCTTTGAATAATTCCCTATAGGCATATCTTTATATTCATCTAATCCGACAAGCTTTATAAACCCATGGATTACATCATCAATATTTTTAATATCCTTTTTCTCAATTCCTCTAAGACTGGAGATAAACCTTAAAAACTCATAAGCATTTAGATATGTATAATACATAGGATTCTCAGGCATATATCCTATAAATTTCCTTGCTGATATATCTGATGCATCGTGTCCAAAGATTTTTATAGTGCCGGAGGATTTTTTTATGAAATTGTTTATTAATTTGATGGTTGTCGTTTTACCCGCGCCATTCGGACCTAAAAAGCCGTATATCTGTCCCTTTTCAACAGTAAAGTTCAACCCTTTTAAAATATGGCTCTTTCTGAAAAAGCCCTTTTTATAATAAAGCTCTATATCCCTGCATTCAATGGCATTCATATTAAATAATATTATTTGATCACAGCAGATTTTCAAGCTTCTTCTTAATTAAACTATTCATGTGTGTCCCTTTGTTTCAAAAAAAATGGTAACCTTGCGGTTACCATTTTTTTCTTAAGCAATATCACTTATTATTAGTTGTGGACTACAAAGTAAGGTCCTTTGCCAGCAACACCACCAGGAGCCAATATCGCGCCCACATCGTTGCAACCATTCATAGCCCACGCTGTCGGGCTTGTATCTGGAGAGAAATAATATGAAACATCACCCTGTGTGTCTGTACCAGTACAACCACTGTTATACAAAGCATAATGAATGGGACCTAATGTATCGGAAGTTGGGCCTCCTTTGTCTATTACCTGTGCACCAGATACGTACGGGTTATTTGGCATAATATTGTTAGGCAAATGGGTCAAAAAAGCAGTATTCTGGTCAAGTGGACCTACAGGATAAACGCCTCCTGAACCAACTGCATAATCCTCAACTGCAAGATCAATTGTATGCATTGCACCCTTTACTGACGCCTCTTTTGACCTTTTCTCCATAGCGATGAAGTTTGGGATCGCTATTGCCGCGAGTATACCGATGATCACGACCACGACCATCAACTCAATCAGCGTAAAACCTTTTTGTCCTTTCATAGCCTTTTACCTCCTTTTTTAATTTTATACCAATGTTTGATGCATGGAGCGTGCCAGCTTTTGAGAAAGACAACATATTGAAAAAAAAGGATTAATCAAACTCTATAAGAATCTTGAGCTTAAAAATGTTTGTAATAATGACAAAAATTGGCAGGGGCTTAAATGTCCTTAACCCGAAAAATGCAATAGGAAAGTTTGCTCATTCGTTCGGGGTACCCATGCAGAGCATGGGTCGTGCGATC
>JBMFUY010000091.1:0-9259 GCA_049966275.1 bacterium
GAATACCTATATTTGACGCGGGGTTATCACTCATTACACAAACTTCCCTATTTTGCAAACGCATTTTTCGGGTTAACTACCCTGTCTGCTTCGCAGACAGGACTTTTATTAAAAATAGAAAAGGAAAGACTATTAAACTTTATGATTCAATATCTCTGGTATTCAATTTCATAATGTACAGAAATACCAACACAATTATTACGGATAAGATCAAACTTATCAGATCCGATCTGTTGTTATCGGTACTACAGGCACATCCAGAAGAGGATGGGCATGATTCAGGGTTCTCAAGCATATAAGGTGGTTCAAAATCTTGAGGATTATACCTTGCCATAAGTGTAAGGTATGAAAGTGATTGTTCCCACACATGTGGAATAGCAACCTCATTTTGATAATAAGGATTTCCATTTGCATCATACATCACTACAGCAACCTCACCCATATGTTGAGTATCCTGTGTAGGCAGGTTGTACAGAAGATCATGAATTAAAGGATCAAGCAGATTCAATTCAGCTGTATCATTCTGAAACATAGTTGCTAAAGCCAATGTTGTTTTACCAATATAGAATATTACCGGAATTTGATATGTTAGTGCTGGAGTGATCTGTTGTAAAAGATAAGAAGATTGGTTCTGCATTATAGTAGAGGTATACGGCAGGAACTCAGCTGGCCAGATTGTCCATGATGCTGCTCCAATATTGGAGGTATATGAGGCTGATGCTGTATAAAAATTAGCAATTATAGCTTGTTTTAATTGATCAGCCCTCGCCTGCCAGGATGCAATATATTCTGTCTTATTAAGATACCTTGCAGCATGGATACCTGATTCTATACCCAACCATGTAGTAATAGCACCCTGTAATCCTTGAGTTTCAACAGGATTATCATCTTCATTGGCATAGCACTGGAGATTATTTGTAGGATCCTTACAATCCACAAGTGCCTGTGTGCCAAGCTTAATTGCAGGCCAAACCTGTTGGGCATAGTGCAGTCTCTCACATGCAGAACCCAGAAATTGTGTATGTATCCACATGCTCCAGACTGCAAGTCCTGTCTCATCTATCTCAAAAGGTATTGGTCCTCCAGGCATTCCATCAGCATAGAAATTCATGTCATAACTTCCAGCCGGTCCCTGTGTGGTGGTAGTTTGCCTTTGCACCTTAGTGTAAAATATATTATGCTTTGTAACCATATCATGATAGCCAGCAACATCAAGGGCATAATTTATAAAAGAACCATCCCTTGGCCAATCTTCAGCATAAGGGGGCTGCGTGGAAATGGAGGCAACAATAGCTCCGGTATTATTATCAGTGGCAAGCTTTATTGTTATCAAAGCACGTTTTGAAAAATTTATAATACGGGAATCGTTTACGTTTGGTAATCTCGCTAAACTCAACCATCGTGTCCACCACGCGTTCGTATTGGTATATATAGCATTCCAACCAAGATGCTGTGCATAATTCAGGTTTGTTTTTGCACTGTTATAATCTTTTGCCAATGAGAAATAAACTGTGAATTCTATCTGCCCTTTTGAAGCAAGCGAAAACTGTTTTATAACTGCAGCATTCGCCTGACACTGGGCAGCAGGGCTATCTGGCAATTTTCCACTGTAAGCAGACACATACGCGTCCTGTGGGACATATGATGTTGAAACACCCCTACCTGAGGGACAGAGGGTTGTCGCATCATTACCCACCTGATAACTATCCGGGATAAAATCAAATCCTATAACAGCATATATTCCATCAGGTAAAGCAGACATAGTTGAGATAAAGTTGTTTACATCGGATTGCGATGGGGTATTGGAGAATAAGGTTGTAATATGAGAGAAATCCTGATCCCCTGGCATGAAATGTATCAGCTCATTATTTATACTGTCGTATAAGCATGCATAGTCATTTACACTATCGTTTGCCCAATCATCTGTTGGTATATAAATTGTTTTATTTAAACATGGCGCCATGTTTTCATAGTAAACAAAAGACAATTTTTCTATGGGCGAGGAATTTAAATTGTTTATAACATAGTGTCTTACGAGTACATCTCTATCTGTCATAACAAGATCATACTGGATCACCTGTATACCCGCTTCTACAGAAGTGTATCTGGTAACAACAACATCGGAATCCGGAGAATCGTAATATTGCTGTGTTGTAAAGGTTGGATCCCTTAACCAGACCATGCCTGAAACAGGCATACCAGCTGTAAAGTATAAACCAGCAAAACTACCCATATTATCCGCTGCACCAAAATGAGGCAGTGTTCTTGCAGAGGATGTTATAGTTAAACCATGTGTAGCTGTTTTATAGTTCAACTGATCAAAATAACTTGGACTTGGCCATCTTAACACCGTGATTGTGCCATGAGCAGAGATACCCACACTTAAGCCTCCATTACCAACCTCAGCATTGATATTGGTTGCTCCAAATGGGGCTTCAGGGTCTGTACTCTGGGCATTGCAAAATTGGTTGCTAAAAACGATAAACAACAAACTTACAATATAGATTGTGAGCCTTTTCATAATTACATGTTCTCCCTCTAATCGTTCCAATAAAATTATTGATATCTATTGGTATTACTATTACAAACTTGTATATGCGTCAAGATTATTTAAAATTTCTTTTATTCGCATGTTTCCCTATACTGATCATAATAAGTAGCTGTTCCACAGGTCCTTCATCAAATCCTTATGCAAATGTTTGCAACAGTTTCCTGTCAGGTACCAGACTCGTTAGCATTTCACCAGACACAGGCACACAGTTCGGAGATCAACAGGTAACCGCTACAATAAAAGGTTTGCTTCTTAAAAGCTTATCATCATATCGATTTCAGAAATTTATTATTCTTCCTGCCTTGCGTGAAAGATTGTGATCATATTTCTTCCATTCCTTTTAGACTCATAAAGTGCATCGGTCGCACATTTGATAAACGATTTTACATCCTTTATATCATTGTTCGGTAAACATGCAATACCAATTGAAAAGGTTAACGTATCTATCCCGGGGCAAATATCAGAGAAATTTTGTTTTTTCATTTCATACATGTATGCTTCAGCTATAGACATAGCTCCTGCTACATCTGTATTTGAAAGCATGGTGGCAAATGTTTCACCACCGTATCTGGCACACGCATCTATTTTGCGTAAACCGGTTTTAAAAATATTGGCAACCATACCAAGAACCTTATCGCTTATTAAAGGACCACATACTTCCTCAACCCTTCTGAAATAATCCATATCAATTAAAAGCAATGATAAAGGAGTGTTGTAACTTTTTGCTCTTTCAAATTCATTCTCAAGCAAATTTATAAAAAACTTTCTATTGTAAAGACCTGTCAGGGCATCAGTATTATACATTGCTTCAAGTTTTTCTTTTGTTGCTATAAGTTCATCCTGTAATAGCTTGATCATCTGCTGTGTATTGTTCGATAGAGCTTCTAACTTTTCTTTAGCTTCAATAACCTCGTCCTGTAAAAGTTTTATTCTCAGGTGTGCCTTTACCCTTGCCACAAGTTCAGGAGAACTGAATGGTTTCGTAATATAGTCCTGAGCCCCCTCAGCAAGTGCTCTAACCTTATCCCCAAGATTATCCATGCTTGTCAGGATCAACACTGGAATCTTATCAAATTCTCTTCGTGCCCTTTTTAATTTAAGGAATTTCAATCCATCCAGACCCGGCATCACGAGATCACAGATCACGATATCCGGGAGGTTTGAAAACATCATTTTAAACCCTTCCATACCATCAGATGATTCATAAAATTTATCAAACATATCTGTACTCTTCAGTACAGACTTTATCTCTTCCCTTATTTGAGTAGAATCATCTATAATAAGTATACTTCGTTCTGACATGTGTACCTTTTATTATAATAAATGCACAAACTTTTCAATCGTTACCATAATCCACAGTCTGTAAAAGACATCTGTGAAATAAAAAATATTTCTTGCTGTTGCTTGACAAATGGTATACATATATGTTTACCACTATAAATCATTTACATTGGAGAAAGAGTATGAAACGAACATATCAACCTCACAATATAAGGAGGGCAAGAACACACGGCTTCCTTGCAAGGATGGAAAGTCGTTCCGGCCGGGCTGTTTTGAGTAGAAGAAGAGCAAAGGGAAGACATCGTATAACAGTTGCTATCGGTGGAAAGCCATTTTAAAAAGTCAGGGTCTAAACAAAAAGGAAAAGATAGTATCATCGTACGACTTTGAGAGAATAAAACACAAAGGTACAAAGATTGAGACTACTCATTTTTTCGTACTTATTGCCCCTAATGAATTGAATATGCCTAGGTTAGGAATTATCGTTAGTAAAAAAGCTGGTAATGCTGTGAAAAGGAATAGAATTAAAAGATTGATAAGGGTTTTTTTCAGGTTAAACAAGCATAACCTGATGCGGGCAGACTATGTTTTCATAGCAAAAAATAATATTGGTAAACCCGGATACAGAGACATTGAAAGAGAATTGGAAAGGTTATTATGCACAAAGTAAGATTGGTGTTAGACTGGATTGTAGTACACCTTATAAAGATCTATCAAATCTTCATATCTCCATTATTTGGAGCTACATGCAGGTATAATCCTACCTGTTCTGAATACTCCATTATAGCTATCAGACGGTATGGCATATTCAAAGGTGGCATACTGGCAACAAAAAGGGTTCTAAGATGTCATCCATTTCATCCAGGTGGAGATGATCCGGTACCATAACTATGGAAAAAAGAACCCTGTTAGCAATAGTTTTATCTTTTCTTGTCCTTGTAATTTATCAATGGTTTTTTGCTCCAAAACCAAACGTTAAAACCCCACCAGCTAAATCAACTCAGGAGAGCACGAAGCCCGCTCAGACCGTTGAACAAAATGTACAATCATTTTTTACCACCAATCAACCCAAAACTAATGTAAAAATAGTACATGTAGATACACCTTTATACAACGCTGAGTTTACCACTGACAAATTATCAATAATGCACTGGTACTTAAAGCATTACAAAGAAACGCTTGAGTCCAATAGTCCTCTGGTTGATTTAATAGGAAATATAAAAGGTATTACTTTTCCTATGTGGGAAAGTTATGATGGTTCAAGCTTTACAATACCGGCAAACATAAATTACGCGTGTGATAGGTACAATATCAACATTACCAACAAGGGCTCTCATGATACAATAGTCTGTACCTATAATGCTGGTGTTGTTATCCTGAAGAAAAGTATCACGTTTTATGGTAATTCTTACACTGCCACTATAACAGTTGATGTTAAAAACATATCCAACAAACCCCTTACAGAAAGGCTTGGTATTAACTGGAGTGGATTGTCCGGAGAGCTTGGCTCAAGATACAATATTGCTGACGGAATCGTATTGATAAACAACAGCAGAGATACTATAGAAACAAAATCATTAAATCTATCCAAATCTTACTATGGAAACATAGAATGGTTTGGCATGGAAAACCAATATTTCATTGAGACAGTTATACCTCATGCCTCAACACCCTCATATCTTTATGCAACACGGACAGAATCATCTCAACATGGATTAATTCCATTGTTACTGACGTACATATATAACCCGGTAACAGTCGCCCCTTCCTCAAGTTACAGCATTTCATACACAGTATTCCTTGGTCCTAAAAACATTGACGTGCTGAAATCTGTAGGCTTTGCCCTGGATAGAGCACTTTATTTTGGCTGGGCAGATGTAATAGCAAAACCCATTTTTTATGTGCTTAGATTTATAAATAAATTTGTACATAATTATGGCTGGTCCATCGTCATTTTAACTATCCTTATAAGGATCATACTTTTCCCGCTTGGACAGGCTGGTTTTAAATCTATGCGTCAGATGCAAAAGATCGCTCCAAAATTAAATGAACTGAAAGAAAAATACAAAAATGACAAAGAACGACTATACAGAGAAACAACAAACCTTTATAGAACATACAAGATCAATCCATTGGGCGGATGTCTTCCTATTTTATTACAGATACCTATATTTATTGCTCTATATGAGGTACTTTTATCTTCAATTGAATTAAGGCATGCACCATTTATATGGTGGATAAATGATCTATCATCTCCTGATAGCATTGGAACATTATCATTGTTTGGGTTTCATATAGGTATTCATATTCTACCATTAATAATGGGGTTAACAATGTTCTTTCAACAATGGCTTACTCCTACCACAGCGGATCAAGCTCAGGCAAAAATGCTTCTCTGGATCATGCCAATCATGTTAACCGTTTTGTTCTGGGGATTTCCGTCCGGTCTTGTCCTTTACTGGACAATAAATAATATCTTCAGTATAGGACAGCAGTACTATATATTAAAGAAGTACTGATGAAACATGTAATACTATTGATAATATTTATACTTATTACAGGTGGCTGCGTTTATACGCCCAAATGTACCCCACCACCATCCAATGCTATGGATGGACCTGTATCCATGGTTATGTTACCGGATAATCTATTGTATGTAATTAACAGTAATATGGATTCAAAATACTGTTCAAGCTATATTTCTAAAATTTCTATTACCTCACCAGCACAACCATCTTATATTGCAGATGTACCCATACGATACAAAGGCTCTGACATTTCATTGGTTGCAGGTGCTTATCTCTCACCAACAACAGGGCTTTTATGGATTGCTGACAGAGAAAATAATAGAGTTTTAATATTTGATACTGCTGCAAATGAGGTTACAGCAACCATATCTGTGGATCAGAACCCGGTCTCAATCACCCCTGTCGGCGATATCAATGGTGATCCATTGATGCTTGTATGTAATCTTTCTTCAAACGATGTATCCATTGTTTCTTCAGCACTACAAAAAGAGCTATACAGGATCCCGCTTACAAATAATGGTATAGGTGTTGCACCCTTAAATGCAGTAGTAACGCCATCACCCGTGGTTATAAACAATCAACCACCTGATATATATGCATATGTTACAAGGGGAGCTGACAACAACATTTCTGTTGTTTCTATAAACAACCACTGTGAATTTAACCCTATGTTTCCAAGTTCTGCTTCAACACCTGTATTTAACAGTGTAACGCCTGGTAATGTGGCTACCATGTCCACTGTTCAAACGTACAATTGTATTACTAAATCAGAACTATGGACTGTAACATACACATCCACAACATCGGATTTTGAGGTAAACGGGTCAGTGTCCGGGGAAATGACCAACAGAGCACAGGTTGGATTACCCTATACATCTGACAATGGTGCTATAAGTTTTACTATTTATAAACCTTTATACAATTACGTTGCCGGAGATAATTTTACATTTTACACCACATCATCAAGCGGTTTGATAAACATACTTAATTATCCAGGCTCAAGGATAGGCACTGCAACACCCGTTACCAAGGATATTGTCATGACACCAGATATGAGTAAAATCTTTGTGAGTTATGTTGGGCTTGATAGTATAGTTGTGATCAACACCTATAACAATTCTATAGAAAACTATATAAAGGTTGGAAGATCACCTCAGGCAATGCTTTTAAGTCCTGATGGTTCAACCCTTTTTGTAGCATGTTATAGCTCAGATAAGATATATGTTATTGATACCAATTCTGAAACAGTAATAGGAATAATAGGGGTTGGCAATGGCCCATTTGCAATGCTTATGTCACCGGATCAGCATTATCTTTATGTGTTAAATTACAATGACAATAGCATGGATGTAATAGATTTAACAAACTTCACTCTGGTGGATACACTAAAATGAAGAGATTCGTTTTACTATTGTTTTTTGGCTCTGCAGTTATACTTTCATCATGCAGTACTTCTACACCTACACAGACCACTTTTACGTACCCATATTCAATGACGCTTGGTTATCTTCCAGTGTCAAACACCAGAACTTTATTTGTAGCAAATATGTTTACCGGCACTGTTTCTGAAATAAATACATTAACTAACAGTGTTTTACCCATAACAACACAAACACGCGTATACAGTGCAATACCATTAAACATTTATCCCAATGCTTTGGAGTATAACAATGGCTACCTTTATATTGCTGGTTTTACACAGGCAACCGGGTTTCTTGAATCCATGGATCTTCTGACCAATCAGACAACATGTACTGTTGCTTTAAAAGGTTTTCCCTTAAAGGCACAACTTATCAGTTCAACCTCTATGTTGTATGTAATCGATGTTAATGGGAATAATTTTTACCTTCAATCCTTTACTGTAAGTAGCACTATAACACCATTCACATATACCTCTATTTATTTTACCCCATCTGATATGACTGTTACCCCGGACAAAAGAAACATCATTGTTTCTTATCAGAATCAGCCTTTCATCTCTATTATAGACCCTGTAACACTTGAAGAGGTAAAAAGGGTGCCAACAGATCATCCTGTTACAGTAATGCATGCATTAAACAATTATTCCACAATGCTGTATGCAATAGTAATGAGTGGTACAAGTTTCAACTTTGAGTCCATTAACCTGAATTCAGGAAATACAGGATATGAATTTACATTACCAGGCGTTCCATACGATATGGCTATAACCCCACAAAGGGTGATACTGGATGACAACCATTTCTCATACCTTGGCATAATAGCAAATGCAAATGGGTATGTTCATTTTATAAATATTGATTATGGATGTGAAATACCGGCAATCCCAAGTTCTCATTCAGGAGTAACACTAACAACCAGCATATCATCTCCCAATCTACCATCCATTCCTGTTATAAATACAAATGATTGCACCACACAAACTGAAACCTGGAGCGTTATTTATAATGCTACACGAAAGGATTATTCTGTAATTGGAACTGTATCAGGTTTACAGCCCATGCCTGCAATGAACGGCTCTTTCTTTGATGCAAATAATGATGCCGTATCGTTTTACATAGAGCCTGGCAGTATAGAGCTTAACAATAATGATATGTTTACGTTCTCCACATCATCTGCTCAACAGATAAAAACTATTCTTGGATTAGGACTACCACAGCACATTATAATTGATCAGGTCTCAAACCAGGCTTATGTAACAGATATACTCACCAATTCTATTTATGTTATCTCCCCTGCTACACAGAGCATTATTACAACATTAAGATAGTATTGAGACTGTTGAAAATTGACAAATCATTTTATAAACATACATTTACTAAAAATGCGTTTTCGGAATAGGAAAGTTTGTGTAATGAGTGAAAAGCCTGTGTCAAATATAGGTATTCTTCGAATATTAGAAAAAAAGAAACGGAATGTG